>NZ_JANSHH010000030.1:0-211079 GCF_047461515.1 Synechococcus sp. W70.1
CAGCGGCGAACCTACTGGAGGGGTGACCCTCCGGAAAAATAGCTCGGTGCCAGACTCCACCACGCCCCCTCTCACCAAAAAGGGGCTGCTATTCCTGTGTGTTACTGGGGGCTTGCCGACGGTGCTTGAGGAGAGGGGGAACTGCTATGCAAGAAGGGTTGCACTGCTACGAATCCTAGTCCAAAAGAGCCAACCACTAAGACAATAGCTGCTGCTATCCAAAGTAGGGGGGATCCTTGGGAGCCATGGTGGTGATCCCGGGCACGCTGGTAGGCTTCGCTGGGATAGAGAGCTGGATTCCCCCTGTTCTGCATTAGCTCCTCTAGAGAAGGAAATTGGTACTTAGCCTGGGGCGAAGGGGGCGCGGCAGGGGTTTCATGAGGAGGGCAGGTGGGAACAGCGGAGAAGTGGGCTTGGTGAAGCGACTCAGAAGGGGGCCCAGTTAAGCTCAAGGTAGGAGAGTAGCCATTGCTGGAGAAGGGTGAAGCTTCGCTGCGGGCTTGGCGCTGCTTAAGGCGATTGAGAAAGTCGTAGGGCGAGGAGGTTGGGTTATCCCTTCGCCAGGACGCTGTAGTAGCTTCTCTTTCGGAAGCAGCAGCTTGTTGACTTGAGTCAGCAAGCCGCAGGTTAAGTTGCTGCAGGCGCTTTAGGATCTGGCCCACGTGTCCCTGAATTTCTTGCTCGAGGGCGGCAATTTCTCCAGACAACTGCTGATGCAGGGTGCGCAAGCGCTGATTTTCCAAGGAGAGGCGGCTTACCTGTTGACGGGCAGACTCCAGCTCTTCGGCCATTTGTTGATGTACCCGGAGCGGCACTGTCCCAGGCCTAGGCTCAGTTTCCAGGGCCTCGGGAGAGGGAAAGCTGTTGTTGCTGCTAGGAGCTACAGAGAGGCTGGAAGCCCGAAAGTTGTGTTGCATAAGACCTACACTGTGAAATCTGGATCTTCTAAGGGTAGTGCTAAACGCCGCCTACCCCCGCCTGCCTAGCGCTAGGCCTAGGGCAAGCAGCGACTGCTACCCCAAGCATAGCGCCAAGCGTTGCAAATGGGAGCCCCTGGAGAGCATTTTCTCTACTTTGTGCTCCCTTCTGAAGCAAAGGAGTCCTGGAGGAGGCGCTCTAAATCCTGGCGCGACGGTCGTTCCAACTGCTCTAACTGTTCCAACTCGTGAGCAAAGTCTTTGATGTCTCGAAACCGACGATACACAGAGGCAAAGCGCAGGTAGGCCACTTCACTCAGATGCCGCAGGCGCTCCAAAACCATCTCGCCAATGCGGAGGGTGGTTACTTCCTGCACATCTTCTAATTGGAGCTTCTCTTCGATCTCGTCGACCAGCTCTTCCATTTGCTTATGGGTCACGGGGGTTTTCTCACAGGCGCGCATCACCCCCTGTAAGATCTTGTTGCGGTTAAAACTCTCCCGGGATCCATCCCGTTTAATGACCATGATGGGCATGAATTCGATGCGCTCATAGGTGGTGAAGCGATAGCCACAGGACATGCATTCCCGCCGCCGCCGCACGCTTTGGCCACCTTCTGCCGAACGGGACTCCAAAACACGGATTTCTTGCTTGCCGCAGCGGGGACATTTCATGACGTGGGCTCCTTAGAACCAAGTAGCACGCGAAAAAGGGTCTCCAATTCTAGTGAATACCAGACAGCAGGCCCAGGGAGTTGCCCCTAGGCATTGGACGTGGACTCCCACCAAGCAGCGGCTTGCGCTTGGATTTGGGCTTTGATCCCTGGCTGCAGGCGATCCAGGTGGGCCAGTACCCATTTCATCCTTCCCAGAGGAAGCAAGAGAGAACGATGGCGCAACAGGAAATCCCAGTAGAAGGTATTGAAGGGACAGGCCCGTTCGCCAACCTTCTCGCTGGGATTGTAGCGGCAGCGGCGGCAGTAGTCACTCATTTTGCAAATGTACTGGGCAGAAGCGGCGTAGGGCTTGGTGGAAAGCATGCCGCCGTCGGCAAAAAGGCCCATGCCGATGACGTTGGGCTGCATCACCCAGTCGTAGCTGTCGATGAAGACATCGTGAAACCAGGCTTTTACAGCTTGGGGCTGGATGCCGGCAATGAGCGAGAAATTGCTGAGTACCATCAGCCGCTGGATGTGATGGGCGTAGCCGTGGCGACGAATCTGGCCGAGGGTGTGCCGCAGACAGGCCATGTCGGTTTCGCCCGTCCAGAAGAACTGGGGCAGGGGGCGGTGGTGGCCGAAGAAGTTCTTCTGGGCATAGCCGTTGGGCATTTGGTATTCGTAGAAGCCGCGCAGGTATTCTCGCCAGCCCAGGATCTGGCGGATGAAGCCTTCGGCCGAAGGGAGGGGGATCCCGCCGCGATGGTAGGCCTGCTCGGCAGCAGCGATGACTTCGTGGGGGGTGAGAAGTCCTAGGTTGAGGTAGGGCGAAAGGAGGGAGTGGTAGAGGAAGTCTTCCCCGGCTTGCATGGCGTCCTGCCAAGGACCAAAATAAGGCAGGCGGTGTTGAATGAAGTCCTCAAGCACCTGCAAGGCTTGGGTGCGAGTAACAGCCCAGCCAAAGCCTTCCAGGGATCCGAAGTGGTGGCCGTAACGTCGCCGCACTTTCTCCATCACCGCCTGAGTGATGGCATCGGGGGGAAATGTCAAAGGGGGAGGGTAGCGCCGGCCAGGCTGGGGAGGCTGGCGGTTTTCCCGGTCGTAATTCCAGCGCCCGCCGAGGGGCTGGGAGCCGTCCATCAGAATGCGGAAGCGTTTGCGCCCTTGACGGTAGAAGTCCTCTAGGAGGAGGCGCTTGCGGCCTAGGGCCCAGTCGATAAATTGGCGAGCTGTCCATAGGAAGTGGTTGTTTTCTAGGACTAGGAGCGGGCAGGGGAGGACGGATCTTAGCTTTCCCACCTCCTCGCGGACGGGGATGTCGGCGGGCTGCATGAGGCGGATTTGTTGCAACCGGTTTTGCCTGGCCCAGGCTTGTAGAGGCTCGGCATAGCCCTCGGCTTCCACATAGGTGACGGGGTGGCCACGCTGCTGCAATTCCTGGGCAAAGTGGCGCATGGCCGACCAGACCAGGACCAGCTTTTGCTGGTGATGGTTGCGGGAGCTGGCCCAGGCGTGGGATTCGATGAAAAGAACGGGAACGCGGTGGGGGGGTAGATCCGAGAGAGAGGCAAGGGCAGCTTGCTGCGGGTGGAGCTGATCGGGGAGGATCCAGACGCCTGTGGGACCAAAGGGTGGAACGGTCATGGGGAGGTGGGTATTGTCTAAGGGCAGCCCAAGTTGAGTGTAGCGTCGGGAATCAGGGCTAAGGGAATGGAGAGGGCATCCAGTTGGCTGGCGGGGGCAAGAGGACCGGGGGGGATCCCTTTGCTCAAGGCCTGGGCCGTCCTAGGGATGGCGGCGCTGTTGCTGCTGCTGGTTTGGAACTGGAGCGATCCCCTGCCACCGGCCTGGGATGAGGCGCAGCACCTGTTGCAGGCGCAGGCATTTGGGGAGCACCTGCGGCGGTTTCGCTGGGAAGGGCTGTGGTGGCAGCAGTTTTTGCACCTGAACCAGCGCTACCCGCCTTTGGCCTATTGGCTGGGGATCCCGTTGGCAGCTCTGCACCCCTTTAGCCGAGCAGACGGGCAGTTGCTCAATTTGGCGTTGTTGGGGATCCTGACCCTGGCAACCCAGCGCCTGGGCCAGCGGATCTACCACTCCCAAGCAGTGGGCTGGCTAGCAGCAGCGCTGCTGGTGCTTTACCCAGGGATTGCGGCCCTGGCCCATGTGTACATGTTGGAGCTGCCGCTGCTGGTGGCGGTGACGTTGGCTTTCTGGGCGCTCTGGGCCTATGGGGAGGAGCCCTCCTGGTGGGGGGCGGTGGGGGTGGGGGCAGGGGTGGCGGCGGTGCTGCTGACCAAGTGGACAGGGGTGCTGTTTTTGCTACCGCCCCTGCTGGCTGTTCTGCTGGGGGTGAGGATCCCTTGGCTGGTGCGGCTGGCCCACCTGACCCTGGGGATGGGGGTCATGCTGCTCTTGTGCTGGCCCTGGTATGGAGCCAACTGGCTGTTTGTACTCAGCAACGGCTGGGCTTATGCCGAGACTGCCCACTACTACCTCACCTGCCCGGGTGGATCCCTGTGCTGGTGGACGGCCTATTTGCGCTTTTTGCCCCTGCAAATGGGCCCTTGGCTATGCCCCTTGCCGCTGCTTTCGCTCTGGGGATCCCCAAGCCGGCGGGAGGCTCTCCTCTGGGGCCTCTACGGCTCGGGCTACTTGCTCTACACCCTGGTGGCCATCAAGGATGTGCGCTTTACACTGCCGCTATTGCCCCTGCTGGCTCTCCTCTCGGCGGGTGGGCTGGACAAAGTCTGGCGTTGGCTGGGGGGACGCTGGGGGCAAAAGGCGCTGCGCCAGGGAGTTGGCATAAGCCTAGCTCTGGGATCCCTGGCCCTCCTTAACCTGGGGCAGCCCCTCACTCCCGGCGTGGCTCCTCTCTGGAAAGGGATCCAAATGCGCTGGCATGGGCAGCACCCCCAGCAGGAGCTGACGAGATGGATTGGATCCCTGGTGCAGCCAGGCTTGACCACCACCCTAGGCGTCCTCCCCAACACCGAGTTGATTTCCTCCGAGACGCTCAGCTACCTGGCAGCTTTGCAGCGCTGGCCAATTACCTTCCGTAGTGCCGGGCAAACTCCCTGGCCGGAGGTGGAGCTGGCGCTCTTGGATGGGTTTGTGGACGCGGCAGGGGAGCAGGGAATTGTCGGCCCCTACGGTCCAGCCAAGGAGCAAATCCGGCAACTCCTAGACAAGAGTCCTGACTGGCAGCGGCAGCAGTTCGATCTGCCAGCGGTGGGCTGGCTGTACACCTACTTCCCCACCAAGCCCAGGGTTGTGCTGCAAGAGTTGCCCGCTCCGGCAGAGGAAGAGGAAGTGGAACTGCTGCAGCTCAAAGGAGGAACCCAAGCCTGGCGGCTGCAGTGGCAGGGGCCGGCTCAGGACTTGGCCCAAACCCTTGTCTGGGCGCGACTGGAAGATCCCCAGGGGCAGGTCTTGGCCAAGCGGGCCTGGGTGGTCGGCCAAAACCGCCTGCTGCTCTACGCCCCCGGCAGTTGGCAGGTGGAGGAGATCTTGGCCTGGCCAGAGCTAGCAACAAAAGAAGGAATCCTCCACCTGGAGTGGCAATCCCCCCGAGGAAGGCGCCGGTCTTTCAGTCAGGCTTGGAAGGGATCCCGCGGCGGGAAAGGGGGATCCCCTATTTCCCCAGGAGATCCCCTCTTTCTCCTACGACAGGCGGCCAAGGCGGCTGTGCAGGGAGATCTCGAGGCCCTCTCCCTTTACCTCAACGCCTGGACAACGTTGCAATATCCAACTTTTCTCACCGATCCGGACCGAGCTTTGATCCGCCAACTGCTGGAGGGAGAACAACACTGGGCAGCCGCCCAGGGCCAGCGGGAAAAGCAGATCCAAAGCCACTACGAGCTGGCGTTGCTGGAGGTGGCTCTGTTGCGGCCGCAAGCAGCCCAGCAGCATTTTGAACAAATTGTCAAGTTGAATCCTGAAGACAACTGGGCACGGGCCTACTTGGCGTTTTTACGGGTCTTTTTTACCCGTGATTTCCAGGGCCTCCAGGGGCTGCGGCAAGAGCTGGTAAATGCTTTTCATCCTCTCTGCCAGAAAGCTGATCTGGATTGGAATTTAGAGGGGATCTGTGCTGCTCTTTTGCAAGAAAATCCAGCTCCATCTGAGAAACCTGAGATAGCAGGAAATCAGCAAAAGCCTTAGCCACAAGCGAAAGGCGCTTGGAGCGCAAATAGACCAAATACCAAAACCCCTGGATGGGAAACTCCTCCACATCCAAGATGGCCAAATGCTGTTGCCACCCCCCTAGAGCCAACACATGCTGGGACAAAACCGAAATGCCTAACCCGCCGATAATGCCCTGGCGAATGGCTTCGCTGCTGCCTATCTCCATGCGAATGTTGAGCTTTAAGTTGTGCTTGTCAAAGAGCCGCTCCACCGCCATGCGGGTGCCAGAACCGGGCTCGCGGGCCAAGAAGGGCTCTTGGGCAATGCGGGCCAAGGGGATCTGCTTTTGGCCTACCAAAGGATGGTGAATGGGGGCCATCACCACCAAGGGGTTTTCCAGGAAAGGCTGGGCTACCACATCCAGATCCTCTGGCGGCATCCCCATCACGTAGAGGTCGTCCATGTTGTTACTCAGCCGCTCCAGAACTTGCTGCCGGTTTAGCACCTTCAGGGACACGTCGATACCGGGATACTGCTGACAAAACGCCCCCAGCAGGCGGGGAATAAAGTACTTGGCAGTGGTGACGACCCCAATGCTCAGCCGTCCCTGTTTTAGTCCCTTCAGGTCAGCGAGGGTCATCTCCAGTTGATTCAACTGCTCAAAGATTTTCTGGCAAGTCTGGTAAAGAGCCTGGCCGGCTTCTGTAAGGTAGAGCCGCTTGCCGACCTGCTCAAACAGGGGCAGCCCCACGGCTTTGCTGAGCTGCTTGATCTGCATCGAAATCGTAGGCTGGGTCAAGTACAACTCCTCAGCAGCGCGGGTAAAGCTGAGGTGACGGGCGGCAACCTCGAAGATTTGTAACTGGTGCAGCGTGAGCGTCTTCATGTTAATCAGAGGGTGCAATGACTTGCTCTTGAATCATAAGCCAGGATCTATGTCTCCACGGGGCCAGCCCAGGGAAAGAAAACCAACCGCCAAAAAACGCGGCCGGGAGGCCCTCGCCTTGGCTACGGGGTTTACTCCTCAGAGGACAACTTGAGGATCTGGCGCTGACGCATCCCTTGCCAGCGCTGGATGAGGTGGCTGTCGATGCCAAATTGATCCAAGGCCTTCACCACCACAAAATCCACCAGATCTAGGATGGTGCGGGGTTGGTGGTACCAGGCCGGAATGGCGGGGACAATGCGCGCCCCTGCCTCTGCCAAGGTGGTCAGGTTGCGTAGGTGAATGAGGCTAAAGGGGGTTTCCCGGGGCACGATGACCAGGCGGCGGCCTTCCTTGAGCTGCACATCGGCAGCCCGCTCTAGCAGATCCGAACTCAAGCCGGCAGCCAGCTTGGCCACCGTGCCCATACTGCAAGGGATCACCAACATCCCCTGGGTGCGGTAGGAGCCGCTGGCAATGGCCGCCCCTAGGTCTTGCCAGCGGTAACAGACTAGGGATCCGCCCTCGCTTTCAGCCTGCTGTCGCCAAAACTGGGCCTGCTGCTGGGGATCCGCCGGCAAGGGCACTCCCTGCTCCCCCTGCCACACCTGGTAGGCCGCTTTAGAGACCACGACTTCGACGCGGTAATCCAGGCTAAGCAGAACGTGCAGGGCGCGCACGGCATAAAGCATCCCGGAGGCGCCCGATATGCCCAGGATGATTGGTGGGGAGGAGTTCAAGGGTAAGTGAGGAAAGGCTTCTATCGCTTCTATCTAATTTATCGACTGGCCAGACCCACCGCTCTAGGCCTTGGGCTGAGCAATGTCAAACTCGGCATCGTAGTCGAAGTCCTCCTCTTCCTCAACCCATTCTTCCTCCAGCCTCTCGTCTGCTTCCAGCTCCTCCTCCAGGCGGAGCTTCTCCGGGTACTCCTCTTCCAGTTGCAGAGCAGCCTGCTTTTCCCGCCGCCGGAAGCGTTCTAAGGCAGCTGGCGTGATGAAGGGATAGGGCAGTCCTTGGGCCTGCGCCTCCTCGAGCGCCGCTCGGTAGCTCTCCACTTCTTTGATGTCGATTTTCCAGCCAGTAAGGCGGGCAGCTAGACGGACATTTTGTCCCTCTTTGCCAATGGCTAGACTAAGTTGGTCACTGGTAACCAGGACATGGGCTTGTTGGATCTCTGGATCCACCAGCCGCACCTCCACCACCTTAGCTGGGCTGAGGGCGTTGGCAATGTAGGTGGCCGGATCCGGCGACCAGCGAATAACGTCAATTTTCTCGTTGCGCAGCTCCGCCACTACGGCCTGGATGCGGGATCCCTTTGCCCCAATGCAGGCCCCCACTGGATCCACATCCCGCTCTAGGGTATCGACGGCAATCTTGGTGCGCGGTCCCACGTTGCGGGAAGGTGGGTTGGCTTCTCGGGCCACAGCCACGATGCGCACGATGTCCTCTTCAATCTCCGGCACCTCATTGGCAAATAGGTTGACCACTAGGCCAGCATCAGCCCGGGAAACCAAAAGCTGGGGCCCCCGCCGGGATCCCTCGTGGACTTTTTTGAGGTAGACCTTCATCACCGCGTTGGGGACGTAGCGGTCGCTGGCCAGCTGCTCCTCCTTGGGCAGCGCAGCCTCCACCTCGGGCCGACCAAAACCGCTGGATACGGCCATGATCACGGTCTGCCCCTCCGTGCGCAGCACCCGTGCCTGCAACACGGTCTTTTCCAGGTCGCGAAACTCCTCCTGGATGAGGCGGCGCTGCTGGTCGCGCAACCTCTGGGCCAGCACCTGCTTGGTTTGGATAGCTGCCATGCGGCCAAACTCCGCCTGTTGGGGGGTGACGTCGTTGGTGACTTCCCAGCCAACTTCGGCTTCGGGGTAATCCTGCTGAACCTCGTACAGCGAGATCTCGTGATCCGGGTCCCGTACCTGCTCAACGATGGTTTTGGTGGCTAGAATGCGGAAGCCCCCTGCCTCCACATCCAGTTCCACCTCAAAGTTGCGGAAGTGGTCTTCTGGGAAAACGACGTCTCGCTGGATGGTTTTGCGGTAGCGCTCGTAGCCTTTGAGCAGCGCCTCTCGCAAGGCTTCAGTAACCACATGGCGGGGCAAGTTGCGCTCCCGCGAGATCATCTCCACCATTTCTGCCAAACCTGGCAGAGGTACCATTGCCATAGCCTATCCTCCTGAGGAAACTGGCAACTGGAATCCTAAAGGGGAAAAGCAGGGGCTACAGCTACTCGGCTTCGGCCTCGGAAAGGACAACCCGCTGCACTGAGGCGCGGGGCAACTGAACGCGCCGCCCTTTGAGGGAGAGGATAACTTTCTCCTCATCGCGACCCAACAGATGCCCTGACCAGACGGCTTTGCCCTTGTAGGGGGGATCCACCGTCACCTCCACTGCAAACCCTTTAAAGACGGTGAAGTCACGGTCGCTGGTGAGAAGGTTGCTGATGCCGGGGCTAGAGACCTCCAGAACATAGTGCCCAGGGATGAGATCCACCCGATCCAGCTCTACTTCCAGGGCTTGGCTCATGGCTTCGCAGTCGGCATGGCTGGTTTCCCGCTCTGGATCCAAGGGGCGGATATCTACCCGCAGCACCGGCGGATACTGGTTGGTGTGGAAGGCTATTTGAACCAGTTGGTACCCCAGCCGAGCAGCCACAGGACGGGCCAAGCTCTCCAGCTGGGGGATAAGGGGGTGAACCATAGCCAATATCGCCAACTCGGTGGAATAGCCAGAGCCCAGCCCATCGAGCCAGAGCTGGCAGCAGGGGCATCTTCCCTCTGAAAAAGCAAAAAAGTGGGCGTTACCCACTCCCCCTTCTTATCGCGGAGGCTCTGCGGGATCCACCTGCAGCCTCAAGGGAGATCGCCCAGGCTTTTCCCTACATCGATTCTAAAGGATTCCGGCGGATTTTGCCAGAGGGATCCCTGAGGCCAGATCCGCAAAAGGCAACCTCTATAATTGTGGACAGCCGCCGATTTGCCCAGGCACGCAGGGGTTTCCTATGACCGTTGCCTTTTCCTATCCCATTTTCGGCCCCAGCATTCCCTGCCCCCACTGTCGGCAGACCATTGCAGCCCTCACCCTGACCGATACCTATCTTTGCCCTCGTCACGGCGCCTTTGAGGCGGATCCCGAGCAGGAGGAGCTGGTTCACCTGCAGTCGGGGCGCCGCTGGCGTCTCTGGGAAGGCCGCTGGTATCGCCAACACACCCACCCCGATGGGATCCGCTTTGAGATCCACGAGGAGCTGGATCGCCTGCGCCTGCAGGGGATGCGGGCCACCCAGATTATCGTTGCCGAGCGCTATCGCCCCTTGCTCACCCCCTACCTAGACCAGGGATCCTCGCGTCGCCCTGGCCCCCCCCGCCTCTATGGTTTGCCGGTCAGCTTCAGCTCTCAGCTCCCCGAAGGTGCGGGCGGATCCCCCCAGCGCTGGCGAGTGATTAACTTTGAGCTCATCTGCGAGCCAGATCCGGTTGTGCGGCAGCTGCAGCTCTGTGACTGAGGCGTAGCGCGGGGCCCATGAATTGGTTCCAGCGGCTTGGCAGCAGTTTTCTGCTGGCTGGTCAGGTGATCCTACACCTCCTGCAGGGCCGTATCCACCGCCGCAACACCCTGGAGCAACTGGCAGCGGTGGGGTTGGACTCGCTGCTGATTGTTTTGATTACGGCGGTGGTGATTAGCGGCGTTTTCACCATCCAGGTAGCTCGAGAATTCCTCAACTTTGGGGCCTCTTCTCTAGTTGGGGGGGTTTTGGCCATTGCGCTTGCCCGCGAGCTGACGCCAGTGGTAACAGCAGTAATCCTAGCCGGACGCGTGGGATCCGCCTTTGCCGCAGAGCTAGGCACGATGAAGGTCACTGAGCAGATCGACGCCCTTTACCTGTTGCGCACCGATCCGGTGGACTACTTGGTGATCCCACGGGTGTTGGCGGCGGGGCTCATGCTGCCGGTGCTCACCATCCTCTCCCTGCTGACGGGGCTAGTTGGGGGAATGATTATCTGCGCTTCGGTTTACAACATTTCTTCTTCTGTCTTTCTTACCTCAGCGCAGACTCTCCTCACCGCTTGGGATTTAATCGTCTGTTGCTTGAAGGCGATGGTGTTTGGCGCGCTCATTGCCATTGTTGGCTCCAGCTGGGGCCTTTCCACGAGTGGGGGGGCCAAGGGGGTGGGGCGCTCCACCACGGATGCAGTTGTAACAGCGTTGCTGGGCGTGTTTGTAACCAACTTTCTGATTTCTTGGCTCGCCTTTCAGGGGCTAGGTAGCGCTCTTAGCCGCGCGCTGTAGCCCCTCTCTAGCGGCATTGTTGCTGGCGCGAGCGGCGGAGCAGGGGAAGTCCCATCACTGCCACCAAAGTTGCCAAGATGATCACGGTGGAGAGGGCGTTGATCTCCGGCGTCACTCCTCGCCGCGCCATGCTGTAGATCAGAATGGGCAGGGTCTGGCTTTCGGGGCCACTGGTGAAAAAAGAGATCACAAAGTCATCTATCGAAAGGGTAAAAGCCAGTAGAGCAGCAGCCAGGATCCCTGGCAGGGCAAGCGGCAGCGTGACGTGGCGCAGCTTCTGCCAGGTGTTGGCGTAGAGGTCGTAGGCAGCTTCTTCCAAGGCAGGATCCAAAAGCTGGAGGCGGCTGCGCACAACAAGGGCCACAAAGGCAAGCTGGAAGGTGACGTGGGCCAAGATCATCGTTCCCAAGCCCAGCTCAAACCAGCCGGTATAGGCGCGCACCAGCTGGTAAAACAGCAGCAGCCCGACGGCCATCACGATATCGGGGAGGGCTACTGGCAAAAGCAGCAGACCCTGCACCATCTTTTTGGCGGGGAAATGGTAGCGGTAGAGGCCGTAGCCTAATAGGGATCCCAGCAGCGTGCTAGCCAGGGTGCTGGCCCCTGCTAAGACAAAGGTATTTTGCGTTGCCTGCCAGACTGCGGCATTGCGAAAGAGAGCCAGGTACCAATCGAGGGTAAAGCCGGTCCACACCAGGCCAAAGCGGGCGCGGTTGAAGGAATAGACGGCAATGAGCAAAATCGGCAGGTAGAGAAAGCCATAGATGGCATAGCTCACGCCCCGTAGCCAGATGGGTCTTCTCACCAATCTGCCCTCCCTGCCGTCAAACTCCTGCCTTGCCAGAATCCACCTACCCCTTAAGTTTATAGACATCTCCCCTTTGGCAAACCGGGCCCTGCCTATAGCTGTCTCGGGGGAGGGGTGGTACTCAGAAGCTCTCGCCCAAAGGTAGGACTTGCTCTGCAGGTAGGCCCCTGGCAAGATCTGAAGCTGCGCGCCAGGGATTGCCTCTGCCTAGGTCTTGGCAATGCCAAGAGGGAAGGGTGTCGTCTCGCTTGGCGGCAACTACCAGGGTGGGCTCTCCTCACTAGTTTGCTCCGAGGAAGTGACGCCTGGGGTGGGGATCCTTCTGGCGGGGTGGTAGGCGGTCAAAGGCCTCTGGTCCCCTTCGCGAGGCAAGTACTTTCAGAGCCGCAGTCGTTCCAACAGCTCCTGCTTTTGCAGCTCAAGCCAGCAACTGCAGGTGGCGCGGAGGCGTCTTTAGCCAGTCCTGGTAGCCCAGCAAACCCTCGCGAAAGCGGGTGGCCGCTTGCGACTGGTAGCGCTCGGGGTTGTAGGCTAGCCAAAGGGTGCGCCGTATCTGCAGCCCTTCCACCTCCAGCTTTTGCAGCCGCCCCTGCTCCAAGTCAGATCCCACGGCCGCCATTGACAGAAAAGCCACCCCCAGGCCGGCCTGGATGGCATTTTTGATAGCCTCAATGGAACTAAGCTCCAGCCGCACCTGCAACTGCGCAGGGTTAATGCCGTGGCGACTCAGGGCTCGGTCGATAGTCTGCCGCGTGGAGGATTGGGGATCCAGGGTAATAAAAGGCAGCGTCACCAAATCGCCTAGAGCAGGAGCAGCAGGGGTGCAGCCGGGGGCGCCAACCAAGACATACTCATCCTCTGCCACAGCAATTACCTTCAGATGCCGCTGCAGTTCAAACGGGATCTCTCCTCCAACTATGGCCAGGTCTAAGCGACCGTCAACCAGCTTTTGAGCAATTCGCCGAGTGGATTGCACCAAGAGCTGCACAGCTATGCCGGGGTAGTAGCGGTGGTACTGGGCAATTAAAAAAGGCATCACATAGGTGCCTACCGTTTGGCTAGCCCCCAAGACCAACTGTCCCCTTCCCATCCCCTGCACTTCCGCCAGGGCCTGAACGGTCTCCCGGCAAAGCTTGAGAATGCGCTCGCTGTACTGAAGCAACACTTGCCCTGCATCCGTCAGCTCCACCTTGCGCCCGCTCCGGTCAAACAGCACTACCCCCAACTGGCGCTCCAGGTTCTGCACTTGCAAGCTAACCGCCGGCTGGGAGATGAATAGACTGTCAGCAGCCCGACGAAAACTTCCCTCCTGGGCAATGGCTTGGACGATGAGGAGCTGATCTAGGGTAAACGGCAATCCATCGGCCATAGAGAACTCCAACTGCCGGTGTGGATCCTCAAGGATCTGGCTGGCGGCGCCAAGAGCCCCCTCGAGATACCACTATAATGCGACCAATAAGGCAAAGTAATCAGAAGCCCTAGCGGGGGCCATAGGGGGCCCAATAGCCTCGGCCCTGCTGCTTTGCAGCATTGGCAGCTTCCTTGAGGATAAGTCCGTACTTGAGGCCATCCGTTTGCCTTGCTAGCAGGCCATGCCCCAAAAACAGCACCTCCTGGTTGATGAGGGTGTGGGCCTGCCAGACGTAGGCGGGCAGGGTTGGTCCAGGAGCAAGGGCCGGATCCAGCTCTAAGAGCACCTCGCGCCCCAGCAAAGTCGTTTTTAGGTATTGGCCGGCAGCGCAGATAGGCAGAGGGGTTTGCCGCCGCAGCTCTGTCCAAGTAGGGTTGATCCCCCCTGGCAAGGGATCGACCCCAATCAGGTGCACCAGCCGCGCCTGTAAGTCCCCTTCAATTTGCACAACCAGGGTGCTGGAGTCAACTACCCCAATGACTTCTGCCCGTTTGAGCTTGGCGAGATCGGGACGGGCCACTGGGGTCAGGCCCCAGGCAGGAGAGGCTGCAACCAGCAAGGGTACGGCCAGCAAGCTGCTCAGCCAACTTCGTCCATGGGGTAGAGACGGAACTAAGCGCAGGGATTTTTGCAGCATGGGCTTTACCTGTTCCAGGGCAGATTTGACGAGGGGGAGGGGTTTCTACTGGGCCGCAAGGGGGGATCCGGCTACCTCGTCACTTTACAAAAAACTTGGGCCAAGGGGTCAGCTTGGCAGAATTTGCTGCTGTTTCCCTGGGCCGACCCCGTTGACCAGGACGGTCACCAAGCCCAGCCGGTTGCCCGCCAGAATATCCGTCCACCGGCGATCGCCGACTATGGCCACTGCCTCGACCGGCAAGCCCATGTGTGCCACAGCCTGTCGCAGGGCGCGCCGCGAGGGTTTGCCAGCCCCGTGAATGAAAGGTAGGTTCAAACGCTCGCCAATTTGCCGAATGCGGTTGCGGTTGAGGTTGTTGCTCACTAGCCAAATCTGAAAGTGGGGGCGCAACTGCTCTAGCCAAGCCGCTACTGCTGGATCCACCTCCGTCTGCCGGCTCGGCACCAGCGTGTCGTCTACGTCAAAGATGATGCCCCTTACCTGCCGGGCCCGCAGCTCCTCTGTCTGCAGCTGCAAGACAGTGCCATCCACGATCACATCCGGCTGCAGGAGCTTAAACCAAGGCTTGCGAACCATCGCTAGGGACTTGTTGGCGAAGGAGGTTGCTGGAGTTGGCTAAGAATTTGCCGTTGGGCCGCCTCGTGCTCTGCTAGGGTTCTGCTGAAAACGTGGGTGCCATCGTAGCGGGCCACAAAGTAGAGGTAGTCGGTCTCCTCAGGCTCCAAAACAGCTCTCAGGCTGGCCAGGCCAGGGTTGGCAATGGGGCCAGGAGGCAGGCCGGGGTTGAGGTAGGTGTTGTAGGGAGAGGGGGTGCGCACCTCGGCAAGGGTGAGACGGCGGGCTGGGGTTTGCTGGATGTTGAGGGCGTATTCTACGGTTGGGTCGGCAGCCAGCGGCATTCCTGCTTTGAGGCGGTTCAAAAAGACGCCTGCAATCAGGGCTCGCTCTTCTGGCACTGCAGCCTCCCGCTCCACGATGCTCGCCAGGGTAACCCACTCGTGCAGCGAGAGAGGGGTGGCATGCTGCCGAAACAGGGGCAGGGCCACCTCGGCGAAGCGCTGCAGCATAGCGTTGATGACTAGCTCAGCCTTCTGGCGATCCGGCAGGGATCCCTCCAGCTGCTCGGCAGGGAAGAAATAGGTGTCGGGGAAGAGGTAGCCTTCTAGGGAGCTGAGGTTGGGAGGCAGCCAATCGAGGGGAGGGATCACACGAGCCGTGGCGATGAAGACCTCGGCTGGGATCCAATTGCGCTCGGCCAAAGCCTCCGCGATCTGTTGAATCCGCCAGCCCTCCGGGATGGTGAGCCGCCGCTGCAGAATGCGGCCCTGTCGCAGTTGCTGGGCCACTGCCAGCATGTCTTGGTTGGGATCCAGAGCGTAGGTGCCCGCCTGAAATAGCCAGTTGCGCCCCAAGGTGCGGCTCCACAGCTCCCAGGCCAGCGCCGAGCGGATCACCCCTGCTTGCTGGAGTTGTCTCCCAATCTGGCGGCTGCTGCTGCCCGGCTGAATCGTTACTTGGATTGGCTCTGAACCCCCCACTGGCTGAAGCCAGGTTTGCCATCGCCAGTAGCCCAATCCTCCTGATAGAACCAGCAGAAAAATCAAGCTCTGCCAAAAACGCTGGCTCCCACGCTTGCGGAGGTGCTGCACAGCAGCCAGGGGTGCCTCAGCGCTTTGCTTTGCAGCGCGCTTGGACGAGAGGGGATCCCTGGGCCCCTGAGCCGTCATCGCCTTCCTCTTTCCATGGCGGAAACCCTGCCCCAGCCTGCCTTGGTTGTCGGCGGCAAAATCATCATATCCTCCCCTGACCTCCAGCCAGTCGGAGCCCTAGGGAGAAGGCTTGTCGATCCCGTTGCTCCCCGAACTCCTTTGGCCAATCCAAGTACCGATGGGCTCTCCCTGCACAGCCCGATAAATGTTGCCAGGGGTAGTCAAGTCAAAGACGACGATGGGGAGTTGGTTTTCCTTGCAGAGGGCAATGGCCGTACTATCCATCACCCGCAGATCGCGGGTCAGCACATCCTGGTAGCTGAGGACATCGTAGCGGCGGGCCTGGGGGTGAGTTTTGGGATCGGCATCGTAAACCCCGTCCACCTTGGTGGCCTTGAAAATGACTTCGGCGTCGATCTCCGCTGCTCGCAGGGCTGCCGTGGTGTCAGTGGTGAAGAAGGGGTTGCCGGAACCCGCCCCGAAGATCACCACCCGCCCTTTTTCCAGGTGACGAATGGCGCGGCGACGAATGTAAGGCTCTGCCACCTCCTGCATGGCAATGGCCGTCTGCACGCGCGTCGGGATCCCGGCCCGCTCAATAGCATCCTGCAAGGCCAAGGCGTTGATGACGGTGGCCAACATGCCCACGTAATCAGCAGAGGCCTGATCCATTCCCTGCGCAGCCGCCTCTTGGCGCCCACGCCAGATGTTGCCCCCTCCCACCACAATGGCCACCTGTACCCCGGCTTGCACCACCGTGGCTACCTCGTTGGCAATGAAACTCAAAACCTTGGGGTCGATCCCGTAGGAACGATCCCCCATCAGGGCTTCGCCACTTAGCTTCAGGAGAATCCGTCGGTATTTCATAACTCCTCCGCTCCAGCCCACCCCTGCAATACAATAGCAGGTTTAGGGGCGAGCTCCCCGCCAGGGATCCAGCCCTAGAGGACAGGGCCGTTCCAAACCTCCTAGCCGCCGGCAGCCAGGGACTCTCCCAGCAAGCCTAGGCCAATGAGAACAAATCCCACGCCCGCCAGGGTTTTCATCCAACGTGGGGGGATAAGCTGCGCCACCCAGGCTCCGGCCCACACCTCGAGAAAGCTAGCGCTGATGAGGGCCGCAGCAGCCCCGCAGAAGATTACTGTCAGGTCTTGCGAGCGGGCACTGAGGAGCAGCGTAGCCAATTGGGTTTTGTCGCTCATTTCGGCCACCAGAATTGAGGCAAAGCTGACCAAAGCAGCCCGATTGGCTATTGGCCGGAGAGAAAAAGAGGAGGCTGGACTACCGTTTTCTCGGTTCACCACGTTCCTTTCTAGGCGAGCACTCTGCCACTCCCGCCACAGCACATAGACTCCGATCATTAAAAAGCCCACTCCCGCCGCCCACTCTACCCAGGCTGCCGGGATCACCTGACCTAGCCACCCGCCCAACAGGACACTGAGCAAGGTGGCGGTGACCAAGGCACTGGCCGAGCCAAAAAAGATGGCCCAGGGAGACTGGGACTGGGCGCTTAGAAGCAAGATTGCCAACTGGGTCTTGTCACCCATTTCCGCCACAAAAACCGTTAAAAAGGTAACCAGCCAAAGGTGCAGTGGCGATCCCTCTCCCAGGTTGTTCTCAGAAGCAGAGGTTACAAGAGGTAGCGGCAGGGCTAACCCCAACTGCTCCGGCCAAAAGGGCAGCAAAGCCATAGCACCCGCTTCCTAACCGCCTTCATTAGCTTACTGCATGGCCTAGCCGCTGGAGCTAGTCCCCTGCAGACGCAGGTAAGGTAGAAGGAAGTAAGGACATCCACTTGGGCAGCGCGCTATGACCACAACCCTTGAAGTGCCTAAGCGGGGCTTACCCGTTACCATCATCACCGGCTTTCTGGGGAGTGGGAAGACCACTCTCGTAAACCACATCCTCAGGAATCAAAAGGGAATGCGCACGGCGGTGCTGGTCAACGAGTTTGGGGAAATCGGCATCGACGGCGAGCTGATTATCTCCAGCGAAGAAGACCTGGTGGAGCTGAACAACGGCTGCATCTGCTGCACCATTCGCGATGACATTGTCGACAGCGTGCTGCGCCTGATGGAGCGCTCGGACAAAATCGACTATCTGGTGGTGGAAACCACTGGGCTGGCGGATCCCTTGCCGGTTGCCCTCACCTTCTTGGGACCAGAATTGCGGGATCTGACGCGGCTTGATTCGATTATCACCCTGGTGGATGCTAGCAACTTTGCCCCCGATCTGTTCCACAGCGACGTAGCCTACAGCCAAATTGCCTGTGGGGACGTCATCCTCCTCAACAAAACTGACCTTGTCGAAGCGGCAGAAATTGAGCGCTTGGAAAAACGCATCCGCGAGATCAAGGAAGATGCCCGCATCTTGCGCACGGTCAACAGCGTTGTTCCCCTAGAGCTCATCCTAGATACCGATCTATTTCAGCCCAGCTCCCTGCCCCAGGAGGAAGCCCACGAGGCTGAGCACGACCACGAACACGACCATGAGCATGGCCACTCGCACCACAGCCACATCGAGGTTGAGGGTTTTAACTCCCTCTCCTTTGAAAGCGATCGGCCCTTCTCTCTGGACGCCTTCCAAAACTTTCTCAACGAGTTGCCTGAGGCGGTCTTTCGGGCCAAAGGGATCCTATGGTTTGAAGAAAGCCCAGAGCGGTATATCTTCCACCTCAGCGGCCGACGCTACACCCTCAGCAGCGATGAGTGGCCTCGCCAGCCCAAAAACCAGTTGGTGCTCATTGGCCAGCACCTCGATACGGCCAAGCTGCGGCAAAAGTTGGAAGCCTGTCTTGTCCCTGCGCCCGTCTAGGGCTAGGAGTTAGTCGGGCCCTGTTCCAGCAGCCTTGCGAGGGGAGCCTTGAGAGAGGGCATCCCGCCCATGGCCGACATTTTTGTGATGATCCGCAACCAAGCCAACAATGCCCTCACTTCCATCGAGGGGATCCCTTTTGTCGCCTTCTTGGAGCAGGAGGGGAAACGGATTGGGGAAGAAACCATCGAGTTAATCTACGCCGACGCCGGCTTTGATGACCTACCCGTTGGGGAATACATTGTGGGAGTACGGCACGGGCGGGTGGAACCGCCAAAAGCCACCTGCCCAGTAGTCATCAGGGCTGTCGATGAAGTTGTTTTGGTAACATTTACTTACCTTGAGCCCGAGCGGGTACTGCTGAACACTCGCATTGCTGTGGAAAAAAGGCTGTAACCATGACCGTTAAAGCAATCCCATCCCACTCCATCAAAGCTTTCCGCTATCGAGTGTTCTGTTTGGGACAGGATCTCTGGAAAGCCCAGGATCCAATTAGCCGTGCCAATTTGGCCCTGCAACTGGCCGATGCCGCTACAACCTTGGCCCGCCTGGAAGTCCAAGCCGCCCAGGCTCAGCTTTCCCACTCTCTCCCGAAAGCAGGCCCTCGCTAGGGATCCCGTCTACTCCCATTCGATGGTGCCCGGAGGCTTAGAGGTGATGTCGTAGACCACCCGATTGACACCCGGAACCTCGTTGACGATGCGGTTGGAGATGGTGGCCAAGAGGTCGTAGGGCACCCTGGCCCAGTCTGCCGTCATGCCGTCCTCGCTGGTAACCAACCGCACCACTACCGGGCAAGCATAGGTGCGCTTGTCTCCCATTACCCCCACCGAGCGCACTTCTGGCAGCAACACGGCAAAGGCTTGCCAGAGCTTGGAGTAGTAGCCAGAGCGGTTAATCTCTTGGCGAACAATTATGTCGGCCTCGCGCAGGATCTCCAGCCGCTCTTGGGTAACCTCTCCTACAATGCGGATGGCCAGCCCCGGCCCTGGAAAGGGGTGACGATTAACGATTTCTTCCGGCAGGCCCAAGGAGCGAGCCAGCTGCCGCACCTCATCCTTGAAGAGCTTGCGCAAGGGTTCTACCAGCTTAAAGCGCAGATTTTTCGGCAAGCCGCCGACATTGTGGTGGCTTTTGATCTTGACGGCAATCCGCTCCCCAGTTACCGGATCCACGTTGGTGTTGGCCGACTCGATCACATCCGGGTAGAGAGTGCCCTGGGCCAGGTACTCGAAAGGACCCAGCCGCTGCGACTCCTCCTCGAACACGCGAATGAACTCTGCCCCAATGCGCTTGCGTTTTTCTTCTGGGTCGGTAACCCCCTTCAACTGCTGGAGAAAGCGCTCTTGAGCATCTACATAGTGGACGGGGATGTGAAATTGCTCCTGGAAAAGGCGCAGCAGCCGCTGCGGCTCGCCCTTGCGCATAAACCCTTGGTCGATGAACACGCAGGTGAGCTGGTCGCCAATGGCCTTGTGCAGCAAGAAAGCCAGGGTGGAACTATCCACCCCGCCGGAGAGAGCCAGCAACACCTTCTTGTTGCCCACCTGGGCGCGAACCTCTCGGATGGCCTCCTCCAGAAAAGCCTCCGTGGTCCAGGTGGGCTCGCAGCGGCAGATGTGATAGACAAAATTGCGCATCAGGAAAGCGCCGCCCTCGGAGTGGGCCACCTCTGGGTGAAATTGCACTCCGTACAGACGACGGACGGGATCGGCGATGGCAGCAAAGGGAGTGTTGTCCGTGGCGGCCAGGGCGTGAAAGCCTGGCGGCAATTCAGTAACCACATCCCCATGGCTCATCCACACAGTGCTGTTTTCTGGCAGGTTGGTGAGCAGGTCAGTGGGATCCAAAACATGGAGGGCGGCGCGGCCATATTCGCCTTTGCGGGCAGGCTCTACCCGGCCCCCCAACTGTTGCACCATGAGCTGCATGCCGTAGCACACGCCTAAGATGGGGATCCCCAACTTCCAGATCTCCGGGTCGCAGGCGGGAGCACCCGGCTCGTAGACGGAGCTGGGGCCGCCGGAGAGGATAATGCCTTGGGGCCGCAGTTGCCGCAGTTGTTCGGCGGTGGTGCGGTAGGAGAGAATTTCCGAATAAACGCGGGCTTCACGGACGCGACGGGCAATCAGCTCCGAGTACTGGGAGCCAAAGTCGAGAATGACGATCATCTGGCGCTGCACCTTGAGGGGGGAGCCGGAAAAAACTTACCCAGGGCCGGATGAAAAGCAGGGCCAAGAGATTAGCTGGGGATAACATCGTAGCAAGGACAGAGAGCTTTCCTGCAGGCATCTACCCTGGAAAACCTCTCTCAGGGAGCTTCTCGCAGAGGAGCTTTTGGGGCAAAACCGCCCCCTGGATCCCTGATAGAGTTTGCCATCGGCCAGGCCTGAAAGCGGGCAGAATGAGGATAGCGCTCTAGGCCAGTGGGCATAGCGCCAGGGATCCCCATGTCCGCCCTCGTTGCCGAATCCTTTCAAACCTATCTACGTCGCCGCCGACATCTGCTAGCCCGCCGTTTCAAGCACCAGCAAGGGTGGGTTGCGGTTTTGGCCCTCTTGGCCTTGTACTTGCTCAGTTGGGAGGCCCTGGGCAAGAGTAAGCTGTTACCGCTCCCGTGGCTAGCGGTGATCCCGCTGCTGGGGGGAGGGCTCTACAGCCTAGGCGCCGCGATGATCTGGAGGCTGCGCCAGCGCTGCTCCGCCCAGCTTTTGGCCGAAATGATCAGCTTGCCCCATTTGGCTTTAGCTGCCTTGATCTGGCTGGGTCTGGCCACTTGGGGAGAGCAGCTTTCCCCTTTCCTGCTACGCCGAAAAAACCAACTGTTGGCCGGCCTGGTACTCAGTTGGCTGGTGGCCCAGGGGTGGAGTTTTCTGCGTCCCGGCTCGATGGTAGAGGTGGGACAACTGTGGGCCGATTACCTGCAGGAGCTACGGGCTTCGGTGCTACAGCCCTGCTACTGCCGCCTGGAGGCCTGTCGCCAGGCGCTGCGCTCCTATCAGGCTATTTGGCAAGACCTCCAACTGGAAGAGCTGGAGGCCCAGCACCTCGTCCAGCTCCTGTCCGAATCCTTGCTGCCGCTGGCCTTGCCCCTCAAAGTCTACGCCCGCCAGGTTCACCACTGCTGTCAGCAGCTAGCAGCCCTGCTGGCGCAGATGCAGGAGCGGGTGGAGCGGCTGGAGCAGGTGCTTTTGGAGGTAGAGCTGGAGTTGGCCTCCCGTCAGCCTTTCCAGGCTCAGGCCCAGCCGATTAACCTCTTGCTGGAGGAGGGGATCCCCTACCAGGAGCTGGATTTGCAGGAGTTGGTTTGCCTAAACCAGGAACTGCTGGGGGCGGAGCGCTCTTTGCAGGGCTTGACCCAGGAGCTTAAGGGTTGGGCCGAAAAAGCCATCCCTGCTGCCTTGAAGCTGAGCCTCCCAGGATGACCAAAGCCGACGAAAAGACCCCGCTGGTTCCACTGGAGCCCCCCGAGCTCAAGGCGCTGTGGGCAAGGTGGCTAGCAGAGCTGGGTTGGCAACCCACGGAGCGCCAGCAACGGCAACTGCAGCAGCTCTACCCCCTGGTGATGGCCGGCAACCGCACCCAAAACCTCACCCGCATCACTGACCCCATCGACTTCTGGGAAAAACACCTGTGGGACTCGCTGCGGGGCCTGTGCTTGCTGGGTCCGTGGGAGGTCATTCAAACCCAGCCCTGGCGGGGCATCGACGTTGGCACTGGAGCAGGCTTTCCAGGGATCCCGGCCCAAATTGCCCTACCCCAGGCCAGCTTTACCCTGCTAGATAGCACCCAGCGCAAGATTGCCTTTGTGCAAGGCGTTTTGCAGCAGCTCTCCCTAGCCCAGGCGCGGGCAGTGGCCCAGCGGGCGGAAGTTTGGGGGCAAGACCCGCAGGAACGTGGCAGCTACGATCTGGCCCTGGCCAGGGCTCTGGCCGCAGCGGAGATCTGTGCCGAGTATTGTCTGCCCCTACTCAGGGTGGGAGGACGCGCCATCCTCTATCGCGGCCATTGGACCAGGGCCGAAGCCGAAGTTCTAGAGCGGGCCCTCTCCCTTTTGGGAGGGAAACTGGTTCACATCGAAGCCTTCACCACTCCCCACAGCCACAGCGTACGCCACTGTCTGCTGCTGGAGAAAGTGGCTCCCACACCAGCTCTCTATCCCCGCCCTCCTGGTGTTCCCCAACGTCAACCCTTGGGGCGGGGCAAGCCTTCCCAAAGGTTGCAATCCTGAATTTCCTGGCTCGGGGATGTCTGCAGAAAATTTTGGAGGGGGGAGTTTGCAAATGCTGCTGCTAGGACTAAGATGGGGTTGGCATCAGTTTCGGATCAAGCCAAGGGTCTAACCAGGCGAGCTTCCGAACTGAGCGCTAGAGGGTAAAGTTCGGAGTTCGCAGGGTTATGACCATTTTTGTCGGCAACTTGTCCTTCAAGGCCAGTGAAGAAGACCTGCGTCTGGTTTTTTCTGAATACGGCACTGTCAAGCAAATCAAGATTCCAGTAGATCGCGAGACAGGCCGCAAGCGAGGCTTTGCCTTTGTGGAGCTGGAAAACGAAGCCGACGAGCAAAAAGCTATCGAAGAACTGGATGGAGCTACTTGGATGGGCCGAGATTTAAGAGTTAACAAGGCACTGCCGCGTCAGGCCAGCAGTAGACGAGGTGCTCGTCCCTCTCGCTTCTAGGTCGTCAGGTTACCGTGTTGAGGGAGTAGCTAGCGTACATCCCCAGCAGGCTACTGCTGGCGCCAAACAGGGATCCCAGCAACTTCACTTGGTGCAGTCGAGGCACCAGCAATAGGAGAGTGATGCCCACCCCTGTCAGCACGCTGGCGTTGCTTACCTTCAGGATGTTGCTGAAGAGAAAGTGGCTGAGCTCGATGCGGGCCCGCTGGAGGATCCCCAGGGAAAAGAAGGCGGAAGAGACGATCCGAATGGGAGGATCCCTCTTGGGAATCAGCACTTAAGGAACAGCCTAGTGCTGAGACGATGGCTAATTCGCGCCCTGGGGGTGCCAGCAGTCTTTGCCGAGACCACCCTTAATCCCGCTCTCGTCCAAACGGTCGCCGCCGAAGCGGGGGTTAAGGTAGCTGAAGGGGCTCCCAGACAGGGGGGCTGAGTTTTGTATGATAGGGGCTCGGACTTATCGTTTCGTTATCCTGCCTCGTCCATGCCTGCTGCCATCTGTCGCCCGCCTCGCTCTCTCTACTGTGGCCAAGTGCGCCCAGCCCACATCGGCCAGACGGTTACCCTCTATGGCTGGATTGACCGCCGCCGCGACCACGGGGGCGTGATCTTCCTCGATTTGCGGGATCGCTCCGGCATTGTGCAACTGGTGGCTGATCCGCAGAAAACTCCCCTCTCCTACGAGTTAGCCAAGGAGGTGCGCAATGAGTACGTGGTGCGGGTAACGGGAACAGTTCAGCCCCGGCCTGCCGACTCCTTCAACCCCCGCCTGGCCACGGGCGAAGTGGAGGTTTATGCAGAGCAGCTGGAGATTCTTAGCCGGGTGGCCAAGCAGCTTCCCTTCAGCGTCTCCGGGGAAGAAGGGGAAGAGGTGCGGGAGGAGATTCGCCTGCGCTATCGCTACCTGGACTTGCGCCGGGAGCGGCTGTCGCGCAACCTGCAACTGCGTCACCAGGTCATCAAGGCCATCCGCCGCTTTCTGGAAGACGAGGAAGGCTTCATCGAGGTAGAGACCCCCATCCTCACCCGCTCTACCCCGGAAGGCGCCAGAGACTACCTGGTGCCCAGCCGCCTCAACCCCGGGGAGTGGTTTGCCCTGCCGCAGTCGCCCCAGCTTTTTAAGCAGTTGCTGATGGTGGCTGGTGTCGATCGCTACTACCAAATTGCCCGCTGCTTTCGGGACGAGGATCTGCGGGCGGATCGCCAGCCGGAGTTTACCCAGTTGGACATGGAGATGAGCTTCATGGATCAAGAGGCAATCCTGGAGCTCAACGAGCGGCTCATCTGCCATATCTTCAAAACCGTTAAAGGGATCGACCTGCCCCGGCCCTTCCCACGGCTAACCTACGCCGAGGCCATGGATCGCTACGGTTCCGACAAGCCCGACACCCGCTTTGGGCTGGAGTTGGTGGATGTTTCGGCGGTGTTTCAGGGATCCCGCTTTCAAGTCTTTGCCAAAGCCCTGCAGCAGGGAGGAGTCGTCAAAGTTCTGCCAGTGCCCGGCGGCGATGAACAGATCTCCAACACCCGCATCAAACCGGGCGGAGATCTGTTTAAGCTCGTCACTCAGTACGGGGCAGGCGGTTTGGCCTTCATTCGGGTGCGTCCCGACAGCCTCGACACCATTGGTGCCCTCAAGGAGAGCCTCAGCCCTGAGCAGGAACAGCAGTTGCGGCAGCTGACCAACGCCAAGCCAGGGGATCTGCTGCTGTTTGGGGCAGGGCCGGCTGCCGTGGTCAACGAGTCGCTGGGCCGGCTGCGGCTGCATCTAGGCCATGAACTGGGTTTGATCCCGGAGAATGCCTTGAATCTCCTCTGGATTACGGATTTCCCGATGTTTGAATTCAACGCCGAAGAAAACCGCCTGGAAGCCCTGCACCACCCCTTTACTGCTCCCCATCCTGACGACTTGGCCGACTTGAAGACGGCGCGGGCCCAGGCTTACGACTTGGTCTGGAACGGCGTGGAAGTGGGGGGGGGATCCCTGCGCATCTACCAGCGGGAGATCCAGGAGCAGGTTTTCCAAATCATTGGCCTTAGTCCTGAGGAGGCGCGGGAGAAGTTTGGCTTTTTGCTAGAAGCTTTTGAGTACGGCACCCCACCCCACGGGGGCATTGCCTACGGACTGGACCGGCTGGTGATGCTGCTGGCAGGGGAAGATTCCATTCGCGATGTCATCGCCTTTCCCAAGACCCAGCAGGCCAGGTGCTTGCTCACCGGCGCTCCCTCCGGTGTTGAGCCCAGGCAGCTTAAAGAACTGCACGTAGCCTCCACCTACCACCCCGGCTAAACGACGGATAAGCATCCACCCCTACTTCTTGGTCTCCCTATGCTAGATCTGACCGGAAAGAAAGCCTTGGTAACCGGCATTGCCAACGAGCGCTCCATTGCCTGGGGCATTGCCCAGCAGCTGCACAAAGCAGGAGCTACGTTGGGGGTTACCTACTTGCCGGACGAGCGGGATCGTTTCAAGACGAAAGTCCAACAACTCACTGAGCCCCTGCAGCCGGATTTTCTCCTTCCCTGCGACGTCCAAAGCGATCAGCAAATCAACGACCTATTTCAGGAAGTGGCCCAAAAGTGGGGCCAGCTCGACATCCTGGTTCACTGCCTGGCCTACGTCAAAAAAGAGGAGCTGAGCGGCAACTTTAGCGATATCTCGCGGCAGGGGTTTGCCCTGGCCATGGATGTAAGCACCTACTCCCTGATTGCCCTCTGCCGGGCCGCTAAGCCCCTCTTGAGATCCGGCAGCAGCGTCCTCACCCTCACCTACTTAGGGGGAGTGCGAGTGGTGCCTAACTACAACATGGCTGCTGTCACCAAAGCGGGCCTAGAAACCTGCGTTCGCTACCTGGCAGCCGAGCTGGGCCCCGCCGGGATCCGGGTGAATGCCATTTCTGCTGGACCCATTCGCACCTTGGCTTCCTCGGCCATTGCTGATTTTCATGCCATGCTGCACGCGGTCGAGGAGAAAGCGCCGCTGCGGCGCAATATTACCCAGCTCGAGGTGGGCAATGTGGCAGCTTTTCTGGCCAGCGACCTAGCTAGCGGCATTACTGGCCAGGTGATCTACGTAGATAGTGGATATAGCATCCTGGGTTTTTAGGCTCGGTGGGATCTCCCTGGCATGAACCGCTTTTCCCCCTTGCAGCGGCTGCTAGTGACCTGGATTTTGATGGTCATTAGCGGCTGGCTGGCCCTGCAAGTGGGCCGTCTGTTTGGCCATCTGCTCGCCACCATCCTGACAGCGGCGGTACTGGCTTTTTTGCTCAACTACCCAGTCCAGGCGCTGCAGCGCTACCGGGTCAACCGCGTTGTAGCGGTGGCTTTGGTCTTTGCCCTCTCGGTGGTGCTGCTGGTTTTGGTGGGGATTGCCGTTGTGCCCCTCCTGGCTAAGCAGGTGGTGCAGTTGGGGGCACGGATCCCTGAGTGGGTGGATACTTTACAACATTGGCTTGGCCAGATTAGCCTCTGGGCTGCCGAGCGCAACATCAATCTTGGCCAGCCGGAGCTGGTGAACACTCTCCTCAGCCGCCTGCAGGCCGGTGCCGAAAAAATTGCCAGCCAATCCCTCGACATCCTCCTGGGCACCTTTAACCAGGTGGTCGACTTGGTGTTGGTCTTGGTGTTGGCCTTCTACATGCTGCTCTATGGGGGCCAGTTTTGGCAGGGGTTGCTCAGCCTCTTTCCCAAGCCCTGGGGGCCGCGCATCGGCGAAGCCCTGGTGCTCAGCTTTCAGAACTTTCTCATCAGCCAGTTGGTGTTGGGGTTCATGATGGCCCTGATGCTGGTGCCAGCGTTTGGGCTGCTGCGAGTACCCTTTGGGCTTTTGTTTGGCCTCTTGATTGGCCTGCTGGAGGTGATCCCGCTGGTAGGGGGCTTCATTGGTATTGGCGCGGCAGCAGTGCTGCTGGCCTTCCAGGACATTTGGCTCAGCCTCAAGGTGGTGCTGGTCTCCCTGATCGTGCAGCAGATCAAGGATCGGGTCATCGCTCCCCGGCTGATGGGAGAGCTGATTGGCCTCAACCCGGTGTGGATCTTGATTGCCCTGTTGGCGGGGGCACAGCTGGGGGGCATCCTGGGCGTGATCGTTGCCATCCCCCTCAGCAGCGTGGTGAAGAGTCTCTACGAGGTGGCCCGTTCCGCCGAGTTAGCCGCCGAAGAGGGGTTGGACTTGACGGCAAAGGTGACCTCCCTCGGCAAAAGCCCCCTCGAAACTCGCCGGGAGGAGATCCAGGAGGTCTAGCTTCCAATAGGCATTGTCCTAGCGAATTTTGCCCTCGATAAAGGGCACCTCCAACACCTTTTCGTGGTGGATGGGGCCGTGGCCGAAGTACCCTCCCTCTCCAAACAGTTCGCCGTGGTCGGCTGTAACCGTGATGTAGGTGTTTTTGGGAACTAGATCGAACAGCTGCTCAAAGACCCCGTCTAAGTAGCGCACCGCCTCAATCTGCCGCTGCCGCAGCTCCTCCAACTGGGCGGCGCTGAAAAAAGGGATCCCCTCCTCTTTCCCTTCATCCAGCCGCTTGAGCACCCCGTTGACCCCCGAAATGTGGGGCCACGCGCTGGGATCCTCATCGGGCAGGGCGTAGGGATAGTGAGTTTCGCCTACATTGAGCAGGTAAAAGCTAGGGCGATCCGGATCAAAGCGCAACTGCTCCACCATAGCCGCCATGTCGTTGTGCCGGGGCATGAGACGGTAGGAATCGAAGTCGCGATTGAGCAGAGTGCTGGGATTGAGCACCGGCATGGAGACCAGGGCGTGGGTGGTGTAGCCCAGTTGGTGCTTCAGGAGCGTTGGCAAGTAGAGGTGAGGCAGCAGGTGCTTGAACTCAATCGGCTGCCGGGTGCCGAGGCGCTCGTTATAGCGCAAATACTCCTGCTTGTAGTGTTCGGAGGCAAAAACGTGGGTGGGGCTGGTATGGGGCAGCAGGCCCATGAGCAGGTTGTAGTGAGCAGGAGCTGTCCAGGAAGCGTAGCTCCAGCGCTTTTCCAGAGGACCTAGCTTCAGCAAGTGTTTGGGCTTAGCCGCCAGCAGGCTGTCGAAGCGGCAACTGTCTAGCACGATGAGCAGGTAGTTATTCTGCCCCTGGGGTTCGGGGCGGGGGGCGGGCTCAGGGGCGGGGGCTGGAGACGATCTCCACCAGTTTAGGAATCCCATTCTTCCTCCTCTTCAGCAGAGTAAGGCCGCCGGACAATCCGCCAGCTGGGGGTTGTTGCTGCATCGTCCTCAGGTTCGCTGGGTTCGGGGGCAGGCTCGCGAATGCGTTCCGGCGGGATATTGGAATAAGAATAGCGGCCTGTCTCAGGATCCGGCAAATCTGGTGGCAAATAGTGGTCGGGGGGAAGTAGCTGCGCTTCCAAAAAGCGCACCCGGTCGAGGAGCTGATTGAGCTTGCGAATGGCCTGGCGCTGCAACGCCCGCTCGTGGAGCTGCCAGGATCCCACGTACAAAAATCCCAAGCCCACTCCTACTCCATAAGCCATCAAGAGCACCAGCGACAGAGGTACAGCAGGGCCAGCTTGCCCAGCTACAACAACCACCGCTGCCGATCCCCAGTTTTGGACCAGGAAAATCCCCAAGGCCAGGATCCACAGCCCTAGGAGCAGGGAGCGGATGTTTTGGAGCATGACCTCAACCTTCCCTCTCCCCTAGGCTACCACCAATCCCCGGCGGGGGGCAGGACGGGGTTAGTTGAAGGTGTTGGATCCCCAGCCAGGGGCCACTTGAGCGGCTCTCAGGATAAAGGCAGCTAGGTTGCGCAGCGCCTCATCATCCATCCAAGAGGGGGGCACAGGGCGGCAGCCGTAGCTAGGCTTGCTGCCGTCGTAGCTGCGGGGATCCCGCTGGTACTCGACAAGAGCTTGGATGGTGTCGCGGGGCGGAGTGGCACCACGCAAGTCTTTCAGCGAGAGAGAAATGTTGGGAGCGGGCAGGGTAGAGCCGCCCACATGGCAGTTCAAGCAAGCAGATTGGAAGCGGTTTTTCCCGTCGCTCAGCTGCTCCGGAGTAAAGGTAAGGGTGTGTCCCTCCGCATCCCAGGGCAGCTCCACCGGCCCAGTTGCCCGCAGATATTGGCTCACGTAGGGATCCACGCGGGCCAGCGCTGGGCTAGCCAACCCCAGCCAAACTAGGAGCAGGATCCCCGCCCACCTCCAGGCCGGCTGAGGGATCCGCCACCGCTTTGCCCCTTGAGTTTGCCCAGGCATCAGAGATAGGCCGAAAGGTCACTGTGGGATTCGCTCTTGGTGCCGCCCCAGCCGGGCACCGTCTTGGCCTGAACCAAGATATAGCCAGCAATTAACTTCAGATCCTCCTCGGTAAGGTTGCGCAGGCGGGGATACTCGCTCAAGAGCTGCGTGTTGGGATGGTATTCCACCAGGGACTCTACCCCGTCGTAGGTGACTGGGTTTTTGATGTAGTCCACGATTGCCAGCACGTTATCGCGAGGAGGTGTTGCCCCCGCCAGATCCGCAAGCTTCAAGGTCACATCTGGGTTGGGAAGGGTTTGACCCCCCACATGGCACTGGGCACAGGTTTTGTTAAAAAGTTGCTTGCCGCGGGCCAGTTGCGCCTCGGTAAAAGTAATGGTTTCAGTTGGCGACAGGGGTACCGGAGGGATCTGCCTAGCTGCCAGGGCCGGCCACCCAGCAAACCCAGCCAGCCCCAGCGCCAGGATGCAAATCAACAGCCGCCGACGCGCCGCTGCCAGCGCTTTCTGGAAAGAAAAGGATTTGCTAAACATGGGTCTCCATCAATGACTTCAAAAAGGGCGTCAGCTTTGCTCCAGCGACAAACCCGACACCAGGATCTAAGGATAGACCATTGGGGATCACTTGCAGACAGGATTTTGGCTTCCCTTTCCCTTCATTGGAGTGTTAAGTTTAATTGCAAATTCAGGATCTCCAGCAGCTAGGATTGGCCTTTGCGACAACAGCTAGCATAAAGCTTAGCCTGCCGATCTGGAGGTTCTGGAGCCGAGTTCTAGGATTGCCCATGTCATCTTTCCGGTTCCAGCCGTTGCGGGTGGCCTTCACCTGTGCAGATCCCAGCCAAGTGCCGATCTCTGTTGACGAGTTGGTAGCGGCTCTGCCGGCCTCGCCGCTTCTGGCCTACACTGAACCGGAAACGGCGGCTCTGCGGGTAGAGATGCTGCCGGATGCAACCTATTACTTCTACCGCCGCGGAGAAGACGTGGCCCTGGCGGCTTTCCGCATCCCAGTGAAAAAGCTGCAGGCTCTGCCCCGCAAGCTTGTGCGGCTGTTGGAGCACGTGGCCGCCTTCGACAACCTCCTCAACCTGCAACCGGCTAGCGACGCCCTAAGCAATGTCCTGGAAGTGGAGTTTCTGCAACTGGAAACGCCAGCCAGCGGCTCCAGGCCCGCCGAGGTCAGACCCCTGCCGCGGGATCCCCAAGGCCAGCTGCAAATCCAGGCAGGCCGCAACCTCGCCATCGCCTTGCGCAATAAGGCCCCCACCCCAGTGCATGTCTATGTAACAGTCTTTGACGAACGGCAGTGCAGCGTCGGCTTGGTCTATCCCTACCAGCCGGACTTTCCTACTCGCCTGCGCCCCAGCGAAAGCGTGTTGGTCGGCTCTGGCCCTCGCTATCTGCTGCAGATGCAACTGCCCGAAGAGGCAGAGACAGCGGTGGATCGCTTCAAAATCTGGGTCAGCACTACTGGCATGCAGCCGGGCATCATGGCAATGCCCCCTCTGGGGCAAAGACTGGAGCCCCCTTCTGAGGATCCTTATGGATCGGGATCCCGGCTGGATCGGGAAGTTCGGCTGGCCATCTTGGGCAAGGCGGGCAGCACGCCCATGCCAGCTTTTGCGGAGGATCCCTGGTGGTGTATGGAACAAGCTGTCAAAATTGTGGCTTAAGCTAATGCTCTTGGGTGCCTTTCAGACTTCTCGAAGGTGACTTTTTTTAAGATCCTCTCAAATGTAGCCTCAACCTCATCAACACTGATGACTGACAGATGATAGAGAGAGGATAGACTGGTTTTTGCATCTTGACTAACGTCGGTCAAAACTATGATGGCTTGGTTTCTCTGAAGACCAAGGTCAGAAGCAATCTTGGAGTACTTTTGTACTTTATCTTGGTACCCACCTGTCTTCGACTCTACCCAGTAAAATTGATCATTAACGTGGAAGAGAAGATCCATCTCAAAATCATCTCCGTTTGCCAAAGTAACTTTGGCATTTGCTATGTAAGAAAAATCAATCTTCTCAGTTTGCCTTTTAGCAAGGCAAATCAACCTATTCCTAACGTATCTCTGGAAATTCAGTGCTTGTGGAGATCTGCTGGCTCTTGCTACTAGCAGACACCTGGGCGCTCTGAAGTATCTATACTCTTCTAAAAATGCAATCTTGTATAGCCCTGTGGCAACCTGGCAAGTTGTGCCAATTACTGGTTGAGGTTTGTCTCTAAGGTTTATTGAGAAAGAGTTTCCGCTGTTCATACTTGACTTAATCATTCCATAGAATCTTTTGATCAAAGAGTACTGACTACCCATAAGATCAGCTATTTGACTAGCTTCTACTCTTCTTCCTCCATATCTATGCTTCTGAATCTTTATGTTTTTCGAGTTTAAGAAAGTTCTATCTTCGATATGTCAACTTCTAGCATGTTAGAAGCAGCTACTTTTTCCTTATCTCTCGGTACATCGTCTGGTAGACTATTCTCTATTGTTTTATGGATAGCATCCTGATCTTTTTGAGAGTTTTGATCTGTAGCTTGGGATATCTCTAATCTGAGAGATTTTTTAAGAGCAACCTGTAGTTGCTGATAGATAACTCTAGCTTCTTTCACTAAGTTTTCTAGGATAGCTTGCTGACTGTTGAGCTGCTCACTATGTTCAGCTAGCTTTACAGATATAGCCTGCGTAAGATCCTTACCCCAAACCTGCAGAAAACTTTGATAACTTTCTAGAAGACGCAGCCTGAACTCTTCAAGATCAGCTTGGATAGACTGTAACCTCTGAGAAGTCTCGTCTGCCAATCCTTCTCCTAACTTGATTAAGGTTTTGTCGAGTTCTTGGCCTAGCCATGAAGATATCTCTCTAATGACCTCTCGCTGCCAGGCCTCTGGTCTAGGATTGGCCTTGTAACGGCGGGCAACGTAAACACCCAATGAGAAACCAACAGCCACCCCAATCAACAAAGCCAAAACGAGGTCCATCAGATTGGCTCCTTGCCCCTATTGTTACTTTTTGCCTAGGTTAACTAGGTTACCCGCCTGTTTCAAGATGCTCAGGCAAGAAGAGGCGTATCCTGTCCCGAAGAGCCGAGCAAGGATCCCAACCAGCTTTGTTGGAGCGCTTTCTGGGCGGGAGTGAGCTCAGGCAAGGCCTCGAGGGCGTACACATCCGGGCGGGGTGGATCCAAGGGGATCCAAAAGTGCTTTAACTGATTGCCTTGGAAGACGCTAAGACAGATGGTTTGGTGGGGCTGATAGGCTGCCAGGCGCTCCGGCAAGGTGGCGGCGCTTACCCGAAAGCCATCCAAAGCCACCAGCTCGTCGCCAGCCCAGATGCCTGCTTTTTGAGCCGGGGAGCCCATCTCGACGGCGCTGATGCGGTTGCCCTCGCCGTTGAAGTTCAAGCCCAGGTAGGGAGGAGGGTTGGGGCGGCTAAAGTGGGCCTTGAGGGTGAGGCCAAACGGATGGAGGTAGGTGTCGTAGTCCAGTTCTTCCGTGCCTTCCACGTAGGCGGCAAAAAAGCGCCCAAGGTCGACACCGGCTGCTCGCTCAAAGGCCTCCCGCAAGTCCTGGTAAGTATAGCCTTTCTCAAACCGGCCAAAGCGCTGCCACAAATCCCGCATGGCCGTGTCCAGGGATCCCCGCCCCCTTGAAAGGTGGCGAATGTGCAGATCTAGCAGCCAGCAGACCAAAGCGCCCTTTAGGTAATAGGAAACCTGGCTGTTGAGGCTATTTTCGTGGGGGCGGTAGAGCTTGATCCAAGCATCGAAACTGGCCTCCTGCAGCGATTGTACGACTCGACCTGGCGTGCGCTGTAGCCGGCTAATTTGCTCAGATAGGATCTGCAAAAACTCTTTGGCACTGAGGATCCCTGATCGTAGCAAGATAACATTTTCGTAGTAGCTGGTCGCCCCCTCGCAAAACCAGAGGCAGTCCACATAGTTTTCTTGGTTGTAGTCAATTTTCTCCAAAGCTAGAGGGCGCAGCCGCTTGACGTTCCAAGCATGGAAAAGCTCATGGGCCAGCAGCGCCAAAAAGCGGCGGTAGGACTGAGGCTGATGCAGCTCTAGTCCAGAATAGTTGAGGGTGGCACTGTACTTGTGTTCTAGGCCACCAAATCCCCCGGCCGACAAATGCACAATAAACCAGTAGCGGTCGTAGGGCAGCCCGCCAAAAAACGCTGCCGTGGTTCGGACAATTTTCTCGGCATCGGCCACTGCTTGATCCAAATTCAGGGTGCCCGCTCCCCAGACCACGAAGTAGTGCGGGATCCCTTCCACTGCAAACGAGCGCAACTGGTGCAAGCCCACTTCCACTGGGCTGTCTGCCAGCTCGTCGTAGTCTTCAGCAAAGAAAGACTGGCTAGCGCTAGGATCCCCTGGGGAAGGAGAGGCCAGGGGCCGCAGGCTGGTGGCAATGCGCCAGTCGGGGTGGGGAGGGATCACGGTCAGCGTATAGGGCTCCCGCTCGCGGCCAGGCACGTAGAGAAAGAGCGCCGCCCCATTGAAATAGGCGTGGGTGAGATCCAGATGGTTGGTGCGCACCGTCAGCTCATAGGCATAGACCCGATAGCGGACTGTAACCGCCGAACACCCAGGTGGGTCTACCTCCCAGGTGTTTTTATCAACCTTTCGCCAGTCCAAAGGGCTCCCTTGCTCGCTCAGGGCCTGAAACTCCTGTACATGGCGGGCATGCTCCCGCACTAGGTAGGATCCCGGCGTCCACACTGGCAGCCGCAGCCGCAGGGGCACCTCTGGTTCCACTTCGCGAATCTGCAGCTCCACCTCCAAGAGGTGACTGGCTGGCTCTGGCATCCGCACCGTAAAGTGCTGACGGCCAGGGCGAGAAGGGGTGGCAACTTCAGCCGGCGGGATCCCCATACAACCTTCCCTTGTCGCAACAAAGGAACGTAGCTCTTGCTACAAAGATATCCAGGCAGAGCCTCTTAAGTTTAGGGTAGTCTTCGAGTCGTGGGCAGCTCGATCCAGGTGCCCCAAGCTAACCTCTGGGGTTGATCCTAGAGATAAACTGACCTTGAAAGGTTGACGAATCTCGTGGTGGCCGTCGCAGAAAAATCTCTCATTGCAGCTTTTAAGCAGTTAGGAGGATCTCGCCATCCTCCGGTTATCGAGACTTATGAACGCGGCAAGACCATTTTTCTCCCCGGCGATCCAGCGGAGCGGGTTTACTTTTTGGTCAAAGGGGCGGTTAAGCTCTCGCGGGTGTACGAAAGGGGGGAAGAAATTACCGTTGCCCTCCTGCGGGAGAACAGTATTTTTGGTGTGCTCTCCTTCATTACCGGGCAGCGCTCCGACCGCTTCTATCACGCCGTAGCTTTTACTCGCGTCGAGCTGCTTTCTCTGCCCATCGAACAGGTGGAAAAGTCTGTACGGGAGAACGCTGAGCTGGCCATGTTGCTGCTTAAGAGCTTGGCTTCCCGTATCCTGCAGACAGAGATGATGATTGAAACCCTGGCCCACCGCGACATGGCCTCCCGCCTAGTTAGCTTTTTGTTGATCCTCTGCCGCGACTTCGGGGTGCCTGGCCCCAATGGCGTAACCATCGACCTCAAGCTGTCTCACCAGGCTATTGCCGAAGCCATCGGATCAACCCGCGTCACCATTACCCGTCTCTTGGGAGAGTTGCGCAAGAAAAACTACATTTCTATCCACAAGAAGAAGATCACTGTCCACGACCCCATCCAGCTTAGCCATCGCTTTACCTAGGGGGCCAGCTCTCAACGGCTGAGAGACACCTGCTAGGAGGCGGGCAGCTGAGCCAGGGCAGCCAGGATCTTTTCCCCCATTTCCCGGCAGCCGACCAGGGTCATCCCCTCCGAGTAGATGTCGGCGGTGCGGTAGCCCTGGGCCAAAACCGCCTCGACGGCCTGTTCGATGCGGTCAGCAGCTTGAGGCTGATCCAAGGAGTAGCGCAGTAGCATTGCCCCAGAAAGCACCTGGGCAATGGGGTTGGCCTTGTCTTGGCCGGCAATATCCGGAGCTGAGCCATGGACTGGCTCATAGAGGCCTGGGCCGGTAGCTCCCAGAGAGGCAGAAGGCAACATGCCAATGGAGCCAGTTAGCATGGCCGCCTCGTCGGAGAGGATATCCCCAAAGAGGTTTTCTGTCAGGATGACGTCAAACTGCTTTGGCCAGCGCACCAACTGCATGGCCGCGTTGTCGACATAGAGGTGGGAAAGCTCTACGTCAGGGTATTCGGCGGCAATGGCGGTAACCCGCTCCCGCCACAGTTGCGACACCTCCAGCACATTGGCCTTATCCACCGAGCAAAGCTTGCGCCGTCGCTTGCGGGCCAGTTCAAAAGCTACGCGGGCAATACGATCCACCTCGGCCTCGCTGTAGGCCATGGTGTTGACGCCGCGGCGGGACCCCTGGGCATCGACGAAGATCCCGCGGGGCTGACCAAAGTAGATGCCGCCGGTGAGCTCGCGTACCACCACCAGGTCGATCCCAGCAACTACCTCCGGCTTTAGGGAAGAGGCCTGCACCAGTTGGGGGAAGATCTTCACGGGGCGCAAGTTGGCAAATAGCCCCAAGCCGGCCCGCAAGCCCAGCAAAGCCTGCTCCGGTCGCTTCTGGCGCGGCAGGGTGTCGTACTTAAAGTCGCCAACCGCTGCCAAGTAAACGGCATCGCTTTCTTGGGCCATTTTCAAGGTCTCCGGGGGCAAGGGATCCCCCGTGGCCTCGTAGGCTGCTCCGCCAATTAGGCCCTCCTGCCACTGGAGGGAAAACCCCATCTGAGCGGCAACGGCGTCCAAAACTGCTCGACCCACCTGCATAATCTCAGGGCCGATTCCGTCGCCGGCTAGGGCAGTAATCCGATAGGTTTGAGCAGCAGAAGAAGAAACGCTCATGGGCGGTCCCCGCAAGAGGAGTGCGTAGCGATATTACCATCCCCTTGCCCACAGGTTTGCCGAAAAGTCCCCCGGGAAAGTTCCCCTAAAAAAAGTGCAGCTTGGCCATCAGCCTGCTGCACCTAGAGTTATCAATATTCGGCTCTCTAGAACAGGCCCAGGGTAACCCACTTGTCCAGCGGCAGAGTGGCGCCAATGCCTAGATACAGGGTTACCAAAGTGCCAATCAAAAACACCGTCGTCGCCACTGGACGGCGCAGCGGGTTCTGGAACTTGTTGACGTTTTCAATGAAAGGCACAAACAAGAGGCCGACGGGAATAGCCAACATCAGGGCAATGCCCAGCAGCTTACTGGGAACAACGCGCAAAATGTGGAACACAGGGTAGAGGTACCACTCGGGAAGAATTTCCAGGGGCGTGGCAAAGGGATCTGCCGGCTCGCCTACACCCGCGGGATCCATAACCGCCAGGCCGACAATCACCCCAATGGTGCCCAGGATGACCACCGGGAACATAAAGAGCAAGTCGTTAGGCCAAGCGGGCTCCCCGTAGGTCATGTGGCCCATGTTCTTCTTCAGCTTGGCCAAAACTTTGGGGTTGTCCAGGTCAACTTTGCGTGTAATAACCTCAGTCGCCAGCGCTTGCTTCGAGAGAGGCATAGCAGTTCTCCTTGTCTGGGGCAAAAGGGTTGAGCAAGGGAAAGTAGGGGATCCAACCAGCCCTGGATCACAGGGGTCCAGAAATGCCCTGGCGGCGGATCATCAAAAAGTGCATGGTCATGAAGACCGCCGTCAGCCAAGGCAGGACAAAGGTGTGCAAGCTGTAGAAACGAGTAAGGGTAGCTTGGCCAACAGCCTCGCCACCGCGGATAAGCTGAACCAGGGCATCACCCACCACTGGGATAGCGCTGGGCACTCCCGAGACGATCTTGACTGCCCAGTAGCCCACCTGATCCCAAGGCAGAGAGTAGCCCGTAACCCCGAAAGAAACCGTCAGCACCGCCAAGATCACGCCGGTGACCCAGGTCAGCTCGCGGGGCTTTTTGAACCCACCGGTCAGGTAAACCCGGAAGGTGTGCAGAATCATCATCAACACCATCATGGAGGCGCTCCAGCGGTGGATGGAGCGCAGCAGCCAGCCGAAGTTGACCTGGGTCATGATGTAGTTGACCGACTCAAAGGCCTCGGCCACCGTCGGACGGTAGTAAAACGTCATGGCAAAGCCGGTGGCAAACTGAATGAGAAAGCACACCAGCGTGATGCCGCCAAGGCAATAGAAGATGTTAACGTGCGGCGGGATGAATTTTCCGGTTGCGTCGTCGACGAAGGGCGTAATCTCTAGCCGCTCGTCTAGCCAATCGTAAACTTTGCCCATGGTACCTTTCTTTCCAATTTCTCGGTATCTCCCCGGCAGGAGAAAGTCACTCCACGGTGGAGGACAGCCCCACCTCAACCAGCACTGTAACACAATTTGTTAACGACTTCCTTAAGTTAGGCTCAGCTCGGGGGCAGGAATCCGCATTCTCGCTGGCAAAACAGGTTTCGATATTGCGTCTTGTTCATATTCCTTAACTTTTCTTAGCGTCTTGCCGTCTATGGTTGCGCCAAAGCCAAAGAAGAAAGAGTGGGGGATCCGCTGGGTTCTCCGCATTCTGCTGCTGGGGTGCCTGCTCTGGGCAAGTTTAGGCACTGATGCCTACCAAGCTCAGGCCAGCCGCTGGGGAGAAGAGCAGCAACTGCTGGCCCAGGCTTGGGCCTATGTGGATCGGGCCTACGTGGATCCGGGGTTTAACGGACAAAACTGGTGGCAGGTGCGGCAGCGTTTTCTGGCGCGGCCCTTGAAGAATCGTCAGGAAACCTATCGGGCCATTGAAGAGATGTTGGCCACCCTGGGGGATCCCTACACCCGCTTTTTGGATCGGGAGCACTACCTCAGTCTGCAGACCTCTACTGCCGGCGAGCTGAGCGGTGTTGGCCTGCAGATTGCCATCGACGAGCAGGGGGCGGTGCGGGTTATTGCTCCCATGGAGGGCACCCCTGCCGAGCGGGCCGGGATCCAGCCCCAGGATGAGATCTTGGCGGTGGATCAGGTGCCAGTGGCGGGGCTGAGCTTGGACGAGGTGGCAGAGCGCATGCGCGGCCCTAGCGGTACAACCGTTAGCCTGCGGCTAAGGCGGCAGGGGCGCATCTGGGAGGTGGAGCTGGTGCGGCAGTCAATCCTCATTAACCCGGTGCGCACGGCTTTCTTTGAGCTGCCCCAAGGACTAGTGGCCTACATCCGCCTCAGCCAGTTCAACGGCAATGCAGCCACCCAAGTGCGCCAGGCTATCCAGGCGGCAGAAGCCCGAGGGGTGCGGGGCTACCTCCTGGATCTGCGCAACAACCCCGGAGGACTGCTGCAGGCGGCCATTGAGATTGCCCGCTTTTGGATCCCCAAGGGCAACATCGTGCTGGTGAAGGATCGCCACGGCATTCTAGAAGGCATTCCTGCCACCGGCGAAATTCTCACCCAGGCGCCGCTAGTGGTTTTGGTCAATCAAGGCAGTGCCAGCGCCAGCGAAGTCTTGGCGGGGGCATTGCAGGACAGCGGGCGGGCGCAACTGGTGGGAACGCGCACCTTCGGCAAGGGGCTGATCCAATCCCTGCTGGAGCTGGCAGATGGCTCAGGGCTGGCCGTGACGACTGCCAAATACCTCACCCCCAACGGCCGCGACATTCACCGCCAAGGGATCCAGCCCGATGTGGTGGTGGGCGAGAGCCCCGTTCCCCTAACGGCAGAAACCCTGGGCGGCCCTGAGGATCGCCAGTTGCAGCGGGCTCTGGAACTGCTGGGGGCAACTTTGTCCGTGGCCCAGGGGATCCCCACCTGAGGCATCTGCTGCAGGGATTGGGGTGCCTGTTTGTCTTCGATTCGGTTTAGGATCGGGCTTGGTGTCAACTCAGCCCTGCTCTCGAGCCCTTTGGCATGAACGCCCTCCAACAGTTTCACCACTTCTTCAACTGCTGTATTGGCGCCTGGCACACCGAGCGTACCTATCACTACCTGGATCGAGGGGAGGTGGAGCGCTCGCGCACCGAGTTCACCATTCGCACCCTCACCCCTGAGCTCAAGGAGAAGGTCCTAGCCGACAACAACTACCCCAACCACGGCGTCGACGGCTTCCTGGGCTTTCACCTTGCCTTTGAGACTGTCTCCGAAAAGGGGGAGGAGGTCGGGCAAGAGCTAAACATGTTGTTTGTGCCCCGGCGAGAGGGCCCCCGCGGGCTGGAAGGCGACTACCTGCGCGATCGCGCCTATGAGGAAGAGCGGCCCATGGTGGCCGACTTCCGCTTCGATCCGGGATCCCTGCAACTGGTGATGACCACCACCTACACCCATGTTGTTTCCGTAGATACCATCACCCTGCTCAACCCCCGCCTGCGCCTGCGGCAGATCCTCAACTACCGGCGCCCACCTCAAGGCCAGCCGCTGCAGGAGGTACTCCTGGTGGGGTTTGGGGTGGAACAAAAGCTGACCTAGGGAGGCTGCGTGGACTCCGAGTCGATCCCGGCCCCAGACTTGCCCTTGCCCCAATACCTGGCCCGAATTCAAGCCAGCTTTGAGCGGGGACAATACCGACAGGCCTTGGAGGAGGCCAAGCAGGCCCAAGGCCGCTATCCCCAGGCAGGCCAGCTGCGGCTCTGGCAAGCCCTAGCCCAGGAGGCGCTTGGAGAAACCGAGGAGGCCGTCCGCCTAGTGCAGAGCTTGCTATATAGTCCAGATCCCGAGCTTGCCCAACAGGCGCGCTATGTGTTGAGCATCTGGCAGGCTCCCCGTCTACGCCGCCCAGCGGAGTGGTTGATCCAAATCCCCGATCTCAGCCACCTGGAAGAGGCCAAGCCCGAAAGCCGACTTCTAGTCTATGAACGCCCTCGCCCGCGGGGATCTCGGCCCACGTCCCCCGCTCCCCTCCCTTCCCAGGCCGCTCCCTTGGTGAATACCCAACGGCTGAATTGGGTGTTGATTGGAATCCTCTCGGCCTTGCTGGCAACCCTGGCCTGGCTGCCCTAGCTCAGCGGCTGCCAAGAGGGAATCCTCTCGCCGATGCCCAGCACAGGAGAGATACTGGAAACAGGGAGCTGGCGGGTTAACAGCAGGCAGAAGCGGAGGTTGACGGTGGCGGCACAGACTTTGGTTATGGAGGCAGTAGAGCGGCTGGGCCTGCGGGTTACGTTGGGAGACATCGCCTCCACCACAGGCCTGGCCTTAGAGGAGGCCAAGCAAGAGTTGCTGCAGTTGGCCCAAAAGGCAGGGGGGCATCTTCAGGTTTCGCGGCAGGGAGAGATCGCCTACGTTTTCCCGCCCGACTTTCGCAGCATTCTCCAGCGCAAGGAGCAACAGGATCAGCTGGCAGCCCTGCGGCGCCGGCTTTGGGGAGGGTTTCTCTACGGCCTGCGCATTTCCTTTGGCATCCTGCTGGTAGTGTCAATTGTCCTCATTACTCTGGCCCTGATGGCTCTGCAGAGCAGTAGGAGCAGCCGTGAGGAGGATAGCCGCAGCCGCTCGGGAGGGGTGGAGCTCTTCTACGTTCCCGACCTGTGGGTAGGCAATCCCTTCTGGAGTCCCTGCGGGGGCTATTCTGGTCTGGCGCAACCCCGACAGGAAAAGGCGGAGATGAACTTTCTCGAGGCGGTCTACAGCTTCCTGTTTGGCGACGGGGATCCCAATGCCAACCTGGAAGAAGAACGCTATGCCCTCATCGGCCAGCTCATCCGCGCCAATGGGGGAGTCATTGCCGCCGAGCAGGTGTTGCCCTACCTGGATGTGGAGCCGGGATCCCCCGCCCTGGAGTACGAAGACTACATGCTGCCCATTTTGCTCAAGTTTGACGGCCAGCCGGAGGTAAGCGAGGAGGGAGATATCGTCTATCGCTTTCCAGAGCTGCAGGTAACGGCCGCCGAAGGCCCACGGCAGCGGTTTCCCGAGGTGTTGCAAGAAAAACCTTGGGTGTTTAGCCGCGCCACCCCTGGGCAGCTGGCCCTAGCCGCCGGCTTGGGTGTGCTCAATTTCTTCTTGGCGGCCATTCTCTATGGGGCGCGGGAGGAGGTGGCCGCTGCCGCTGGGAGCAATGCCTTTTTGGCGGTTATCTACCCGCTGATTGGATTCCTCTTCCTCTACGGCACGCTGTTTTTGGCAGTGCCCACGGTGCGTTGGTTGACCTTGCAATTCCGCAACCAGGGAGTGGAGCGCCGCAATCGCATTCGGCGGTTTTGGCAAGAGCAACTACAGCGTCCCTCGGAGGTGCTGCGGCGCAAGCTCGACTTTGCCCGCCGCTTCCGCCGCCAGGAGGTGGTGCAGGAAGCGGACACCATCTACTCCACCGACCGGGATCTCATCGAGCAGCGGGACTACCGCTTGGACGAGCCGGCCTTCCGTCAGCTTGTGCAGCAAGAACAGGCCCTGGAAGCCGAGTCAAAGAGCTAGGGAGGGGTTAGCCTGCGCCCACGAGTCATGTCCACTGTCGGCAGCCAACGAGGGATCCCGACCCGCCTGGGGATCGATGTGGGAGGCACTTTTACCGATCTAGTGCTGCTGCAGGAGGGCCAGATCCGGACGGCCAAGGTCCTCTCCACCCCTAGCCCGGAAGAGGGGGTCTTCGCTGCCCTGGACAAGCTGGGCCCAGTTGAGGTGGACGTGTTCTGCCATGGCATGACCGTGGCCACCAACGCCCTCCTGGAGCGCAAGGGATCCCCCACTCTCTTTTTGACCACGGCGGGCTTTCGGGATGTGCTGGCCATTGGCCGCCAAAACCGTCCTTCCCTTTACGACCTCACCCAGCCCAAGCCAGAGCCGGTGGTGCCCCGCCACCACTGCCTGGAGGTGAAGGAGCGCTGCAGCGCCAGTGGCGTGGTCGAGCCGCTAACTGAGGAGGAGATCCAGCGTGTAGTCCGGGAAGTGGGGGAGCGGGTACAGCGGGATGGAATCCGCGCCGTGGGGGTGGGGTTTCTGTTTTCTTTCCTCTACCCAGAGCATGAGCAGCGCTTGGGGGCGGCTTTGCGACAGGCCTTTCCCAGCTTGCATGTTTCCCTCTCCTGCGAGGTGGCGCCAGAGTTTCGGGAATACGAGCGCTTCAGCACCACGGCCATTGATGCCTACCTTAGCCCAGCGCTGGCGGGCTACCTCCACCGCTTGGCCCAGGGCTGCCGGCAGCGAGGGATCCCCGAACCCCTGATCATGCAATCCTCCGGCGGCGTCACTTCCCTTGCCCAGGCAGCAGCCCACGCCTCGGTAGCGCTGCTTTCGGGGCCGGCGGGCGGCGTTTACGGAGCGGCCTACCTGGGCCGGCTGAGTGGCTACTCCCATCTGCTTAGCCTGGACATGGGAGGAACCAGCACTGATGTGGCCCTCATTCAGGACGGCATCCCCCAGGTTACCCCGTCAGCGGTAGTGTGCGGCCTGCCGGTGCAGCAGCCCCAGATCGACATCCACACGGTCAGTGCTGGGGGCGGATCCCTGGCCTCCCTGCTACCCGGGGGCGGGCTGCAGGTGGGGCCGGAAAGTGCCGGCTCCAACCCTGGGCCGGCCTGCTACGGTCGGGGGGGAACGGCTCCCACGGTAACCGATGCCAACCTCTGGCTGGGCTACCTGCCGGACGGGGGCTGGCTGGGGGATGCCGTTTGCCTACGGCGAGACTTGGCTGGCCAGGCCCTCAGAACGCTCGCGGAGCCCTTGGGCTTGAGTTTGGAGGAGACGGCCGTTGGCATTCGCACCCTAGCCAATGTGGCCATGGCACGGGCTTTGCGGGTCATCAGCGTGGAGCGAGGCTTGGATCCCGCCCATTTTGCCCTGCTGGCCTTTGGCGGAGCTGGGCCCATGCATGCCTGTGCTTTAGCAGAAGAGCTGGGGATCCGCCGCATCTTGATCCCGGCCTTTGCCGGTGTCCTCTCGGCGCTGGGCATGGCTTTGGCCGATCTGCGGCGGGACTACCGGCGGGCCGTCCTGCAGCCGCTGCGGCAGCTAGAGGGGGAGGGAGAAGGATCCCTTCTGGCTCAGTGGGCTGAGCCCCTCATCCGCCAGGCACAAGCCGACCTGCAAGAGCCGGAGCTCTCCTTGAGTCTGGATCTGCGCTACCGCGGCCAGTCCTTTGAGCTGGAGATCCCGGCCCAGTTGTCGGATCCAGTTTCCCGCCTCGAGCAGCGGTTTCACCAAGCCCACCGCCAGCGCTACGGCTGGCAGGATCCTGACCAAGAGGTGGAGGTGATCCAGTTGCGCCTACGGGCGGTGCAGGCCTTGCCTTGTGTCCCTCTGCAGGCCCCCCCACCCTTGCCGGGGGATCCCCTCCAGGGGAAACGAGAGGCCTGGTTTGGGGGCCGGATGCGGCCGGTGCCCGTCTACAATCGGCGGTACATGGGGGTGGGGTTTCAACTGTGCGGGCCGGCAATTGTGGAGATGCCGGAGGCTACCGTGGTGATTGAAGCCGGTTGGACCGGCAGCATCGACGCCGTAGGCACGCTGGTCTTAAGCTGCGAGTAGAGAGGGCGGACGATGGGATTCGAACCCACGAGTGGAGGAACCACAATCCTCTGCCTTAACCACTTGGCTACGCCCGCCAGGACCCTAATCCAGCTTAGCATGTAGCAAGCGGAACAGAGCCGCAAGGGTTGAAGCGCCCCACCATGTTGCCCAGAGCCGAACTACTGAAGGGAGCGGAGTATCGAGAAACCTTGGCGCGCATCCTAGACCTAGGAGAGCAGGCCCTGAAAACTTGGCAGGTGGTCTACAGCGATTTTCTCTCGCCGCCGGAGATTGCCGCCGTCCAAAGCCGATTGAACAAGCTAGCCGAACTGCAGGTGGTGGCCTGGGGAGGCTATGCCCAGGCAGAGCGCCAGCGCCTGGCCCTGGCTCGCCCCGAGGTTGGTGTGGAGGCACCAGGGATCCCGCTAGCGGCTATTGAAATTCAGGGGAACTTTCTCTTCGACCCAGCTACTCACGGCGACTTTTTAGAAGCCCTTCTGGCAATAGGAATTGCCGGCGAAAAGGTAGGAGACATTCTCGCAGTTGGAGAAGCAGGCGCGCAGGCTATCGTGGTACCTGAACTGGTGGACTATCTCAGCCTCAACCTGAAGCAAGTGCGCAGTGTGCCGGTCAAGGTTAGCTCCATCCCTCTCAACCAATTAAAGGTGCAGCCGCCGCGGGTAAAGTCCATTACCAGTGTGGAAGCCTCTTTGCGCTTGGACGCAGTGGCTTCAGCCGGATTCGGCATCTCCCGCAGCAAAATGGTGGAAGAGATCCAGCGGGGAGAAGTACGAGTCAACTGGAAGCCAGTTACCCAAGCCAGCTACCTCCTTAGCCCTCAGGATTGGATTGCCATCCGCGGTCGGGGTCGGCTGCAAATTGAAGAGGTGGTTGAGACGAAAAAAGGCCGCTTTCGGATCCAAATGAAGCGGTATTTCTAGGAGATCTCTCTGAGAAGAGCTGCCAGCGGCGCCCAGCGGGGATCCCCTGCCGGCGCAGCCGACTCCACCACAATACCTGGGCAATCGGGGCGACAGGGCAACTGGGTGGGCATCTCCAAATGCAGGTACTGGCGCATCAAGTCCTCCACATCCAGCTCACCGTTGGGGGGCAAGCTTTCCAGCAGATCCTCTTCCTCCTTCAGTTCCAGCTCCAGGGGTGGAGGGCCAGAGTTGGGCTCGCGAATGAGAATGATCTCCTCAACATCTAGCTCCAGCCGGTGGTTAAACTGCTGCAAGCAGCGGTGACAAGTGAGAGTCACGATGGTGCGGGCCTGGGCCTTTACCTCAACAAAGTGTCCTCGGTGGCTGACCCGCAGGGATCCCTCCACCGGTGTCAGGCTCTCAAAGCCAGCAAAAAACTGCCGAAACCGTACCTCCTGGGTTTGGCCAGGCAGCTGCCGCAGCTCGGATAGACGAATTGGCTTCAGCATAGCCCCATTTCCCTCCAGACAGTTGGGGTCCCTTAGCTGCGCCCTCACTTACCCCGGCGCGGAGCCCGGCGGATGACCAAGCGGCGATCCGGCTCTTTACCTCGGCTAAAGGTTTCTAGGTCAGCATAGGCAGGGTCTTTGAGGAGCGTGTGGATTTGCCGCCGGTCGGCAGCCGAAAGGTGCTCGGGAAACTCGTACTCCCGACCACTTGCTCTCACTTTCTCCACCGCCGTAGCCACCAAAGCCTTCAACTCCTGCAAGCGGCGCTCTCGATAGCCGTCTAAGTCCAAGATATAGGGTTGTTGCTGGTCTTCTGGCTGGTTGAGGTTGAGAAGGGTGTTGGCCAGATATTGCAAAGCATCCAGCACTACTGGGGTACGCTCTTCGTCAACTTTAGTCTCCTTGGGGACGGGCCCTGGGGGCACTTTGGAAAGCAAGACTTGCTTTTGCACAGGCGTGAGAGAACTGGCCTCAATTTCAATCACCTCGCCCACTACCCGCACTGCTGCCGGTATCCCCATGGCCGATAGCACCTGCTGCAACCACTCTCTAGCCCGTTCTCGCTGCTCGGCGGGAGAAAGCTTAGCTTGGAAAGGAGCAGCGGTCTCTTCAAACTGCGGGTGGGATTTCTTAGCGGCGGCTCCCCTTGGGGAACCTGTAGAAGACTCAGGGTGGCTCATCCCAACAGCTTCCAACTGCTGAAAGACTATCAACCAGTTAACTGCAAGCCCACCCACCCAGCGGCCAGAGGACTGCTTAGGGCTCAAAGGGCAAAGATTCCCGAGCTCCCCCAGCGGCTTTGGGTTTTACTGCTCGGTCTACCTCCTTACTAACCTGGGCAGCACGGCGCCGTTCCTCTTCCACCAACTGCTGCAGGCTCTCTGGCAAAGGCTCTCGCGAGAGCAAGAAGGTCTGCAGCGTCTGGAAAATGCTGGAGACGAGGATATAGAGCAAAACCCCAGCCGGCAAGGGGAAAAATAGAAACATCGCCGAAAACAGCACCGGGGTAATGCGGGCCATCGAGCTCTGGCTGGGATCCTCCTGGCCGGTATTGGTCAGGGCCTGGTTGAGGTAGATGGAAAGGCCAAAGAGGGCGACCATGGCGATGATATCCCAGTGGATGGTTCCATCGGGGTCAAAAGCGCCAACGCGGCCCAGCTTATCAATAAACAGAAAGCCGGTATCTGAGGCCAAGCCTGGAATCGAGACCTGCAGCGCTACTTCCCCCGGCTGCAGGGCCAGCAAGGTGCCATCGGGCTGGAGCTGGACCCGCTCCTCTCCCTTGACAATCCTCCAAGTTGGCTGCAACAGCTTGGGGTCTCCCCCCGCTTCTGTTACCAGTTGCTCGAAGGGTTTGCCCCCTGGCCCTTGCAGCATCCACTGCACCTGCTCCCCTACGGCAACCTTGGTACCCTTAGGCACCACCAGCACCACCGGCTTGTGGACTGAGTCGGCGACGAAGATGTTCTTGCTGGAGCTGACGTAGGGAGTGGGTACCACCTCAGCCGCCACCTCTGCTGGCAAGATCTGCAGGTTGACGTCGTAGGTTACCGCCGCAAAAGGGGATCCCCGCAGCGTGGCAAAGAGCGCAAACAGCACTGGCATTTGAATAAGCAGCGGCAGGCACCCCCCAAGCGGGTTAACCCCTAGTTCGCTGTAGAGTTTGGCCTGGGCCTCGCGCAGCTTTTGCGGGTCGTCGCGGTACCTCTCCTGGATCTCTCGCATCCGCCGCTGCATCACCGGGCTAATGACTTTCATGCGCCGCATGTTGCGGATGGACCCGGCATTGAGGGGGTAGAGGGCAAAGCGGATCACCAATGTCAGAAAGATGATGGCCAGACCATAGCTGGGCACGATCCCGTAGAAAAAATCCAGGATCGGCAGCATGACATTGTTGGAGAGAAATCCGACTCCGAAGTCCATGGGGGGTGGTGGCAAACGTCCGTAACCCATTGTAATGGTTTCCGACCTCCTGACGAGGGCTCTTTCCCCATCCGGCGATGAGCGCTGGTCGAAGTTGCAGCCCCCGCGAGCCCCCCGGCAACCCGTTTTGAGGGGTAGAAACCAGCAAAAAAGAGGGGCAAACCGCCCCTCCCCTCTTTTGCAGCTTCGGCAGAGAGCAGGGAAAAAACGCCTCTTCCCCACCTCCGACTACTTGATCTTAACCGTGGCGCCGGCCTCTTCCAGCTTTTTCTTGATCTCGTTGGCCTCCTCCTTGGAGACTCCCTCCTTAACTGCTTTGGGAGCAGCTTCCACGAGATCCTTGGCATCCTTTAGGCCTAAGCCGGTTAGCTCGCGCACCACCTTAAGAACGGCAATCTTCTTGTCGGCAGGAACAGCCTCGAGAATGACATCAAAAGCCGTTTGCTCCTCTACCGGCTCAGCCGGCGCTGCTGGTGCCGATGCCGCTGCTGCCGCCACGGGAGCAGCCATGACCATGCCGCCTACCGGTGCAGCTGCACTGACGCCAAAGGTCTCTTCAATGGCTTTCACCAGCTCGGCAGCTTCCAACAAAGTCAAGGTCTTCAGCTCTTCCAGGATGCTTTGAACACGCTCTGAAGCCATGGTTGTGTCTCCTTAGGTAACAAGAAGTAGCAGGGTGCAATTGAGCCGTTGGCCCATCGAAGCGGCTACCTTCAGGCCGCCTCCTTGTCGGCAATGGCTCGCACAGCCCGCGCCAGTGAGGCCGGGATCTCGTGGATACCGCGGGCCACCTGGCTAGGCACAGCATTGAGCCCAACCGCCAGTCGGGTGGCTACTAGCTTAAGGCTGCCTGCCACTTGGGCCAGGAGCACCTCCTTAGGCGGCAGGTCAGCAATGGCCTTGGCCTGATCCAAGGTCAGAGACAGCCCCTCAGCGGCAGCACCGCGAAACTCAGTCTTCTTGGTTTGCCGGGCAAAGTCTTGATACGCCTTCAGGGCCGCCGCGATATTGCCCCGGATCAGGATAAAAGCCGTTGGCCCGGACAAGAAAGGCAGGATCCCTGCCCAAGCCTTAAGGTCAGCAACGGCCCGCCGCATCAGGGTATTTTTAACCACCATACAGACGGCGTCTGCTTTGCGCAGCTCCGCCCGCAGCTGGTTCATCTCAGCAACGGTTAGACCTTTGTAGTCGATGACCAGCACCATTTGGCTAGCTTGCAACAGGGATCGAACCTCATCGACTACCTCTGCTTTCTTTGCTAAGGATTGCTTGCCCACGCGCTCACCTCCTCGATTGTCTGTAATGTGGTTGCCACTGCAAAAGGAATGCGCCCCAGCCTCCGCCGAGACGCATTTGGGCAAGCATAAGCTTCGGGAATTTTTCCCACTCCACCCAAGCCTCGGCAGGAGATTAAGCCACTTGGCGCCTGCTGTCTTCGGCTCTCTATTTCAACTGTGGAAAGGTTTCCCGTTTGGCTCCCTCCCTGGCCAAAATTTGCCCTAGTCAACTTACCTTATTACGCCAGACCTAGGCAACCAACTTTAACTCCCGCAGGGCATTAACGTCAACTTCAATGGAAGGACCCATCGTAGCACAAATATGCATAGTTCGCCAGTACTTGCCCTTTGCCCCAGGGGGACGGTTGCGGTCAATCGACTCCTGCACCGCCTTTAGGTTTTCCAGCAGCGCCTCAACCGGAAACTGACACTTGCCGAAGATTAAATGGACAATGCCAGTTTTGTCCGCCCGGTACTCCAGCTTGCCGGCCTTGAACTCCTTAATTGCCTGGGCCAGATCCATGGTAACCGTTCCCCCCTTGGGAGAGGGCATCAGGCCGCGCGGCCCCAACAGGCGCCCCAGCTTGGCCACCTGGGGCATCACATCGGGAGTGGCAATCAGCAGGTCGAAGTCGATCACGCCCTTGCTGATTTCCTCGATGAGATCCTCAAACCCCACTCGGTCGGCCCCAGCATTCTGGGCTTCCACCACCTTTTCGCCGCGGGCAATTACCGCTACTCGAATTTCTTGCCCGGTGCCGCGCGGCAAAACCACCGTAGAGCGCAGCTGCTGGTCAGCATATTTGGGATCGATCCCCAGGCGAATGTGAACCTCAGCCGCCTCGTCAAATTTGGCAGTGGCTGTCTCCTTCATGAGGGCAATGGCTTCTGCGGGGGGATAGGGGATGGGCTTGATCTTCTCCCGCAAAGCCTGCATGCGTTTGGACAGTTTTCGAGCCATAACTTCTCCTCGGGGTTCTGGCGAGAACTTCTCTCCCCCAAAACGACAAACAAGCTGGGCTAGCAGAGCCCTAGTCAACTATCGTCACTCCCATGCTCCGGGCAGTGCCGGCAATGATTCTCATCGCCGCCTCCACATCGTTGGTATTCAAATCTGGCAGCTTCTGCTCGGCAATCTGGCGGAGTTGGGCGCGGGTCAGGGATCCCACCTTGACTTTGTGGGGCTCGCTGGAGCCTGACTCAATGCCAAGGGCTTTCTTGATCAGCACCGAGGCTGGCGGCGTCTTGAGGACAAAGGTGAAGCTGCGATCGTCGTAGATGGAGATCTCGACCGGCACCACCATGCCCGCCTGATCCGCCGTTCTGGCATTGTACTCCTTGCAAAAGGCCATGATGTTGACCCCATGCTGACCCAAGGCGGGGCCAATGGGGGGGGCGGGGGTGGCTTTGCCCGCCTGGATGGCCAGCTTGACTACTGCCACCAGTTTCTTAGCCATGCGACGCAGTTACACCTCTTTTCGCACTTGACCAAGCTCTAATTCTACCGGAGTATCCCGCCCAAAAATTGAGATCAAAGCCTTGAGCTTGCCCCGTTCTGGGCTGACATCCACCACCTCGCCGTAGAACCCCTGGAAGGGGCCAGACAGCACCTCAATGCGATCCCCAGGGGCCAGGTTAATCTTGAGGGGCACCGCCTCCACCTCAGCGGTGCTGAAGATGCGCTGAACTTCGCTGGGACTGAGGGGCCGCGGTGTCACATGCCCCCGACCGCGACCATAGGGTCGTCTCTGTTCCGTGCCAACGAAGTTGATGACATTGGGAGTGGTTTTCACCACCCGCCACGTGTCGTCGTTGAGATCCATGCGCACGAGCACATAGCCGGGGAAAATCTTTTCCTCTTGCTCCTGGCGCTTGCCGGATCGATCCAGCTTGAAGCCCACCCGCTTTGGGATCACCACTTCGACGATTTGATCGGCCACATCCAGGGCTGCTGCCCGCTGCAGGAGAGTGCTTTTAACTTTGTTTTCGCAGCCAGCAGCTACCTGAACGGCGTACCAGCGCAAGTTGCGCTGGCTTTGACCTTCCCCTTCTTCCGCCGTCGTTTCTGTTTCCGCAGCTTCTAGGGGCTCAACGTAGTCTCTGCGGCGTCTCCGCCGCTGCTCTAACCCTGGGCTCATACTTCACCTCCTCTCCCCTCCCCTGCCTAAAGCTACGAGAACAGTTGAGTGGCTACCCAGCCAAACAGCTGGTCAACCAGGTAAATAAATGAGGCGAAGGCCAGCACTATTAGCAAAACGCCAATGGATTCGCTAACCAATTGTCGACGGCTTGGCCAGGCAATTTTGGCCAGTTCGGCCCGCGTCTCTTGGAGGAAGCCCGAGATCCCCTTGGACTCGGTGGAACTGTCCTTGGAGTGACCCCGCCTAGCGGGATCCAGGTGCTGCTCCCTATCGGTTTTGCTGGAGGGGGTACTCTTAACCACGGCAGTATCTCCTAGGGGATCCCGAAAACCTGGCGCTATTGCTTAGCGCCCACAAGAATAGCCTTGCGATCCTAACACAGGTTAGGTTGAGGAGGGGAGCTAAGTTAGCGAGCAAGAGGGGTTTTGGATCTCCCTGCTCCCGGCGAAAACAGCAAGGGGCGACGGCGGGATTGGTTAAACTGCTCCACTGCGGCATCGATGGCCGCCCGGCTGTCCCAGCGGGAGGTGGCCCTCTGGCGGGAGAGGAGTTCAGCAGCCCGGAAGAGATCGCTCATATCAAGGCTGGAGCCGTTGAACAGCGGGGTTCTGCCGTCGCGATAAATGGCCTCGTTGCCACTTCCAGTTTGGGCAGTTTGGGCTAGAGCAAGCCCCGGACTAGCCAGGATCCCTACCAGCAGCAGCCCCAGAATCCTAGCCCCATGGTCAGCAAGGCTGAGAAGGGAGTTGAGACAGTTCACGCGCATCTTGTTTCTCCACCTCAGTGCGCTGCTCGGCCAGGCCTTCAGCCAACAACTGTTGTTCTTCGGGGGTGAGGGGACGTTTGGCCAGCAGATCCGGCCGTCGTTGCCAGGTGCGTACTAACTGCTGCTGCAGACGCCATCGGGCAATGGCCTCGTGGTTACCTGAAAGAAGCACCTGGGGCACCTTGTACCCCAGAAACTCGGCTGGGCGGGTGTACTGAGGATAGTCGAGCAGACCCTCCTCAAAGCTCTCCTTCTTCAAAGAGTCTACCTTACCAACCGTGCCAGGCAAGAGACGGATCACGCCGTAGATCAAGGCCAGTGCCGGGATCTCCCCCCCTGTTAACACAAAATCCCCCAGCGACACCTCGCGAGTGGCTAGATACTGGCAGATCCGCTCGTCAAAACCTTCGTACTGGCCGCAGAGCAGGATGAGCTGGGCCTTTTGGGCCAGCTCCCGCAGCAGGGCTTGGTTTAGGGGTTGTCCCTGGGGCGTGAGCAAGATGATCTCGCGGGGATCCAGGCAAGGCAGGGAGGCGACAGCAGCAAAAAAGGGCTCTGGCTTGAGCACCATGCCTACCCCGCCCCCATAGGGCTCATCGTCGACCCGGCGGTGCTTATCGGCGGCAAAGTCGCGCGGGTTGGTGAGATGAACCTCGGCGATCCCTTGCCGTAGGGCTTTGCCCACTAAGCCAATGCGCAAGGGCGATTCAAAAAACTCTGGGAAAAGGGTAACAACGTCAAACCGCACGGGCGTTGGGATCAAGCAGAAAGGCCAGCATCCGAGCAGGGTTCCGTGCGCAACCGCTCTAGCTCCAGGCGCAAGGACTCAATCTGGTGGATCAGCTCCATCAGTTCGCCCATTTCTTCTTTGGAGATGGTGGCGGTTGGGGAGCCGCTCTGGGGGGCCGGTGTTTGGCTCTCTACGGCTGGGCCAGGAGCCTTGGTGGCTTCATGGCGGAGGCTTTTAAGGTAGCGAACAGCCTCTTGCTCAATCTGCTCTCCTTTTTGCTCCAGCTCTGCAGCCAGCGCCGCCCAGTCGCCAGAAAGACGGCCGAAACTTTCGGCGCGCTTCTGGGGATCCTCCAGGAGCTCCACCAGGGCAGTGGCTGTGCCGTAAAAGAAGTGGCGTGCCCGCGTAAACCAGTCTGAGGAGCGAGAACTCATGGCGGCAGCATGCTAGATAGAGCCAGGGGATCTCCAGTCTATCCCAGCCCTTTGGAGCTGCGCTGACAACTGCTGGCTTCCAAGCTGCCACTTACTTTTGGGCAAGACTCGAAAAGGAATCAATCGACGGCGCGAATCTCGCCGCTGTTGAGGCGCTCCACAATCATTTCCAGCAGTTCGTGTTCTTCCGGTGAGACCTGGGAATCGGCGGTAACTGCCTGGAGGATTTCTTGTTGCTCGGCGCGGGTGAGGATCTTGTCCTGCAAAGCCCGGTCGATGAGTTCTTTTAGCTTGGATGACTCCACAGTGCTTCTCCTTGCCCTAGAGGTAGGGGCCAAGGGCGGTAGACTAGACGGTGCTTCTCCTCTCAGTATAGAAGTGAAGTCCCAAACCCAGATGCAGCCCGTAGGGGTAATCGGCGGGGGGCAGTTGGCGCAGATGTTGGCTTTGGCGGCCCGCTCCTTGGGGATTCCGCTGATTGTGCAGGCGACTGCCCCCACCGATCCGGCAGTGGCGGTGGCCGATGGGGTAGTTTGGGGCGCTGTAACCGACACCCAGGCTACAGCGCAGCTATTGCAGCGCTGCCCAGTGGTAACTTTTGAAAACGAGTTCATCCTGCTGCCGGAGCTAAAAAGGCTGGATCCGGAAGAATCCCGCTTTTGCCCTCGCCTTAGCACCCTGGAGCCGTTGCTAGACAAGTTGCGCCAGCGGCAGTTTCTGGCAGAGCTGGGGTTGCCGGTGCCGTCTTTTTGGCCGGCAGAGACGGCAGATCTATCTAGCCTGAGCTTTCCCTTGGTGCTCAAGCGGCGGCGGCAGGGCTACGACGGAAAGGGCACCCGCATCTTGCCCGATCGCGCGGCTTTGCAACAGACCCTTGCCGAGTACAGGGGGATCCCGCTGCTTGTGGAAGAGTGGATCCCCTTTGAGCGGGAGCTGGCAGTGATGGTGGCGCGGGGGCTGACGGGGGAGATCCGGGTCTACCCCGTCGTGGAGACTGTTCAGGTTAACCAAATCTGTCGCCACGTCCTCGTGCCCGCCCGCATCCCCCCAACGGTCGAGGCCGAGATCCGGGACTTGGCAGTTAAGGTGATGGAAAAGCTAGAAGCGGTTGGGGTGTTCGGCATCGAGTTGTTCTGGGTGCCGCCGCCTCATCCCAAGGCTGGGATCTGGATCAACGAGATCTCGCCGCGGGTTCACAACTCCGGCCACTACACCCTAGAAGCCTGCTACACCTCGCAATTTGAGCAACATCTGCGGGCCATCCTTGGCCTTCCCTTGGGGGATCCCTCCCTCAAGTGTGGGGGGGCGGTGATGGTCAACCTCTTGGGCTACGAGCACTCCACCAGCGACTATGCCGAGAAGCGGCAGCGCCTGGCGGAGATCCCCAATGCCACCGTGCATTGGTACCACAAGACCCCCGCCCGCCCCGGGCGCAAGCTGGGCCATGTTACCGTCTGTCTGCCAACTGCCCCTTCGCCGCAGCAGGCAGCGGCCCTTGTCCACACCCTCGAATCCCTCTGGTATCCGCAGTCATGAGCCAAGCGCCCACCTTTTCTCCAGCCCTCCAAGCCCTGAGGCGGCCATGCAGCGGTAGCCCAGTATCTTGACCCCCAGGAGCGCTCCGCGGTGTTGAGAGGGATCGACTGCAAGCTCCAGCTCTTTGGGCAGTTGTGGCTGGCTGAGTTCTGCAAAGGGCGAGACTAAGCTCCATGGGCTACCGGCTGCAGGTGCTTGACATTGCCGCCCTGCCCCAGTTGCTAGAGCTGGATCGCCGCTGTTATGGCGGGCACTGGGGAGAACAGGGCTACCGGGCCGAGCTGGAACGACCCACCAGCCTGGTGATTGGGGCTGTGGCAGAACCTGAAGGCGCTTGCGGATCCCTGCTTTCCTCGCCAGGGACGCTGGTGGGCTTTGGCATCCTCTGGCGCATCGAAGAAGAAGCCCACATCATCTCGTTGGCGGTGGATCCTGCCCATCGGCGGCGTGGTTTGGGTCGAAGGATCCTGGAGGAGCTGTTGAGCCAAGCCAGGGCAGCAGGCTGTCGCTGGGCCACGTTGGAGGTGAGGGCTTCTAACCAGGCCGCCATCCGCCTCTATGAATCGGCAGGGTTTCAATTGCTGGGACGCCGCAGGGGCTATTACAACGGAGAGGATGGGCTGGTGTATTGGAAAAAACCAATTTAAGTGAGGAGAAGCAAAGGGTTCTAAAGCAAAAGTTTTCCTCTATACGCCTGAACCTTGAACTTTTGCCCTGGAGCTTTGGTTAACCATCGGCATCCTGGGAATGGATGTAAAGCTTTGTTGCAAGACTCAGCGTTTCTGCTTGACGCTTGAGGCTTTCTCCCAGGCCAGCTTGCCCAAAGAAGGGCTTCAGGCTAACCTACTCTTTTGAACATCTCATGCTGTGAGGGTAATCATGGAAACCCCTGCAAACGACCTTCGCAATGAAGCCGTCTCTTTTGTTGTCAATCTTCGGGCTAGAGTCATTGATTTCATGCCCAATCTACTGGCGGCGATTGCCATTCTAGTTCTGGGTTGGATCGTGGCCACGGTGGTGGCTTTCGGCGTTCGGGGGCTGCTCAAACGGACGCAGCTTGATAGCCGCTTGGCCACCTGGATTATGGGCCAGAGGCCCGGCGAGAGGCCGCCGCAAACTGAGCGCTGGGTGGCTGCTGCTGTTTACTGGATTATCCTCGCTTTTGTGTTGGTAGCGGTGCTGAATGCTCTCCAGCTTCAGGCTGTCTCCGATCCGCTCAACAAGTTTTTGGGAGAGATTTTCGCCTATCTGCCGCGGCTGGGCGGGGCGCTGGTGCTGCTAGGGGTGGGCTGGGCGGTGGCCACCGTTGCCCGGCTGGCAGTTATCCAAGGGCTGCGGCGCTTTAACTTGGATGAGCGGCTGGCTCAAGCCCTCCAACCAGAGGCGGCTGCGGAAGGAACTGCTGCCAAGCCGGAGGGAGGCGCTGAGGTCGCTCCCTTTCTCTTGAATGAAGCTCTAGGCGACGCCCTCTACTGGCTGATCTTCTTGTTCTTCTTATCGCTCATCCTGGACACGCTGAACCTGCGGGGGCCGCTGCAGCCAGTGCAAAACCTGCTGGATCAAATCCTGTCGATGGTACTCCGCATTTTGGGAGCGCTCATCATCGGTGTGTTGGGCTGGTTGCTAGCTCGCATCGTGCGTGGGATCGTTTCCAATTTGTTGGTGGCAGCGGGAGCTAACCGCTTGGGGGCACGCTTTGGCATTCCCCAGCTGGACCAAACGGTGGGCACAGTGGCCTACGTCTTGGTGTTGATCCCGGCAGTGATTGCCGCCCTCAAGGCCCTGGAAATCCGGGCCATCTCCGATCCAGCGGTGGCGATGCTGGAGCAGGTGTTGCGGGCCATCCCCCGGATTGCAGGATCTGCTCTCATCCTGGCCGTGTTCTACTGGCTGGGGCAGTTTTTGGCTGGCTTGGTGACCCAGTTGCTGCAGGCAATCGGTTTCGACCGCTTGGCTGCCGGCCTTGGTTTGCCCTCGGCCCCTGCTCCTGAAGCTCCCGCCGCCGAAGGGGATCCCTCAACCTTGGTGAAGCGGCGCACTCCCTCTGAGATTGCCGGCTTGGTGGTCTGGGTGGGCGTGGTCTTGTTCGGGGCAGTGCCAGCCGCGGAGCTGCTGCAGTTTGCTGCTTTGACCGACATCGTGGAGGGGCTGTTGGTCATTTCCGGGCGGGTGCTCATCGGCGCCTTAGTGTTTGGGATCGGTCTTTACCTATCCAATTTGGCCCATTCCATGATTAAGAGCCTCGGCAACCCCTCCTCAGGAGTGCTGGCCCAGGCGGCGCGGGTGGCCATTTTGGTTTTCGTTGGCGCCATGGCCTTGCAGCAGATGGGCGTAGCCACCGATATTGTGGTGCTGGCCTTTGGCCTGGTGCTGGGCGCCATTGCTGTGGCTGTGGCTTTGGCTTTTGGCTTGGGAGGTCGCGACGTGGCTGCCGAGCAGATCCGGCAGTGGCTCAAGCGGGAGTGAGAGCCTCGCTGGGTGAGCCTCTAATAAAATTGCCCCGCCTGGCATATGGGCGGGGTTATTCCTTCGACTCTGGGCCAACCTAAACTGGCTCTGGAACTTTGGCCTCTTCTGCCGCTGTTTCTTGCACTACAATCTTGCCCCGGAACACCACGTAGTTGTAGATGTTGTAGGACAAGATCACCGGAATCAAAAAGCCAATAAAGGTGAGCATAAACACCAGCGAACTGGGAGAAGCTGCCGCCTCGTAGATGGTGACGCTGGGAGGAATGATGTTGGGGAAAATCATGAACCCCAAGCCGATAAAAGAAAGGGCAAAAATGAGAAAGGTGTAAACCAAAGGGCTATTTTCTTCTCGGCGGCGCAAGCTGCGCAGCAACAGAGCCACCAACAAAAGCCCCAAAAGGGGGATTGCAGCAAAGACATAAAAAGAGGCGGCGAGAAAAGCTGGGAGCGCGCCTGCTCCGACATAATGGGGATGCTGATGGTAATAAACACTGCCCCCAGCAAAGTTGTCCACGTGGCGATGGTGGCCGTCCTGTAATAGGTTTTCTGGATTTCCCCCGTGGTTTTCACAATCAAGTAAGCAGAGCCGATCAAAACATACCCCTGGATCAGGGTAAGAGCCACCAGCACCGTGCGCCAGGTCAGCCAGTCCCAGGGGCTGCCGGCAAAGTGGCCGGCTTCGTCCACCCGGATCCCTTCGAAGACGCTGCCCAAGGCAAACCCCTGGCCCAAGGCTGCCAAAAAGCTGCCCACTCCGAAGGCGAGGTTCCAGACCAGCTTGTTGTTGGCGTTCTCCCGAAACTCGAAAGAGACAGCCCGCAAGATCAGGCCCACCACCATGATCACTAGCGGAATGTAGAGGGCATTGAGGATGGTGGCGTAGGCGAGGGGAAAGGCTCCAAATAGGGATCCCCCCATGAGTACCAGCCACGTCTCGTTGGCATCCCAAACATTGCCCAAGCTGGTCATGAGAATGCTGCGGCGCGTCTCGCTGGAAGCCGTCAGGGAAAGGATGCCAACCCCCAAGTCAAATCCATCGAGCAGAACATAGAGAAAGAAGAATAGACCGAGGATAAAAAACCAGACTTGAGGCAGAAACTGCTGTAAAGGCTCGAAAGATTCCATGGCCCTTCCCTCCGCTTTAGGTATTCCTAGCCAGGCCAGTTCGAGACAGTTCCAACTGCGATGTCGCCTGAGCACTGGCACTACCGAGCTTCTGCCGGACGGCGATCCGGCTCGTGGCGAGCAGGCTCGATCGCGATCACCGGCTGGGTTGCTGGAACGGGGGCAGGCAGCTCCAGGTTAGGCCCTTTGCGGATGATGCGGCTGCCGAAGTAAAGAGCGGCCACGAAAAACACGGTGTACAAAGCAGTTAGGCCGACCAAGGAAAACAGCACCTCTCCCGGTGGCAGCGGGGAAGCCGCTTCTGCGGTGCGCAGTTGCCCGTACACAATCCAGGGCTGCCGGCCAACACAGCGGACAATCCAACCAGCCTCGACGGCAATGTAGCCCAACGGGCCCGCGAAGACCCAAGCCCACATCAGCCACTTCTGCTGGGAAAGGGCCTCCGCCGACAGTTTGCCCCTCAACCACTGGATCAAGGTAGCCCCCACGAGCCCGGCCATAAAGAAGCCAATGGCCACCATCGTCCTAAAGGAGTAGTAGATGAGGCCAATCATGTGAGGACGATTTTGGGGATCCCAAGCTTTCAGGCCCTGCACCGGTCGATCCAGCCTGGGCTTGAACTCGAGCAGGTAGCCCAGCGCGCCGGGGATCCTCACCTCCCACTCGTTGCGCTCCTCACGCTCATTGGGCAAGGCAAACAGGCTCCAGTCCGCCCTCTCGCCGGCGGGGAGCGTCTCCCACTGGGCCTCCATAGCCGCCAGCTTGGCCGGTTGATAGCGATACACTTGCTCCGCGCTCAAGTGGCCAATAAACACCTGCAGAGGGGCCACCACCAGCGCCATCACCAGGACCACTTTGAAGGAGCGGGAAAAAAACTCACTGTGCCGCCGCTTGAGAATGTACCAGGCGCTGATGCCACCGATGACAAACAAAGAGGTTTCCAAAGTGGCAAAAAACATGTGCAGAAAGCTATTGACCATGAAGGGGTTTACAATAGCTTGCAGGTAGTCCCGCACCACAAATTTCCCATCGACGAACACGCCACCTGCCGGCGTCTGCAGCCAAGAGTTGGCCGTCAGGATCCAAAAGGTGGAGAGGTTGGCACCGAAGGCCACTAAGATTGTCGAGATCCAGTGAATTACTGGCGGCACCCGCTCCCAGCCAAACAGCATGATCCCCAGGAAGCTGGCCTCCAGCATAAAGGCCATCGTGCCCTCAAATCCTAGGATGGTTCCAAAGAAGTCGCCCACCGCCTCAGAAAAAGGGGCCCAGTTCATGCCAAACTGAAAGGCCATCGGCAAGCCTGAGGCCACGCCAAGGCCAAAGTTTAACACATAGATCTTTGACCAGAAGCGAGCGTGGCGATAGTAATCTAGATTGCGAGTTTTCAGCCAAAGTCCCTCAATGACAACAAGATAGATGGACATTCCTGTTGTTAAAACCGGCCATAGCATATGAAACATGGCCGTGAGGGCAAACTGTAGTCGAGAAAGGGTGACGGTGTCTAGAAACATAATTTTCCCTAAGCTTGGAGGGTTGTAATGAGTACAGCTTTACAACTTTAGGAGATCTATTTTCCGCTGCTCCTAGGGTTACATCTTGGGCAAGACAACGCGCAGGCTGTTCAAGTCTAAGGGTTAACTTTAGAATCCTGGGAGTGCCAGCTTTTTCCTGTAACATGGGATACAAAAAATCTCAGCCCTGGAGCATCGGCCTGGCAGCCTCAAGGCTGGTAGCCAACTAACTTTCCCACTCCGGAAAGGGCTTGTTGAGGTTTCCAGCGGCTACAAATGCCAGAATTGGGATCCCGGCTTGAGTTTGCAGTCTGGGGTGGAAAGATGTCGTTTATCCCACTGGTGCACTTTCTTGCCCAATCGGGCTTGGTGCAAGAGTTGGCCGTCCGGCTGAGATCCCAGCGACGGGCTGCTTTGCAGGGAGGGGGGCGGATTGCCAAGGGGTTGATCGCCTCGGCTTTGGCCCAGCAGGAAGGGAGATCCCTATTGGTGGTTACCGCCACGCTGGAAGAGGCGGGCCGCTGGACAGCCCAACTGGAGGGCATGGGCTGGGAGAGCGTGCAGCTTTATCCCACCTCCGAGGCTTCCCCCTATGAGCCGTTTGACCTGGAGCCGGAGTTGGTGTGGGGACAATTCCAGGTGCTGGCCGACTGTCTCCAGGGCAGAAAGGGCATGGCCATTGTGGCCACGGAGCGGGCCATACAACCCCACCTTCCCCCACCAGAGGTGTTTCAGTCTTTCTGCCTCAAGCTGGAGCCCGGCGCGGAGCTGTCGCCGCAGCAGTTGGGGCAGCAGTTGAGTCGTCTAGGTTATCAGCGGGTAAGCCTGGTGGAAAGCGAGGGACAGTGGAGCCAGAGGGGCGATATTCTCGACGTTTTTCCGGTGGCCTGCGAATGGCCGGTGCGCCTGGAGTGGTTTGGCAATGAACTGGAGCGGCTGCGGGAGTTTGACCCGGTGAGCCAGCGCTCTCAAGACGGGATCCCCCATGTCTGGCTAACTCCCACTGGCTACGGGCCTATCCTCTGGCCGGCTCTACAGGAAAAAGCCGATCAGCTTTCCCAGGGTCTGCGGCAGCAGTTGGAGCAGTCGTCCCCTCCCCCAGAGGGCTTGCGCCGCTTTCTGGGCCTACTTTACGATCCGCCGGCTAGCCTGCTGAGCTATTTGGATCCCAATACCTTGATCCTGATCGACGAGCCAGAGCAGTGCCAGGCCCACAGCCGGCAGTGGCTAGACCACGCCCAGGAGCAGTGGCAGTTGGCCCAAGCTGCTGAGCCGGCTCTAGTGCCCTTCCACCGTCTCTTTGATCTTGCGGCTCCCGACTGGGATCCCTTCCCCCGCCTGTTGGCCCGGGCTTTTGCCCCTGCCGGCGAGGCTGAAGCTGCCCTTGACCTCAAAAGCCGGCCTGTCCCTGCCGCTCCCCACCAGTTTGGATCCCTGGCCAAAACCCTGCGCGAGTACCGCAAGCAGCAGTTGCGGGTGTGGATTCTCTCCGCCCAGCCCTCCCGCACGGTGGCCTTGCTGCAAGAACACGACTGCCCGGCCCAGTACGTGCCCAACCCCAAAGATTTTCCAGCCATTGAACGCCAGCTCCAGTCCTACACGCCGGTGGCCCTGAAGTACTCCGGCTTGGCTGAGCTGGAGGGGTTCCTGCTGCCCACGCTGGGGTGGGTAGTGCTCACCGACCGGGAGTTTTTCGGCCAGCACAGCCTCGCCACTCCCACCTATGTGCGCAAGCGCCGCCAGGCCAGCTCTCGCCAGGTGGATCCCAACCTGCTCAAGCCGGGGGATTTTGTCGTTCACAGGGCCCATGGCATTGGCCAGTTCCTGCGCTTGGAAAGCCTCACCATCGGCGGCGAAACCCGGGAGTACCTCGTTATTCAATACAGCGACGGCCTGCTGCGGGTGGCTGCCGACCAAGTCAACTCCCTCTCGCGCTACCGGGCTAGCAGCGATGGGCCACCTGCCCTGCACAAAATGTCCGGCAGCACCTGGGAAAAGACCAAACAAAAAGTCAAAAAGAGTCTGAAAAAAGTGGCCTTTGATCTCCTGCAGCTCTACGCTAAACGGGCTGAGCAGGAGGGCTACGCCTTCCCCCCGGATTCCCCTTGGCAGCAGGAGTTTGAGGAGTCTTTTCCCTACCCCCTGACGCCGGACCAAATTCGCGCTGTCCAGGAGATCAAGCGGGATATGGAGTCCCCTCGCCCCATGGATAGACTGCTGTGTGGCGATGTGGGCTTTGGCAAAACGGAGGTGGCCATCCGCGCCATCTTTAAGGCCGTAACCGCCGGCAAGCAGGTAGCTCTTCTAGCGCCAACCACCATTCTCACCCAGCAGCACTACCACACTCTCAAAGAGCGCTTTGCCCCCTACCCCATTCAAGTGGGCCTGCTCAACCGCTTCCGCACTCCCGAGGAGAAAAAAGAGATCCTGGCCCGGCTTAAAAGCGGCGAGCTGGACGTAATTGTAGGCACCCACCAACTTTTGGGCAAAGACGTGCAATTTCGCGATTTGGGCCTCTTGGTGATTGACGAGGAGCATCGCTTTGGCGTCAACCAAAAAGAGAAGATCAAGCTCCTCAAAACCCAGGTGGATGTGCTCACCCTTACGGCTACCCCTATCCCCCGCACGCTGTATATGGCCTTGTCAGGGTTGAGGGAAATGAGCTTGATCCAAACTCCGCCTCCGTCGCGGCGCCCGATTAAAACTCACCTTTCTCCCTACAACCCTGAGGTCATTCGCACAGCCATCCGCCAGGAGTTGGATCGCGGCGGGCAAGTCTTTTACGTAGTCAACCGCATTGAAAGGATCGAAGAAACCACTGCCAAATTGCGGGAATGGGTGCCCGGCACTCGCATTGCCATTGCTCATGGGCAGATGCCGGAAGGGGAGCTGGAAGCGACCATGCTGGCTTTTAACAATGGCGAAATCGATATCCTGGTCTGCACCACCATTATTGAATCCGGCTTGGACATTCCTCGTGTCAACACCATTTTGATCGAAAATGCCCAGGAGTTTGGGTTGGCCCAGCTCTACCAATTGCGAGGGCGGGTGGGCCGGGCTGGGATCCAAGCCTATGCTTGGCTGTTCTACCGAGAGGATGGGATCCTCACCGAGGAGGCCCGCAAACGCCTGCAGGCCATTCAAGAATTTACCCAACTGGGATCTGGCTACCAGTTGGCTCTGCGGGATATGGAAATCCGCGGCATTGGCAATTTGCTGGGAACGGAGCAATCGGGACAAGTCAATGCGGTGGGCCTTGATCTCTATCTAGAAATGCTGCAGGAGGTCATCCAAGAAATTCGCGGCCAGAAGATCCCGCAGGTGGAGGACACCCAGATCGACCTCAACGTTACGGCTATGATTCCCCAGAGCTATATCCCTGACGAGGAGCAAAAAATGCAGGCTTATCGCCAAGTGGCGGCTGCCGGATCGCGCCTGGAGCTTTCCCAAATAGCGCAGGAATGGCAAGACCGCTTTGGCCCCCTGCCCAAGCCTGCCCAGGAACTGCTGCGGGTGATGGAGCTGAAGATTTTGGCCCGCACCCTGGGCTTTTCCCGCATCAGGCCCGCCAAAGAGCATGTTATTTTGGAAACCCCCATGGAGGAGCCGGCTTGGAACCGTCTCAAGGAAGCCCTGCCAGCTCATGTGCAGTCTCGCTTGGTTTACCAGCCGGGCAAGGTTACGGTGCGGGGGCTGGGAATGCTGGCGCCAGCGCAGCAACTGGAAAACCTTTTGCAGTGGCTAGACAAGATGAGCCTGGCCTTGACCCAGACGGAAGCCGGGCTCCCAACGCCTCCCTAGACCCTGTCTCATGAAGGTTCTCGAAGTGTATCACCTCCAGAAGACCTACCGGCAGGGAGGCAAGCAAGTGCAGGCGGTGGTGGATGTCTCCCTAACGCTAGCAGCAGGGGAGATCCTGGCTTTTCTGGGGCCCAACGGGGCAGGCAAGACCACCACCATCAAGATCATCGCTGGTCTGATCCGGCCTGATGCCGGCAGCGTGCGCATCCTAGGGCGGGATCCCCACGCTGAGCCTGGAGCGCTGGCCCAGGTGGGGGCAGTGCTGGAAGGCAACCGCAACCTCTACTGGCGGCTGACCCCCTTGCAAAACTTGGAGTACTTTGGCGTGCTGCGGGGGCTGTCCCCTAAAGCTGCTCGGCAACGGGGGCTAGAGCTGTTGGAGACCTTGGGCCTGGGGGAGAAAGGGGAGGTTGCTGTGCAAACCCTTTCCCGCGGCATGCAGCAGAAGGTGGCCATTGCCGTTGCCCTCCTGCACCAGCCAGCTCTGCTGTTGTTGGATGAGCCCACCTTGGGGTTGGACGTGGAGGCGGCGCAAGCGGTGAGATCCCTCATCCGCCAAATTGCTGCTTCGGGTCGGGCCATTCTCCTCACCACCCACCAACTGGACGTAGCTGAGGCGCTCTCGAACCAAGTGGCTGTAATCGAGCGAGGAACGATTCTCGTCCAGGCCCCCACGCAGGAGTTGATCCGGCAGTTTGCCAGCGCAGCCGGTACTTATCGGATTGAGTTGGAACAGGAGCTGGATCCCAGCCGGGCGGAACGCCTAGCCCAGCAAGGGGTGGAGATTCTCAGCTCTCATCAGTTGCGGTTTAGGGGCTTCTCGGAGGCTCTGTATCAAGTGCTAGAGATCCTCAAGCCCTTGCCCCTGCTCAGCGTCAAGCGAGAGGAAGCCGATCTCACCCACATTTTTCTCAAGCTGCTGAAAAGGGGAAAGAAGCAGGGATGAGGCCACTGCTGTACCTGTTTTGGGCGGAGCTAAAGCGCACCTGGATCCAGTACATCCGCTATCCGGCAGAAGCCCTGGGCGGGATCCTCATCACCACCTTTTTCTTCTATGCCCTTTTTGCTGGCGCTCAGTATGTGGCAGGGCCAGCTTCCCAGTTTGGCGAACGGCTGGATGCGGTGGTGATTGGCTATGTGCTCTGGACGCTGGTCATTTTTGTGGTGAACGACATTGCTCTCAACCTGCAGGTGGAAGCCCAAACGGGGACGCTAGAGCAGGTGTTGCTCTCGCCGTTTTCCGCAGCCACGCTTTTTTTGGCCCGGGCTTGTGCCAGCTTGGTGTTGCGCCTTGCCATCGTCGTCGTCATTTTGGGGATCATTTTGTTGCTCACGGGCAGCCGGCTGCGCTTTCCCCCCAGCTTGGTGCTGCCGCTTTTGAGCGTGGTGCTGGGGGCCTATGGCTTCTCGTTTTTACTGGGATCCGCCGCCTTAATCTGGAAGCGCATTCAACAACTGCTGATCCTGAGCCAGTTTGGCCTCCTCTTTCTCCTAGCTACCCCCACGGAAGAGTGGTCGGGAGCTCGGAAGTGGCTGGGACAGATGCTGCCCATGACGGCAGGGGCCGGCCTGCTGCGAGACGTAATGGTACGGGATGCAGGTCTGGATCCCCTGCGGCTGCTCGTAGCTCTAGCCAGCGGCATTTTCTACTTTGGCCTGGGGTTGCTAGCCTTTCGCCGGGCGATGCGGCTGGCCAAACAGCGCGGCCTCCTGGGATCCCAGTAGGGCGTGGTCAAAGGGAGCGGGGTTCGCCAGGGGAGCGCAACAGGTGAGGGAAGTGATATTCCACTGCGCCGGTGGTTAGGTTGTTCTCAGGGGAGGCAATGCCCCGTCGGCTCAGCTCTCGCAGCGCCTTTTCAATCTCGTCAAAGTCAGCAGGCAGTTCGATGGCAATCTCCGAGAGGGTGAGGATCCCCTGGCGACGCTGGGCTAGCCGTAGGATTTCCCGCATCAAAGCCTGACCCTTGAGGGGCTGCGGGGGTGCTGAGACAGTTTTTGCCGGAGACGAGGAAGGCCGGGATCCCTGCAGGACGGCCAGCTTGAGGTTGTAGTTGTCCACCATGCCCGGGATCAAAAACAGGTCAATCAACTGGCCAATTCCCAACAGGCCAAAGGTGAAAAGCCAGAGAATGCCTGTGCCCATCTTGCCTAAGTAAAGGCGATGGACACCACAGATGCCGAAGATGCCCAACGCCCAGAGAAGATAGGCGGTGCCGACAGATTTGGACTCAGCGGGGGGCAGCAGGTAGCGAGAACTCATGGAGGTTAACAGGGTAGCTTTGAGCAGGTACTCCCAGTTTAAAGGGGCAGAAGAGAGCTAGCAAAGCCGACCCTTAGGAGCCGTCGGGAGTTCCTCTCTAGGCTGCTGCCTGAGGAAGGTAGCCTCAAGGGGGATCAATTCCCTCACCCCAAAAAACTCCGTCCCCTTGACACAAGCAGCAGGTACACCCACACAAAGACAAAGAAGTGTAATGCTTGCAATGCTTGAGCCCATCTTAATTGGGTTAAGTGCTGCGCTCTGGGGTCTCCTCTGGGGCTACGCCACGCTGCTAGTTGTGCTGGTGAACTTCAAAGAGCAGGGATCCGTTTACGCCTACCCCATGCAGGCGGTGCTGGATCGCTTCGTGGAGTCCCTGGGGTTGAGTTGGCTCAAGGAGCTGCATGCTATGCAACTGCAGCCACTGCGCCGGATTAGCTACACCCTCTTTGCCGCCGTTACTCTAGGTATCGTCTTTGTGCTCTGGGTTTTAGGGTAGGCAGAAGGCCTTCTCAACAACTCTCGGTCTGCCCCTGAGGGAGATTGAAAATAGACTGCAGCTTTTTTAGGCAGGCCTGGATCTGGGCTATCTCTTCCGGATCCAGCTTCTGAAAGCGCTCCCTTAGGTAAGCCACGTGGGCTGGGAAGACTTGCGCAAACAGTTTTTCCCCCGCTTCGGTGAGCACAATCCTGAAGCAGCGGCGGTTTTCCGGCGGCACCTCGCGGCGCACCAGGCCCTTTTGTTCCAGGCGATCCACGATCCCGGTCAGCGTTCCTTTGGTAACTAGCGTTTTCTCAGCCAGGACGTTCATCGTCAGGCCAGGGGTGTTGCCGAGGGTTACCAAGACCTCAAATTGGGGAGGAGTTAGCCCCGTCTGGCGGATGTGAGCGGCGGCGTAGTTCTCAAAAGCTTGGTAGGCCCGCGCCAGATCCCACAGCAGCCCCAAGAAGGGCTCCTGGGCCACCGAAGGCTGGAGGGCTTGCTCTTCGGGAAGCTGAGTAGATGTGGGCATGGTTAGCAATCGCTGCAGGCGACTGACTTGTCAACAACTGTTTTAGCTTTGCCATAGCTCACTGTGATATAGTCCTAACACAAATTAATACTCCCTGGAACAGTTCCCAGCTTTGGAGGTTCTGGCTGCTAATGGGAGATGCCTCATTCCTTTGAATAGGGCTGGAGCAGGAGCGGGGTTCTTTGGAGCGGAAGATCCAGGCTAAGCTATGACCATAGCCCCTGTGGAGCGCCCTAGGCGCAGACGGGATCCCTCTCTGGGAGCCCGGGAGGCCAGGGCAGGAAAAGCCCCCTCTGCCGCCGGCTCTCTCGCTCTCTGCCTACGGTACGCCAGGCAAAGGAGTTGCCATGCTGAGAATTGTTACCCAGCTAGCCGAGGCCGAAGCCGAGCTCAGACGGATCTCGGAGCGCACCCAGGCAGACCAAAACCTGCATCGCGAGGCAACTGTGCGGGAGATCCTGCAGACAGTACGCCGCCAAGGGGATCGGGCCTTGCTGGCCTACACGGCAGAGTTTGACCAGGTGGAGCTGAGCGTTGCCGACCTAAAGGTCTCGGGGGCGGAGCTGGAGGCGGCCTACCAGGCGGTATCGCCGCAACTGCTCTCGGCCCTGCGCCTAGCCAAACAGCGCATCGAAGCCTTCCACCGGCAGCGGGTGCCCAGCAGTTGGGTAAGCTTTCCTGGCCCCGAGATTGTTTTGGGCAAGCAGTACCGCCCGGTGGATCGCGCTGGCCTCTACATTCCGGGGGGTCGCGCCGCCTATCCCAGTACGGTGTTGATGAACGCCATTCCTGCCAAGGTGGCAGGGGTGCCGGAAATTGTCATGGTGACCCCGCCGGGATCGGACGGCCTAGGGGGCAAGGGAATTAACCCAGTCATTCTGGTCGCTGCCCAAGAAGTGGGCATCCACACCATCTATCGCGTCGGCGGGGCCCAGGCCATTGCAGCGCTGGCCTACGGAACCGAGACCATCCCCAAGGTGGACGTGATCGCCGGCCCCGGCAACATCTACGTAACCCTGGCCAAAAAGCTGGTGTATGGCACGGTAGGCATCGACTCCCTGGCCGGGCCCTCGGAGGTGTTGATCATTGCCGATGAGAGCGCCAACCCCCTCTACGTTGCCGCCGATCTCCTGGCCCAGGCCGAGCATGATCCCCTAGCGGCGGCTATCCTGCTCACTCCCGACCTCCGGCTGGCCCAACAGGTGCAGCAGGCGGTGGCCAGGCAGCTCGAGGAGCATCCCCATCGCCTCCTGGTGGAAAAGGCAGTGGCCAACTACGGGCTGATTGGGGTGGTGCCCGATCTGGCCACGGCGGTCAACTTGTCCAACCAGTTTGCGCCGGAGCACCTGGAGCTTCAGGTGGCGGATCCCTGGGCCCTGTTGGACGCAATTCGCCATGCGGGGGCCATCTTCTTGGGACATTTCACCCCAGAGGCGGTGGGGGATTACCTAGCTGGGCCCAGCCACACCTTGCCCACGGCAGGGGCAGCCCGCTACGCCTCGGCGCTGGGGGTAGAAACCTTCCTGAAGCACTCCAGCCTAATCCAGTACGGCTCAGCGGCTTTGCAAGAGGTGGCCGGCGCCATTCAAGCCCTGGCGCAAGCTGAGGGGTTACCCGCCCACAGCCGGTCAGTCCAGGTGCGGCTGTCAGCGAAGTCCTAGCCAGCAGCTAAGGCGGAGGGTTGGGCAAATGGGGGGCTGGCTCAGGGGAAGCTGGCTGGGGCAACTGGGGAGGGCTCTGGTAGCGGCTTGGATCGGGGCAGGGGGGAGCGCTGTCTGGCCGAGGGCTATAGCGACGGCTGCCCCAGAAAGCTTCTCCCCCTCGCCTTTACCCATTCCCTGGGAGTGGGTGTACGACTTGCAGGAAAAGGCACAGGAGCGGCAGTGTACGCTGGTGGGCCTGCTGCGCAGCCAGCCCCTCGTGGCTCCGGATTCCCACTGGCAGGTGTACACGCGGCTAAATTGGGTTGTCACCCCCTCCGGAGGCCAGTTGACCAGCGTGCTGTTTGCCGAAAACACCCGTAGCCGCGCTCTGCAGGTTCTCTACCAAACCTCGGTAGTCGGGGGTAATCCTGAGGATCCGCTGGATTTTGCTGTGCTCCTGCCCATGGCTTGGCAGGAGAAGACTTTGCTGGTGAAGGAGTACTCGGGCTGGCTCCAGACAGACTTAAGCTGGGATCGGGCGGTGATCTGGCCTTTGCCGGCAGACTCAACCGAGATCCCGCCAGTGCAAATCTGGGATCCGCCACCGGCCTTGGCCTATGCGGAGCTGCTAGGCTGGGATCCCGAGGCAAGAGGACGGGTGCTGTTTGCCGTCGCTGACAGCCTTGGAGAAATGCCCCGCTTGGTTAGTGTAGGTTCAGACGGCCAGGTGTTGCTGCGAGCACCTGCTGTTCCTCTTCCCCAAACCGCCTCTTCTCCGGAGGGGTGGCAGCCGGTGATGGCGGAACCCCTGTGTCATCAAAGCCGTTTTGGGGTGAAGTAGACCGTGGGAGCAACACTATGCCTAGACCCATCGTGCGGCGTGGTTGGCCGCGGGAGGCCTTTGTGGGAGATATCATCGTCTGTACCCTGGAGGGATCTCATCTGGATCAGGTAACCGAGATCCGGGTCAGCCCGGCGGGCAAGGGGATCCGGGTTAGCTTTGGGGATCCCTTGGGGCGCTCCCAAGAGCCGGTGCAAGCTAGTGCCGAGGCGCTGACGGTTACCTTTGAGATCGATCCCAGCACCTACCCCGGCGAAAAGCGCATTGAGCTGATCTCGCCAGCAGGACCTAGCGATCCCCTGCCCTTTCTGGTGATGATGTAGGGTCATGCCGTTTGCAACCGCCTCAACTGACCTGGGCGCGCTGGTACTGGGGGTGGGTCTGCTGCTCCTAGTGGGAGGCTGGGCCTGGGGGCTGCGGCGGCAGCGGCGGGCTGCTCCTCCAGAAGCTGTTTTGCCGGCAACGGCGGTTGACCTCTCTGCCCTTACGGCGGAACAGGCAGCCCAACTGCAGCCCTTCGAGCAGGCAGTGGCAGACCGGCCACGGGATCCCATTGCCTGGTACAACCGCGCCACCGCCCTCGACCAACTGGGACAGGCGCAAGCCGCCCTGGCCAGCTACGACCGCGCCCTAGAGCTGAAGCCGGACTTTCCCGAAGCTTGGAACAACCGAGGTTCTCTTCTGGACGATCTTGGCCGTCATCAGGAAGCGCTGGCCAGCTACGAGCGGGCTTTGCACCTAAAGCCGGATTTTTTTGAGGCCCGCTTTAACCAGGCCAACACGCTGCGGCAACTGGGCCGTTACCAAGAGGCGCTGCGCGCCTACGAGCAGGCTCTCACCCTCCGCCCCGACAGTGCGGAAGCGTGGCATCTGCGCGGGCTGACCTTGGCCTCTCTAGAGCGATGGCAGGAAGCAGTGAACAGCTACGACAAGGCCCTGGACCTCAACCCCAAGGATCCCCGGGTTTGGCAAAGTCGCGGGCTGGCTCTGGTGCATCTGGAGCGCTACGCCGAGGCTCTGGCCAGCTACGAGCAAGCCTTGCAACTGGGATTGGAGTCGGTCTCTCTCTGGGCCGGCCACGCCTTTGCCCATCACCGCCTGGGCAACTGCATGGAAGCTCTCAACAGCTACGACCGCGCTCTCGCCCAGGATCCCCAGCGCTCCCAGCTCTGGCTGCAGCGCGGCTTGGTGCTGATGGACTTGAACCTCTACAGGCTCGCCCTCCAGAGCTTTGACCGGGCCGTGGAGCTGGATCCTGACAATGCAGAGGCCTACTATGCTAAAGCCTGCTGCTGCGCCTGGGAAGGCCAACTGCCCCAGGCCCTCCAAGCCCTAGAGCAAGCTCTGCGGCTGCAGCCGGAACGCTACCGCCCCCTGCTTGCCTCTGAACCCTATTTCGATCCCATTCGCGGTGAACCGAGTTTTGCAGCCTTCCTGAGAGCGCACCCCTGTCGCGAATGAGGACTAGAGGAAAGCCCAACGCCCCTGACGCGAACAGCTCCACCGTCTGCTTCCTGAGTTCCAGAGTACCCCAGAGGACACACCGGCAATAGCAATCCGACCTTCCACCGAAGACGGAGGGTTTCCGGGAGAAGGGTGTTGACTGCCGCGGAAAAGCTGGTCAAACTGAGGGCGCTTCAGTATCCTAGCAAATCTCAAAATTGTGTTTCTGCTAACACCTGGTAGCATTCTTATGGCTACAACTTAACTCGACCTGCTTGTAGATCGCAGTTGAGCCCAACGGCAGAAAATCGGTATCGCTTTGCACCCCCTGCTTTTGAGCTGCTTGGCCGCCGATCCAGCCTTGAGGGGCTCTAGCTCAATTGGTCAAAGAAAAGCAGTTTCTATAGTAATGGCTCCGCAACAGCCTCCTCTCGAGGATTCTGACCTCCCAAGGCCGCCGACAAGCCCGGCTTCCCCCTCTTCGGCCAAATCCAGCATGGGCAGTTCTGGATCCCCGACTGGGCGCGCGCCTAGGGCATCTAGACCTGGAGATGTTAAAACCCAAACCTTCGAGCTGTTGCGGCTGTACCAGCAAACTCGGGATCCGGCCCTGCGCAATCGACTGGTGGAGCTAAACCTAGGATTGGTGCGCAAAGAGGCCCACTACTGGCGGAACCAATGCAATGAGGGATACGACGACCTAGTACAAGTCGGCTGCCTAGGCCTCATTCAGGCCATCGAGCGCTTCGACGTCAGCCGCGGCCTGGCCTTCAGCTCCTTTGCCATGCCCTACATTCGCGGAGAAATTCAGCACTACCTGCGAGACAAAAGCCCGGCAGTGCGGCTCCCTCGCCGCTGGACCACCCTGCAGCGACAGGCCAAGAAGGTAATTGCGCGCCTGAGACAAGAGTTGGGCCGTCCTCCCTCTGAGGCGGAGGTGAGGGAAGCCCTCAACCTAACAGAGCAGGAATGGCGAGAGCTGCAGCTGGCCCAACAAAACAGCCTTTTGCTCAGCCTAGATGCTCCCGTACAGGTTGAAGAAGACAGCGTTGCTCTAGGGGATACCATTCCCGATCAGCGCTACCGCAGTTTTCAACTGGCCGAAGAAGATCGCATCCGCCTGCAAAATGCCTTGGCCAAGCTGGAGGAGCGCACCCGACAGATTTTGGAATTTGTTTTCTTCTACGACCTCACCCAAAAAGAAACAGCAGAGCGGCTGGGAATCAGTGCCGTTACCGTTTCCCGACGGGTCAAAAAGGGCCTGGAGCGCTTGGCTAAGCTGCTGAGTCAGGACATTTTTTAGGGCGTTGCCGAGAAGGAAGATCCCTGGGCTTCGCGACAGTCTCCAGCGCTTTTCCAGGCAGATCTGAACCCTCTCCCAAAGTGGAGATCAAGGCGACAAAGAGCCTCACAACGATTTTCCCGTAGTCCAAGGCTTTGGTTACTTCAATATCAGTGCAGTATCCTGGTCGAAATAGCTGTAACTTGTGTCTTCGCTTTAATCTTTTTTGTCTCGAGCTTTGTCTGAAGCTTGATCTTTGTCTTGGGAACAATTTGCTCCCCGGTTCTGCAGTTGGCTTAGTTGGGAGCGCACCTGCAAGGCAATTTGCAAAGCAGCATCCAAAAGCTGCGACTGTTCGCTGGCCTGTTCTCTTAGCTGGAGCGCAGTCAGAGCTGCCAGCTCGTCGCCGAAGAACTCCCTTTGCTGCTCAATAAAGTCTTTGTTCTGCCGCAAGATCCGTTCAGTTTTCAAGGCGCGGATTAGGTCGCTGCGAGTCAGCTTCAGAGTCTCGATGATCTGATCCCGCTGGGGCAGCTTGGCCTCAGGATTGCCCGCCTCTACCAATTCATCGTTGATGTGAATGGCTTGAATGAGCCGATTGTAGCGATCTACTTCTTCTAGCAAGTTCAGCAAGAGCGGCATGCGGCGGCTGCGGAAAATCCAATAGGCTTGGCCCAAAGCGGCAATGGCTGTCAGGATTCCCCATTCCACCAGCCAACTTTCCCAACTGCTGCGCAGGCCAGGGATCAAAATTCGCCCCACCAAGGTCAGCAGGGATCCCCCTGACCAAAAGGTCAAGAAACGGCAGAACAAATCCAGCACCAACAGCAGGCCCAGCAGATCCCAAAAGGCGGAGAACTGGCGCAGCCAGTCTTTCCAGCGACGGATAGGCCGAGGTCGGTACAGCCAGGCTATGGGTACCCCAGAAAGGTTTTCCACCAGAAAAGGGGAAATGACCAGCTCTTGTAAATCCCGCCGCATGGCCATGGACTCTGCCAAGGGCTAAGTTTTCCACCCAATTCTACTGCCGGCATCTTAAGATCCTGCTGAGATCCCTTCTCAGGGGTAAAAGCTGGCCAAAGAGGAGACAAGCAGGGTGAGTAGCCAACTACGCCAACTGAAGGCACCTCTGGTTGAAGCGGAAAACTTTGCCCCCTACGGGCAGGTGATCTACCCCGCTCCCGACGATAAGCCTTTCGACAGCCAAGATGCCCAGTTGGTTTTGAATCAGGGCCAGCCCCGCTTTTACCTCATGCGCTTGCTCCGTCCTGGCCTCAAGTTCAGCCAAATAACCCGCCACACCCGTTGCACCCAGTGCCTGGGATCCCTGCACGGCAAGGAGTGGTTCATCGCCGTCGCGCCGCCTGCCGACGAGCTGCAGGTGGACGGGATTCAAGCTTTTCGAGTGGCTGGCGACTGCTTCATCAAACTGGAGCTGGGCACCTGGCACGCTGGCCCCTACTTCGACGGCGAGGAGTTTATCGACTTCTACAACCTGGAGCTGGCTGACACCAACATCACCGACCACGAGACAATCGACCTGCTCCAGACCCACAACCTGGAGTTTCAGATCATCCCTTGAGCAGCCAGATTCGGCAGCCAAGACAAATAGGTGGGGGGATCCGTGGCAGCACTACGACAGGAGCCTTGGCACTCCCCCCTATGGGATAAAACGGGGTCAAACCCAGCGGCGTCTTGGAGATTTGTTACTATGGCTACACTCCAACCTACCCCAGAAACCGGCAAGCTCTTGAGCACCCTGGCTCTGTTCCTATGCCTAGGGCTGTTGTCTGCCTGCGACGGGGGCAGCGGCAGCACGGTTAGCCCCCCTAGCCTCACTCCCACCCCCACTCCCGCTGGCCGATAGTTTTGCATGCGCTGGCAGCGGCTGCTTGGCTTAAAGCAGCGGTGGGGAGTAGGGCTGGTCATTCTGCTCTGCCTTGGTCTCTTGACGGCCTGCAACGGGGAGGGATCCCCCACGGCTCCAGAGCCTCCCCGGGCAGGGGAGCTGCCAGTTGCTAGCTTTCTTTGCCAGTTGGATCGCCAGACCCGCACCTTCGCTGGCCCCCTCTATGCTGAGCAGCCTCAGGCTGCCACCTGCAATCCCGGTCGCCTCACCCCAGCAGCAGCCCAGAAGATGATGGATCGGTTGAACTTTCTGCGGCTGTTGCACAAGTTGCCGCCGGTGAAGCTCAATCCCGAATTCTTGGAGGCCGCTCAGCAGGCGGCCCTGCTGCAGGTGGCCAATGGCGCCCTCAGCCACCAGCCCCCTCCCTCTTGGCGCTGCTTTACTCCTGCTGGAGAAGCAGGAGCCCGCTTCAGCAACCTGGCCATTGGCCCAATTCTGGAGCTGAACGGCCCTGACCCAGGGCAGGTGCTGGCCCGCCAGGTAGATATCTACTTTGCCGAGCCGGGCCGAGAGAACTTTGTAGATGTGGGTCACCGCCGCTGGAACCTCTATCCCCAGTATGCCCAAGGAGCCTACGGCATCGTCTTCGACCCGCGGGCCGGACGGGTAACTCAGGCCAATGCCAATTGGATCTTCGGCTTTGACGAGTCGGTACCGGATCCTGAGTTTATTGCTTTCCCAGAAAGAGACGGCTACCTGTACCGCCTCGAGGGGTTTTCCGGCCAGCCTTTGTCCGCCTACCGCTGGTCTTTCTCGGTGCCTAGCCGTGGCGGCTTGTCTGACCTCAGCCAGGCCCAGATCCGCATCACCGATACCCTTACCGGCGAGGCAGTGCCGGTTTGGGATATCCGGGTTGGGGATCCCGCCTTTGGCCTAGAAACCCTCACCTACTCGGTGGGATCCATTCAGCCCAATCGACCCTACCTCTTTGAAATCAGCGGCATCCGGCTCAAGGGTGGGCCGCCGCGCACCTATCGCTACACCACCACCCTCTACGACTGCGACCCTCAAGCCGGGCCAAGGCCCGCTGCCTTGACGGAAGGGCTAGGGATCCCACCTCGCTGGCTTTGGCGGGAGGATCCCTTGAACTTCCGCTGGTTCTCTCCGTAGCTGAGCCTTAACTTGTGGTCCTGGGTTGGGGTCTCAGGAATCTCGCCTTCGCTGGGAGAAACCCCATCAGGCCCCTTCCTTGTTGGCCCCGTGGTGGGAGCCCGAGAGGCAAGCCGGCCAGCGGGAAGGGACAGAGCAGCTCTACTGTTGAGAAAATCAACGGAAAGTTGAGATTTCGATACTATCGTTGCTGCCTCGTCATCAGAGAAGCTAAGGTTTAGGTATCAAAGCTTTTTTAAAAACTGCTTTAGGGGCCCTGGAGAAGCGACCTCTCTGGGGCCATGATCTGCCTACGGATCGGGCACCACACCTAGGCGGACCTTCGGCCCGAGGGCGCGGCTGCCAATGTCGGAGCGGTAGTGGGCTTTGGGGAACTGCACCTGCTCCACAGCGGCATAGGCTTGGCGCAGCGCTTCTGCCAGCGTTGCCCCTTGGCCGGTAAGACAGAGGACACGCCCACCCTCGCTGAGAAGCTGCTTGCCCACCTGGCGAGTGCCGGCATGGAACACCAGGGCCCCGGTGGCGGCGGCAGCCTCTAGGCCGGCAAGGGGGATCCCTCGCTCGTAGCTGTCGGGGTAACCGGGGGCGGCCATGACCACACAGGCGGCATAGCCGGGCTTCCACCGCAGCTGAAGATTGGCCAGTCGCCCCTCGATGCAGGCCAGCAGCACCTCGTCCAGAGGGTTTTCCAACAGAGGCAGGATAACCTGGGCTTCGGGATCCCCAAAGCGGCAGTTGTACTCCAAGACGTAGGGATCCCCATTGGGCGTAATCATCAGGCCAGCGTAGATCACCCCTTGGTAGCGAATGCCCCGCTGTTGCAGCGCCTGCAGGGTAGGATCCAGCACTTGCGCCTGGATGCGGGCCAGCAGCTTGGGGGTGACCAGGTGATCTGCCGGGGCGTGGGCCCCCATGCCGCCGGTGTTGGGTCCAGTATCGCCATCGCCAAGGCGCTTGTAGTCTTGTGCAGGCAGCAGCGGCAGGCAGATCTGGCCATCCGTCAGGGCCAGCACCGACACCTCTTGGCCGACGAGGAACTCCTCGATGAGCACCCGCTCGCCGGGCTTGGCCAGGGCCGCCTCTAGGGCCTGCACGGCTTCTTCTCGACTGTGGGCAACGGTCACTCCCTTGCCGGCGGCCAGCCCATCTTTTTTGATCACGACAGGATAGCTATGTTCGCCTGCCGGAGTCCTGGAATCCAGGTAGGCCAGCGCCTCGGACAAGTCGGCAAAGCCCACAGCCGGAGCCGTAGGGATCCCTGCTTCCTGCATCAGTTGCTTAGCCCAGAGCTTGCTTCCCTCCAGTTGGGCGGCGGCGCGACTGGGGCCAAAAATGGGGAGCCCCGCTGCCTGAAAGGCGTCCACAATTCCCTCCACCAAGGGCAGCTCCGGCCCCACCACCGTCAGGCGGATCCCTTGCACGGTAGCAAACCGCACCAGTCCCTCGATGTCTGTGGCGGCCAAAGCCACCGGTTGACAGCGATCCATCTGCTGGGCGCCGCCGTTGCCAGGAGCCCAGTAGACTCGAGTCACCTGAGGGGACTGCAATAGCTTCCAGACCAAAGCGTGCTCCCGTCCCCCAGAGCCAATGACCAAGACTTGCATGGCGCTATCCCACTGTTTGGGGGTTTCCCCGATCGCGTCAGCGGGACGTAGTCCTTACATTCCCCATTAGACCATGTTCCCGTAGCTCTTCCGTTCGCGTAAGCGGGACGTAGTCCTTATTCAACGGCAGCGGATCCCAGGTGCATGCCCTTTCGCGTCAGCGGGACGTAGTCCTTACAGCCGCAGCGCCAGCAGGACAATGGCCAGGGCCCTCAGGGCTAACATAACCCTTTAAGCAGACAGCGCCCCTTCTACAAGATCGCTGTAGGGGCGAGGGAAGATGAGCCAAACCTGGCCTTGGGTTTCCACTAAGGCGCGCACCAGCGGCGAGAGCTGGGCAATTTCTACGTAGCCGTCCTCGGTTTTGAGTTGGATCCCTTGGTCGTAGAAGCTGTAGCCCTGGACGTGGGCGGAGCGAATTCCCAAGTAGCTTTCTGGATCCAAGCCATCTCGCTGCATCTTCTGGCTCAGAGTTGCCACCAGCTCTTGGCGTCGCTCTTCTGGCAAGCGGGTGATGTTGCGGGCTTTGAACAGATCCCGCTCCAGGTAGCGCCGCGCCAAATCGGCCAAGATGGGATCCCTCCCCGACATGGCCCAAAAGCGAAAAGGGTAGCTGAACATCACATCGTCAGCGGCCAAATAGAGGGGCAGAGGCAACTCGAAGGGATCTCCCTTTTGCGTCGCCAGCGCGGCCCAGCACCAGGCGCTCAAGATGGGATCCAACTCGATCTCCCCCTTTTGCAAGAGCACCTGCGCCCGCTTGAAGAGGCGATCCAAAATAAAGCGGGCACACAGGCTCTTGGGGTGCTGGTACACCTGGGTGTACATGAAATAGCGCACCACCAGATAGTGCTCGATGGCTCCTAGGCCTTTGCGAGCAGGAATGCAAAGGGATCCCGTCTCCGGGTCGTAGTCCAACACCGTGAGGATGCGATCCAGATCCAGGTGGCCGTATTGGGCGCCCGTAAGCAGGCTGTCCCGCATCAAGTAGTCGAAGCGGTCACAGTCCAGTTGGCTGGCAATAAGCTGCCCCACCAGCGGCAGGGGGAATTGTTTCTGCCACACCTGCTCCAGTTGGGCCGGCAGCTGCGGGTCGAACTCCGCCACCAGGGTGGCTATCTGGGGATCCTCCCGCACGATGCGCGCCGTCCAGATCTCGTGGCGGCAGCCGAAGATCTCCTCGCCCGCATGGCTAAAGGGGGCGTGGCCAATGTCGTGCAGCAGAGCGGCAACCAGGGTGACGGCGCGGTAGGGGCGCAGCTCTGGGTGGCGGCGGGCCAACCTGTCAAACAGCCGCCGCGTAACCTGCAGCACTCCCACCGAGTGGGTAAAGCGAGATCCCTCGGCGCCGTGAAAGGTAAAAAAAGCCGTGTCCAACTGGCGGATGCGACGTAGGCGCTGGAAGGCCGGCGTGTCGATAAGACGAATCAGCAAGGCCTCGACCGGATCCCCGCCATCCAGGCTAATGGCGCCGTGTAGGGGATCGTGGTAGGTGCGGGACTTGCAAAAACGCAGCGCCATACTCCCACCATACTCGCTGGCTGGCGGATCTTTGGTTAGCTTGGCTGGGGGGCTTCCCCACCTCTGCAGCAAAGCTACCCTATGGACTCCTCTTTGCAACTGGCTACGCAAGCGCCCTCGCCCCCAGACCCCAGAACCGGTGGGTTGCTGCTTTCTATGGCCATCTGGACGCTGGGTTGGGGGCTGACCGCCTGTTCTCCCCCTGCTGTTGTCGTGCCCAGCTCGACCCCCCTCACCCGCTATGTGGCTTTGGGAGCCAGCGATGCCGTTGGCTTTAACGCCTCCATCTCCTGCGATGGCCCGGCCAACGCCGCCGGCACCCGCCCGCAGCGCTCGGAGCCCCTGGATTGTCCCAACGGGACGGGGTATGTCCCGCGCCTAGCCCGCCTCCTGCCGGGGCAGGTGGAGCTCATCAACTTGGGCCGCTCGGGAGCAGTGCTCAGCCCGGCCATGCAAGCTCTAAGGGCGGGGATCCCCGCCAACGTGCTCCAGGATCAAGTGCCGCGCATCCCCCCCGACGCCACTTTGATTACTATCTGGGTAGGCGGCAACGACACCAACGCTATTGTCTTGGCAGCAGCCCAACGCGCCCTGCAGGGCGAGGATCCCTTAGCCTTTATTGAACGCCAGATCCAACAGTTTGCTGCAGACTACCAAACTCTGCTCCAGGCGGTGCGGGCTCGCGCCCCCCAAGCTCGCCTGGCAGTGGCCAACCTGCCCAACTTTGCCCTGATTCCCCTAGGCCAGCAGCAGCCCAGCGGCCTGCGGCAACTTTTGGCTCTAGTCTCCGTCAGCCTTAGCCAACGGGCCATCAACCCCCTGAGCCAACAGGGGATCCCCGTAGTGGACTTGCTCTGCGATCCCCGCTCCTACCGCCGCGAGTCTTTCTTCCCCGGCCCGCTGGCCGACGGCTTTCACCCCAACGACCGGGGATATGCCGATCTGGCGGAGGCCTTCTTGAGGATCCTAAAGCAGCCCGTCCCGCCCCAAAACCGCTGCCCGCCCTTTAGCAAGGCAGAGCTCTCCCCTAGAGGCTTGCTGCGGCCCAGTCCAGGAGAGAAGCTCTGAAGAGCCAGCCACCCAGTCTTACGAAGCCGCCACCGCCGCTGAGGAGCGCCGCCGCCGTCCTAGGGCCAGCCGTTCCTGGTCGAGCTGGTCTTCCCCAACCGGCAGGGAGGTTACTGGCACAGACTCCTCTTCGGGCGACTGCACAAAGACCAACACTGTCGGCTTGCCGGGCAGTTGTTCCCGCACAAAGCGGCGCACCACTTGCTCCACCTCCGCCTTAAGGCCGGCCCAGTCAACCTCAAGGCTCCCCCGCTCCAGCGATCGGGCAAAGCGCGGCCAAGCTTGCTGGAGGGTGTCCTCTACCAGGGGTTTTAGGTCGGATCCCTTAAAGTTGCCCTCTCCCGCCAAGCCCAAGTGCTGCACCTGAGGCGTACAGAGCAGCCTGCCCCTGCCATCTAGGCTGATGACCACCGTCACTACCCCATCTCTGGCCATTTGCTGCCGTTCTTGCAGGATCTCGTCCATCAGCACCCCATCGTGGGAAGCGGTGATCATCTGCACCCCCGCCGGCACCCTGCCGACAACAGCGATGCGCTCCTGGTTAACCTCCACCACATCGCCGTTGTTGATGATCACGATGTTTTCCCGCGGGATCCCCATGCTCATTGCTGTTTCGGCGTGCTTGACCAGCATGCGGTATTCCCCGTGGGTAGGGACGAAGAACTTGGGGCGCGTGAGGGCAATCATCAGTTTCTGGTCTTCCTGGCAGCCGTGGCCAGAGACATGCAGCCCCTTGTCTTTGCCGTAGATAACATTGGCCCCCAGCTCCATCAGCTTGTCGATGACTCGCGTTACCGCCAGCGTGTTGCCGGGAATGGGGTTGGCCGACCAAATCACGGTATCTCCTGGCTTGATCTGCAACTGCGGGTGCTCACCATTGGCAATGCGGGTCAGCGCGGCTAGAGGCTCGCCTTGGGAGCCAGTGGTGAGGATGATGACCTTGTCATCCGGCAGGCTGTTGATGACATGCATGGGCTGCAGCGTTTCGTCTTTGCAGCGGATGTAACCTAGACGCCGCGCATGGGCCACTACGTTTAACATCGAGCGACCCAGCAGAGACACCACCCGGCCTTGCTGCTCGGCAATCTGCAACACCAAATTGAGGCGATGCACCGAAGAAGCAAAGGTGGTGATAATCACCCGTCCTTTGGCTTCCGCAATGGCTTTGGTAAGGCCCGGCACTACTGCGACTTCAGAGGGAGTAAAGCCGGGTACCTCAGCGTTGGTGGAGTCGCTAATTAGACAAAGCACGCCCTTTTCCCCATGCTCGGCCAGCCGATGGAGGTCAAAGCGTTCGCCATCCACCGGCGTGTGGTCGATCTTGAAGTCGCCCGTTTGAATGACAACGCCCACCGGCGTGTGCAAGGCTATCGTAAAGCTGTCGGCGGAAGAGTGGGTATTGCGAATGAATTCGGCAAAGAAGTTCTTGCACAGGGGCACAATATCCCGCGGCCCAACTGGGCGCAATTCCGTCCGATTCAAAAGGCCCACATCGCGCAGTTTTTCCTCCAGCAGGGCCAGTGCTAAGCGCGGACCATAGATGACCGGGATGTCAAATTCCCGTAGGTGGTAAGGGATCCCGCCGATGTGATCTTCGTGGCCATGGGTAACCACCAGTGCCCGCAGCTTGTCCCGGTTTTGCTTGATATAGGTCATGTCTGGCAGCACGATGTTGACCCCATGCATCGTCTCATCGGGGAAAGCCAGGCCAGCATCCACCAGGATGATGTCGTCTTCGTAGCGGAAGACCCAGGTGTTTTTGCCGATCTCCCGCTCCCCGCCTAACGGGATCATCTGCAAAGAGGAAGTGGGCCGGGCTGGAGCAGCTGCTGACCGAGAGGCAACTGAAGTCCGTGGTGTTCGCATAGACGCTGTGGATCCTCTAGATGTAGCGGTTTGTAACAATTAAGCCAACCAAAAACCCCTCCAGACAAACCCCGCTAGCCAAGTCAGCGGTGCTAGCTGAATTTGGCTACTAGGACCTGTCCATTTTCCAGTCGGGAAAATGCCACGAAAGACCCCTCCGAAAGCCCCCTAGTTAGACAGAGTCATGAAGCTTTTGCTGCTTTTTGTTCAGATCCCTGCGCCTCATCCAGTAGTCCCATCCCTTGCAGCACTTGTCGCAAAACCTGTAGAGAGCTGGCCTGCAGAGGCGCTAGCGGAGGGCGCACCCGACCTACTTGCCAACCCTGCATCTCTAGCGCCGCCTTGATAGGAACGGGGTTGGTCTCGATGAACAAAACCTTAAACAGCGGAAGCAGGCGGAGATGGTGAGCCAGGGCTTGTTCGGGCTGTCCTCTGTGGTAGCTCTGGATCAACTCCTGAAGCTGTAGCCCAACCAAATGGCTAGCTACGCTGACTACTCCTCTCCCCCCCAAAGACAAAATCGGCAAGGTCAGCGAGTCATCTCCTGAGTAGATGCTAAAGCGGGAGGGGGTAAGCCGCCGAATTTCAGAAACTACGTCCATGATACCACTAGCTTCCTTGATGGCGACAATCGTCTCCATCTCCGCCAATTGCGCCACCGTTTCCGGCTGTAGGCTTACCCCCGTGCGGCTGGGGATGTTGTAGAGCATGATGGGCAAGTCGCTGGCTTGGGCAATGGCCTTGAAGTGCTCGTAGAGCCCCGCCTGGGTGGGCTTGTTGTAGTAGGGCACCACTTGGAGAGAGCCATCCAGGCCCAACTGAGCCGCTTTTTTGGTGGCTTCGATGGCCTCGCGGGTGGAGTTGGAGCCCGTGCCGGCGATAACCTTGGCTCGGCCAGCCACGGCATCTCGCACCACCCGAAACAGCTCGTACTCTTCTTGCCAGCTCAGGGTGGGAGACTCGCCAGTGGTGCCGCAGACCACCAAGCCATCGCTGCCGTGGGTTACCAAGTAATCGGCCAAGCGAGCGGCTTCTTCGTAGTTGATCTCCCCCTCAGGCGTAAAGGGAGTCACCATTGCCGTCAGCACGCGCCCGAAGTCCACCGCTTGCCTTTCCCCCTCAACCACACCGCTTGCTATTGGCTACTTCGAGGTTCCCCAAAGGGGCTGGGGGCATCCAGCTCCAATCATCCCTTTATCATACCTGCCTTCGGGAGAGGGATCTTGCTGAGGCCCTAGGCTGGATAAGCTGGATGAGAGAAGGCAATTTTGTCCTCGGTTTTCTGGTAGCAGCTCTTCTCGAGGATCCCCATGGACGTCCTAGCTGCCCTCAAAGAGCGGATCTCCGCCGACAAGTTTGATCCCAGCCGCCGCCTGTCGGAGGCGGAGATCCAGGAGCTGGTTGCCTATGCTACGGAAGCTCCCTCCTCCTTTAACATCCAGCACTGGCGGTTCGTAGCCGTCACCGATCCTGCAGACAAAGAGCGCCTCAAAGCCCTGGCCTACAACCAACAGAAGGTGGCGGACGCGGCAGTGGTGTTCATCGTCCTGGGGGATCTGCGGGGGTATGAGAAGCTGCCTGAAATTGTCCAAAGAGCCGTCGCTGCGGGCCTCCTCTCCCCGGAAGGGGCGGAAAGCTGGGTGAACATGGCCCAAGCCACCTACGCCAACAACCCCACTTTGGCGCGGGATGAGGCGATTCGCTCCGGGGCCCTGGCAGCCATGGCTTTGATGCTGGCGGCGCAGGCAAAGGGCTTGGCAAGCGGGCCGATGATTGGCTTTGACCCAGAAGGGGTAAAGCGGGAGTTCGGCATTGCCGACCGCTACGTGCCGGTGATGCTGCTGGCGGTGGGCTACCCTGCACCGGGCAACCTGCCGCGCAAGCCCCGCCTAGGGGTAGACGAGGTGCTGGCTTTTGGGCGAGGGCGGGAGTTTTAGGAAGCCAGAAAGTTGACCAACTTTTGCAGGCGATCCCAGGCGGCGCCGCTGGCAAGGATCTCCCGCGCTCGGTCAATTCCAGCTCTCAAGTCAGCCACAGCTCCCGCCACCTGAAGCGCCAGCGCTGCATTGAGGGCCACCACATCCCGCTGGGCAAGCTCGCCGCCTCCCTGGAGGACGCGGGTGAGGATGGCAGCATTTTCTGTCAAGTCCCCTCCCTGGAGAGCCTGGACGGGTGCGGGCGTGAGATCGTAATCCCGCGGGTTCAAGACCTCTAGGTGTAGGGATCCCTGGGAGAGAACGCCCAGATCCGTGGGCTGAGCGAGGCCAGCTTCGTCAAGGCCTTCCCGGCTGTGGAGTACGATGGCTTCTTCCCGCCCCAGCAGGCGCAGGGCCTCGGCCACCACCGGCACCAGCTCCGGCGCGTAAACCCCGATAACCTGCCGGTTGGGGTAGAAAGGATTGACCAGGGGCCCCAGCAGGTTGAAAACGGTGCGCACCTTGAGAGCCCGTCGGTAGGGAGCTACCGCCCGCATAGCTGGATGCCAGTGGGGGGCAAAGAGAAAGGTGATGCCCACTTCGGTAACCGCGGCTCGTACCTGCTCTGGCTTGGCGTTGAGGTTCACCCCCAGGGCCTCCAGCACGTCTGCCGAGCCCACCTTGCCAGAGGCCGAACGGTTGCCGTGTTTTGCCACCGGGATCCCGGCAGCGCTGACCACAAAGGCCACGGCGGTGGAAATGTTGAAAGTGCTAGCCCCGTCCCCGCCGGTGCCGCAGGTATCCACCAAGAGGGGCAGGTCCAGCGGCGATCCCAGAGAAGCCCGTTGCAGCACCCGCGCCATGCCGGCCAGCTCGCTGGCGCTCACCCCCTTGGCTTGGAGAGCTGCTAGGATTGCCCCCGACACCACCTCCGGCACTTGGTTGTTGAGCCAGCCATTCATCAACTCTTCTGCCTGGGCCTCGCTGAGGGATTGCCGCTCCAGCAGTTGGCCTAGAAGCTGGGGCCAAAGGTCAGCCGTTGCCGTCATGGCTACTAGGGACGAGTCTCGAGAAAGCCTTCACCCTAGTATGCCCTGTTTGGGCTGCTGCGATCCCGCAGCCAAGGGATCCGGGACAGAGGCAGCTGCCGCCAGATCCCTTCGCTCCCCTTGGGATCTAACCAGCGCCAGGCCAACAAGCCCGCTGCCGAGAAAAAGGCCAAGACCCACACCAGCGCCAGGGCCTTTTGTACCCCTGCTGGGGTCAAGCCAAGCGGAGATCCCCGGGATCCCTGGCTGACTGGAGAAGGCGGTCGGGCCGAAGGACGAGAAGAGAGCGGCGTGGCGGGAAGGGGAGGCCGCGGCAGCCGTCCCAAAGCCCTGGCCACTGCCTGAGGTGTACCCAGCGGTTGAGCTCGGCTAGAGAGATGGCGCAGAGGTTGGAGACCCTCAGTTCCTGGATCCGCCCTACCAAGGGCCGATCGTTGCTCACCACCACCACTAGGGATCCTGGCTGCTGCTGGGCCAGGGCGTAGGCGCACTCGGCAATGGCCTGCTCCAGGCGAGCTTTTAGGGAGTGGCCGCTGGCGTTGACCTCCTCGACCCAGGCGCGGGCTGCTGAGACGGCAAACCCCAAGCTGGGCTGGTGGCGCAAAAAGGCGCGCGCTGTCGACTCTTCCTAAGGCTCAATGGCTTCTCGAGCCAGGCGCTCCAGCTCAGCCAGCGCCGCCTGGGGCAGCACACACACCCCGAAGCGGGCCCATTCCTGCCACCGAGCCGGTCGCCCAGCCAGAATTGCGGAGCTATCGAAAACAAGAAGGGGTGAGATCTCGGCCATGGGGTGCGCCTCCTAGGAGGGAGGCTTCTGGGAGAGGGATCCCTCGGCCAAGCAGAGGCGGATGGCCAGAGGATAGAGGCGATGTTCCTGGGCCTGGATGCGCCGGTAGAGCGACTCCACGGTATCTTCCGGCAGGACCGGCACCGCCGCCTGGGCCACGATGGGGCCGCTGTCCATTTCCAACGTAACCCGGTGGACGGTGCAGCCGGCGATTTTTACGCCGCACGCCAGCGCCTGCTCCACAGCCCGTAGGCCCTTGAAGCTGGGCAAGAGACTGGGGTGAAGGTTTAAAACCCGCTCCGGATAGGCAGACAGCAACACCTGAGTCACCAAGCGCATCCAGCCGGCCATGATCACCCACTCCACCTGATGCTGTTGCAGCACCTCCACGATGGCGGCATCTAGCGCCTCCCGGCTGGGATAGTCGCGGTGGTTAAGGAGGACACAGGGGATCCCTCGGCGCTCCGCCCGCTGCCGCACATAGGCCTCAGGATTGTTGGTGATCACAACAGCGATGTGGGCTGGCAGCTCGCCGGCCTCGATGGCCTGGGCAATGGCCTCAAAATTGCTGCCGTTGCCGGAAGCCAAAACACCCAGGATCCCGGGCCGAGGAGGAGCTGGGATCTCACCAGGATCGGGCCAGAGGAGGCTAGGCAAGTTCATCTCAAGGCTTTCCAACAGCAACCCTTTCTGAGGCCCCTTGCCCAAGGTACACCATCTTACCGCCCAAGCTGGGCCCGCCTCTTAAACCCGCCTCTTAAAATAGAAGGCTGACCTTGCCACCCTAGGGATTCCATGCCGCGTCGTACCGACATTCACAAGATCTTGCTCATCGGAGCAGGGCCTATTGTCATTGGCCAAGCCTGCGAGTTCGACTACTCGGGCACCCAAGCCTGCAAGGCCCTGCGAGAGGAGGGCTACGAGGTCATCCTGGTCAACTCCAACCCGGCCACCATCATGACGGATCCCACTATGGCGGATCGCGTCTACATCGAGCCGGTGACGGCAGACTTTGTGGCCCAGATCATCGAGCGGGAGCGCCCTGATGCCCTCCTTCCCACCATGGGGGGACAGACAGCTCTCAATGTAGCGATGGAGCTAGCCCGGCGCGGGATCCTGGATCAGTACGGGGTGGAGCTAATTGGGGCCAAGCGCGAGGCCATTGAAAAAGCCGAAGACCGGGAGCTGTTTAAGCAGGCGATGCAGCGAATTGGCCTGGCCGTCCCCCGCTCAGGGTTGGCCCGCAGCCTAGAAGAAGCCAAACAGATTGCTCAAGAAATTGGCTACCCCCTCATCATCCGTCCCGCCTACACCTTGGGAGGTACAGGTGGCGGCGTGGCCTACAACCAGGAGGAGTTGGAGGAAATCTGCACCGCCGGCCTAGAGGCCAGCCCAATCTCCCAGATCCTGGTGGAGGAGTCGATCATCGGCTGGAAGGAGTTCGAGCTGGAGGTGATGCGGGATCTGGCGGACAACGTGGTCATCATCTGCTCGATTGAAAACATCGACCCCATGGGGGTCCACACCGGCGACTCCATCACCGTGGCCCCGGCGCAGACCCTCACCGACAAGGAGTACCAGCGGCTGCGCGACTACGCCATCGCCATCATGCGCGAGATTGGGGTGGAAACGGGGGGATCCAACGTGCAGTTTGCCGTCAACCCCGCCAATGGCGAAGTGCGGGTTATCGAGATGAACCCGCGGGTCTCCCGCTCTTCTGCTTTGGCCAGCAAGGCCACCGGCTTTCCCATTGCCAAGATTGCCGCCAAGCTGGCTGTGGGCTACACGCTGCCGGAGCTTCCCAATGACATTACCCGCAAAACCCCTGCCAGCTTTGAGCCCACCATTGACTATGTCGTCACCAAAATCCCCCGCTTTGCCTTTGAAAAGTTTCCTGGGGCGGAGCCCGTTTTGACAACCCAGATGAAGTCGGTGGGGGAGGTGATGGCCATTGGCCGCACCTTCCAGGAGTCCATCCAGAAGGCATTGCGGTCTTTGGAGATCGACCGCCCTGGCTTTGGCAGCGACAGGCCGGAAGTCTTCCCAACGCCAGAGGAAGTGCGGGCCAACCTGCGCACCCCCAACCCCTTCCGCCTGTTGACCATTCGCACGGCCCTGCTCATGGGTTTCTCGGTCCAGGAAATTGCCCAGCTTACCCACATCGATCCCTGGTTTATCGACAAGCTGCAGGAGTTGGTGGAGGTGGAGCAAGCCCTTAAAGGGCGGGAGTTGGGATCCCTAACGGCCGAAGACCTGCGCCATCTCAAGCAAATGGGCTTTAGCGACCGACAAATTGCCCACCTGACCGGCTCCGCGGAAGCCCAGGTGCGGGATCGCCGCAAGGCCCTGGGGGTGATCCCCACCTACAAAACCGTGGACACCTGCGCTGCCGAGTTCGAGGCGGCCACCCCTTACCAGTACTCCACCTACGAGAGCGAATCTGAGACCTTCCCCACCGCCAAGCCAAAGGTGATGATCCTGGGGGGCGGTCCCAACCGCATCGGCCAGGGGATTGAGTTCGACTACTGCTGCTGTCATGCCGTCTTTGCCCTCAGACGCCTTGGGTATGAGACCATCATGGTCAACTCCAACCCCGAGACCGTTTCCACCGACTACGACACCGCTGATCGCCTCTACTTTGAGCCCCTGACCTACGAAGAGGTGATGAACCTCGTCGAGGCCGAGCAGCCGCTAGGTCTAATCCTGCAGTTTGGCGGCCAGACCCCCCTGAAGCTGGCCCAGGGGCTAGCCGCAGCCCAAGCGCCTATCTGGGGTACTGCTCCTGACTCCATCGACATAGCCGAAGATCGCGGCCAGTTTGGGCGCCTGCTCGAGGAATTGGGGATCCGCCAGCCAGCCCACGGCCTTGCCCGCAGCGTGGAGGAGAGCCTGGAGATTGCCCGGCGCATTGGCTACCCCGTGGTGGTACGGCCCAGCTATGTGCTGGGGGGGCGGGCCATGGAGATTGTCTATTCGGATCAAGATCTGCGGCGCTACATGCAGCTAGCGGTGGCGGTGGATCCCAACCGTCCCGTGCTGGTGGATCAGTTCTTGGAGGATGCCGTGGAGGTAGATGTGGACGCCATCGCCGACCACACCGGGGCTGTAACCATCGGCGGCATCCTGGAGCACATTGAGCAGGCCGGGATCCACTCGGGCGACTCCGCCTGTGTCTTGCCCAGCCGCACTCTCAGCCCTGCTGTGCTGCAGGTGATCCGCGACTGGACGGTGAAGTTGGCCCAAGCTCTCAAGGTGGTGGGGCTCATTAACGTCCAATACGCCGTCCAGAAGGAGCAGGTTTACGTTCTGGAAGCCAACCCGCGCGCTTCCCGCACCGTGCCGTTTGTCAGCAAAGCCATTGGCCACCCCCTGGCCGCCTACGCTGCCCAGGTGATGAGCGGCAAAACCCTGGCAGAGCTAGGCTTTACCCAGGAGGTGATCCCGCCCTACGTGGCTGTTAAGGAAGTGGTGCTGCCGTTTCACAAGTTCCCCGGCACCGACACGCTGCTGGGGCCGGAGATGCGCTCTACTGGGGAGGTGATGGGCATTGACACCGACTTTGGCCGCGCCTTTGCCAAAGCGCAACTGGCTGCCGGCCAAAACCTGCCCCTAGGGGGCACCGTGTTCATCAGCGTTAGCGACCGCGACAAGCAGGCGGTGATCCCAGTGGCCCAGGAGTTGGTCAAGCTAGGCTTTCGCCTGCTGGCCACTGCCGGAACCCAGAAAGTTTTGGCCGAGCACGGGATCCCCGTCGAGAAGGTGCTCAAGCTGCACGAGGGCCGGCCCCACGTCATCGACGCCATCAAGAACGGCCAGATTCAGCTTATCGTCAACACCCCTTCTGGCGGTGAAGCCCAACAGGATGCACGGAAGATCCGCCGCACCGCCCTGGCCTACAAGATCCCTTTGGTCACTACTCTGGCTGGAGCCAAGGCTACTGCTGCTGCCATCCGCGCTCTGCAGTCGGGATCCCTAGGGGTGAAGTCCCTGCAGGAGTTTCACGCCGAAATTGGGCGATAGGAGCCTGCTGGGGTTGCTTTTCTGAAGAAATCCTTAAGACCTCCACCTTAAGAAATCCTGAAGTTCTCGACTGCAAAAACTGGCTCTTGAGGCCTGGGAAAAGGGGTGGAATATAAACTGCAATACTAAGCTACCTTTTTGTATCGATAAATCAATTTATTTCACATTTTGGCTGCAAACGTTAGGTATCCTTGGCAGTTTTCTTGAGACTGTCTAGCGTGGAAGGAGAAGGATCCCCAGGACAAGGCTGAGTCATTTCCTGAGGTCACTCTGCCAAGCGCAAGTGGAAGAAAGCTCTCTTCAAATTTTCTAGGAGTTGGCCTATGAGTGTGGTTGTTCGGCGCTCCGCTGCCGCACGACGGCTCTGGAGCTGGGAAAGTTTTTGTCAATGGATCACTAGCACCGAAAATCGGCTTTACATCGGCTGGTTTGGCGTATTGATGATCCCGACCTTGTTGGCGGCAACCTTTTGTTTTGTGATTGCCTTCATCGCTGCGCCGCCGGTGGACGTGGACGGGATCCGCGAGCCGGTGATTGGCTCCCTACTGGGGGGCAACAACCTCATTTCTGCGGCGGTGGTGCCCACCTCAGCCGCCATCGCCTTACACTTCTATCCCATCTGGGAAGCTGCCTCTTTGGAGGAGTGGCTCTACAACGGCGGCCCCTACCAGCTCATCGTGTTTCACTTCCTCATCGGGGTGTGGTGCTACCTGGGCCGGCAGTGGGAGCTGAGCTACCGGCTGGGCATGCGCCCCTGGACTGCAGTGGCCTTTTCTGCGCCGGCGGCTGCCGCTACAGCGGTGCTCCTGGTCTATCCCATCGGCCAGGGCAGCTTCTCAGAGGGGCTGCCGCTAGGGATTGCCGGCACCTTCCACTTCATGCTCGCCTTCCAGGCGGAACACAACATCCTCATGCACCCGCTGCACCAACTGGCAGTGGCGGGGGTGTTTGGCGGCGCCCTGCTGGCTTCTCTCCACGGCTCCCTGGTAACCTCTAGCCTGATCCGGGAGACTTCAGAAGAGGAGTCAGCCAATGCCGGCTACCGCTTTGGCCAGCAGGAGGTCACCTACAACTTCCTGGCCGGCCACTATGCCTTCTTGGGGAGGCTGGGGATCTCCAGCCTTGGCTGGCGCAACAGCCGCTCCGTCCACTTCTGGATGGCGGCCCTGCCTACCTTGGGGATCTGGGCGGCGGCAATCGGCATCGGCCTAATGGCCTTTAACCTCAATGGCTTTAACTTCAACCAGTCCATCCTGGACAGCCAGGGCCGGTTCATCCCCACCTACGCCGATCTCCTCAACCGCGCCAACTTGGGGATCCAGGCCATGCACGCCCCCAATGCCCACCACTTCCCCCTGTTGCTGGCGGCCAAAACAGACTAGGGCTCTCCTCTAGTCCTTGATTCACTGGACAATCAGCCACTTTGTGGCATGACCAACCTCCTGCCTTGACGTAGATGGGCTGAGCTAGTAGGCTTGCGAGTACATCTTTTCTGGTAGGCATTTTGCCTAGGCTAAGGTTGGCTCCGTCTTTAGCCGGTGTGCCCGGTATAGCAAGGAGCAACTACCTGCAGCTTGCGGGGAAGTCACGCCTGTGGAGATCCCTCTGGCGGTGTGGTAGGGGCAAACTCTGCCACTAGCCACGGGTCGTGGAAGCAGGAAGAAAGCGTCAACCTGGAGCAAAAGTCTGCTTTTGTCCAGCGTTGTATGAGTCTTTCAGAGCGGACGGTCGAGTTCAAAGGCACGGTGGACAGCTTGGAGAGCCCGGATCCCCTGCTCCCGTCGCACCACGCAGCTTACCTTAATCTCCGAGGTGCCGATCATCTCAATGTTGATCCCGGCGTCGGCCAAGGCAGCAAAAAAGCGCGCCGCCACGCCGGGATACGTTTCCATGCCGGCGCCGACGATGCTGACTTTGGCAATGTCGTGGTCGGTTTCAACCCCAGCTGCCTGCAGCTCCTCGGCCACCTGACAGCACACGGCCTCAGCCGCCCTGGCCTGATCCTGAGGCACGGTAAAGGCAATGTCGTTACTGGGAAGGCCGTTGTGGTAGCTCCGCTGGCTCTGGATGATGGTGTCGACGATAACGCCAGCATCCGCCAAGCGCCCAAACAGATGGGCAGCCGTCCCCGGCCGATCCGGCACCTTGCGCAGGCCTAGCCGCGATTGCTTCAGATCCAGGGCAACGCCCCGCACCGGGTGGTTGCGCAGAAGGGGATCCCCGCAAGGCGCTGCCTTGACTCGATGCAACTGGGGAATCACCTGAAACGCTTCCCCCAGCGCCAGGGCGGCCTCCCCAGCCCGCTCGGCTGCCACCACGCAGCTGACCTTGATCTCCGACATGGAGATCATCTGCAAGTTGATCCCCGCTTCCGCCAGCACGCGAAACATCTCGGCGGCAATGCCCGGGCGACCCATCATCCCCACCCCGGCAATGCTGACCTTGGCTACCGCCTCATCGACAAGGACTTCCCTACACCCCAGCTCCTGGCCAACCTTGCGGGCCACGGCTGCTGCCTGAGCCGCCTGGGCACGGCTGACGGTGAAGGCAATGTCGTTGGTAGGGGATCCCTCCGCCGCACTAAGGTGGAGCGACTGCAGAATTAAGTCGACATTGATCCCCGCTGCAGCAATCTCCTGGAACAGTTGCGCGGCAATGCCCGGGCGATCCGGCACTCCCACCAACACCAACTTGGCCTGCTCCCCATCCAGCTCCACGGTATCGACCGCCCGCCCTAGCTCAATGCTGCTATCAGGGGAGCGGACGCGAGCAGGGGGAGAGACAATGAGGGTGCCTTCTGATCCGGCTTGCAGCGGCTCCAGGCTAGAGCGCACCCGCAGCTTGACGCCGTAGTTGCGAGCAATTTCTACCGAGCGGGGGTGCAGTACCTGCGCTCCTAGGCTGGCTAGCTCCAGCATCTCGTCGGCGGTAATCTCTGGCAACAACCTGGCCTCGGGCACCTTGCGCGGATCGGCAGTAAAGATCCCGGGCACATCGGTGTAGATCTCACACAGCTCGGCTCCCAGGGCCACTGCCAAAGCCACCGCCGTGGTGTCCGATCCCCCCCGCCCCAGGGTGGTGATCTCCAGCTCAGTTAGGCTGGTGATGCCCTGAAAGCCGGCCACCACCACCACCTCTCCCCGCTCTAGGTGTTGCCAGAGGCGGTCGGTGTGGATGTGCAGAATGCGGGCCCGCCCGTGATCCCGGGTGGTGACGATGCCCACCTGGGCCGCCGTCAAGGAGAGGGCAGGGTAGCCCAAGCGCTGCAGCGCCAACGCCAGCAGGGCAATGCTGACCTGCTCACCCGTAGACAGGAGCATGTCCCACTCCCGCCACTGGGCCGGCGTGGTCGGGGATCCCTGGAGGATCTGTTCCCCCAGTTCCACCAGGCGATCCGTTTCTTCTCCCATTGCCGAGACCACCACCACCACCCGCTTCCCCTGCTCCACCGTGTGGGCTACCCGCTGGGCTACGGCCTGGATGCGCTCGATGGAGCCGACGGAGGTGCCGCCGTACTTTTGGACAATTAAACCCGCTTGCATAGCCAGGGCTGAGCTGGTTGACGTGGTTTGGATCCTATCCCGAACTAGGCCAGGCCAAGCCAGCTTTGCAAAAAGGGTGGCACCGGCAGCAGGATCAGCACAAGCCAGCTCAACATTGCCAGCCCCAGCAGCTCCCGCCCCTCATCCAGCTCGGTGACATCGTTGAGGGCTGGCTCGTCGGCACTGGTGATCACAAACAAAAGCAGCGCCCACAATAACAGCCAGGGCTGCACCGTCAAAGCCAGCAGCAGCACCAGCCAGCGAGTCACTCGCCCCACATTGGCCCCCATCTGCTGGCCATAGATGGCGTGGACAATGTGGCCCCCATCCAGTTGGCCCACCGGCACCAGGTTAAAGGCAACCACCACTAGACCCAGCCAGCCGGCAAAGGCCAGGGGGTGCAGATCGATCACCTGCCCCGGCTGCAACTGATCCCCCAGCACCAGGCGCGCCAGAATGGCCAGCAGCACCGAGAGGCGCGGGTCAATGCGATGGAAGCTAATCGGGGTCGGCTGCCCCTCTGGCTCTGCCGGAGGCTCCCCAGGTGTCGAAAAGACCAGCCCCACCAGCAACATGGTCAACGCCACCAGGCTGCCCGCCAGCGGCCCGGCAACGGCGATGTCAAACAGCACCTTGCGGTTGGGCACCGGCTCTTTCAGCTCGATGAAAGCCCCGAAGGTTCCCAACACAAAAGGCACCGGGATGAAATAGGGGAGCGAGGTTTTGATGCCGTGGCGGCGGGCCACCCAGTAGCGGATCCCTTCATGGGATCCCAGAATGGCCAAGATCCCCACTGCATAAGGTAACCCTTTGAGCAGAGAGGGTAGATGCAGCAACCGGTCAGGGCTGACTCCAGAAGCTTGGGCGCCGGCAGTTAGGGTCGTCCAAAAGGTAAACAGCAGCAGCCCCAACGCCAGCAGAGGCCACTCCTTCTGACGGGTTAGGGAGCGCCGCGCCGCCGGGTTGGGCACCAGGGCAAAAAAAGGCTTGCCGGCAAACCCCTCCTGCAGCACCACCAGAAAGCGTTTGCCAAACGTGGTTTCCACATTCCGCTGTACCTGCTCGTAGGCTTCCGTGGGATCCGCCCGCAAATTGCCGCGGCAGATGATGGCCTGAGGACGGTATTCCACGCTTTGCAGATAGAAAACGTTCCAAGGAAAGCAGCGGTTGAGCTTTTCCCGCGACACCTCCGAGATGGAGATGGGAGCAGCTGCAGCACCTTCCTCCTCGCCTTCCTCTGTCTCCGGATCCCGCTCGGCCGGGGTGTTTTCCACTCCAGCCTGAGAGCCTGCTGGTGGAGGTTGGAGGCGCCCCCGACGCGCCAAAGTCATGCTGGTAAAATAGGAGGCCAAAAACAGCCCCAACATTAGCAAAGGGGGCATTTCATACTGAAACACCTGCCGCCCCAGCACCCAAAGCAGGGGGGGGATCATCATCACTAGCCACAGGATCCGCCAGGGCACCTTTGAGAGGCGGGCCACGCTTTTTTGTAGCAGCAGGTAGGTTGTCGAGCCCACCAGTGCCAACAGGATCCAATCTGCCATGAGCTCAACAGGAAAACACCTTTACCAAGCTAGCGGCAAACCCGATCGGCTTGCTAGAGCCGGCAGCAGCGATCCCTCAGGAGCTAAACTTCTCTTGGCTTGCTCGTAAGCTGCTCTCTTACTCTCAACGCCACATCCACGCTGGCAGAAGCGTGTGCCCTGTCATCGCCCGCAGGGTGAAATAGATAAACAACAGCAGAGCTAGGGATCCCACAGTTACTAGAGCTGCTGCCGTCGCGCTTTTGCGGTACAGGTTTACAAACGGCTGTAGGCCAGCCCAAATTCCCCCCAGCAAGACGGTAACGAAGTAGGTGGGGTAGCGGGAGACGTTCTCCACAAATTGATCTTCCAGTCGGCGAGGAGGCTGCGGCTGGGGCATAAGCAGAGGGCAACCCAACAACTTTCCCTCAGTCTGCCACAGATAGCGGTCTCTGTCCCCCGCCTCTGGAAGGGTGGGAACACCCAGGTTCAAGACTGCGAGAACCTAATATGGTAGGCGTTATCCTGCCTGCTTTGCCCAGCACAGCCACCCCCCTTCCAGACTGATGCAAGAATTGCCCTCTGATGCCTTCAATCGCGCCAGTGATCTGCCCAGGGATCAGACTCTGGCGTTGATGCGCGTTCAGGAGGCCCTGGATCAACTGGAGGCAGCGATTCTCAGCAGTCCCCGTTTGTTCTGGTCGCGCACTCTCATCGACGAAGAGAAGATCCTGGAGCAGTTGGACTTCATCCGCCTTAACCTGCCCACCGCTCTAGAGGAAGCTGAGGAAGTGCTGCGCCAGCGGGATCAAATCTTGGCTGAGGCCCATCGCTACGCCCAAGAGATCGTGGCCATGGCCCAGCGCCGAGCCGAGCAGCTTGTGAGCGAATCCACCATCCTCCGCCAGGCTCAAGCTCAGGCGGAACAGTTGTTGCGGCAAACCTACCAACAGAGCGAGGAGGTGTGGCGACAGACCCTCCAGGAGTCAGAGCGTCTCCAGCGGGAGGCCCACCGCTACGTGGATCAGGTTTTGCAGGATCTAGAGATGCGGCTACTGGAGTCGCTGCGGGTGATCCGCAACGGCCGACAAAGCCTGCAAACCTGAGCCCGCTCCTGACTAGCAAAAGGCGGCGCAAGCCCCAGCTTTAGGCCAGGCGGCGCTGCCGTGAGGGCTCAGCTTCCTGGGAAGTTATAAGCCGCAGGCGCTATGCAGCCTCTGGGTCAATGGGGAGTGTTCACCTGCCCGGGTTTTAAGTCATATTAAGTTAAGAGTAGCATCCGGACTTCCCTACCCTACAAACCGGGGTAGCCAAGCCAAGCTTCCTCCGGCAAGACGAAGACAAGTCTTGAATGTGTGGCCCGGAACTCAAGGCGCTGGAGATTGCCGTGGCAGGCAAGGGATCTTGAGCTTTGGCGGCAGGCTGGCGCAGCTTTTCTTTGGCTGGACTGAGAGCGTGTTTCCCTCCTTCTCAGTGAGTGCCCCAGAACTGTACCCCTCGAGCCACCTTCCTCAGCGGGCTCTCTCCTCAGCCTGCGAGTTCTGGTTTTTGTCCCTTTTGGGAGTTCCTTAGTCGTCTAGGAGATTCTATGGCCATTGAACCGAAAGCTCGTAAGAACCGCGAAAGCGCTAAATCCCGTTCCCGCAGCCGTCGTCGAGAGTCAACCAAAGCCAGCAATTTGGACGCTAACCTCTCCCTGCCTAAGTTGATTCAAGAGAATGCGGTGCTCCAGTCGCGCAGTCAATTGTTGCTGATGTACAGTGACTTTCAAACCGAAATGCCCAACGATGGCAAGACAGGCGTTGGCACCTGGCTGCGAGCCCGCCTCAAAGAGCACGGCATGCCTAGCCTACTGCGTTTTGGCCCGCGTTCCTGCCCCCAGGTCTTCCGCCGCGATGAATTCTCCGAGTGGATGATGCTGGCTCTCAACACCCCCAGTTCCAAAAACGAGAACGCCTAGTAGAAGAAGCTGAGGCAGCAAACCTAGACTGCGCTAGCGGGTTGGGCTGGGGAAGCCTGGGCGGTTTGAATTTTCCCAGCTTGCCCGCTATTCCCGGGGCGCCCATTGAGGGAAGCGGGTGACCTAGGCTCCTTCCCCTCCTCTGCAAGCAGCAGCTCCCGGATCAGACGGGCTGCCAGGCGTTGCAGCCAGCGGGAGGCCAACTGCCGCCCCAGCTGTTGAGCTTCTGGTTTGGCGGCTACCTTGGCCACTAGAGGCAAAAGCTGCAGCGGCTGAAAGGCGGGGTTGCTGCTGAGAATTGACCACAGACGTTGCAGATGGGTTAGGCCATCTGCAGATCCGTTGCCTGAGCTGGAAAAGAGGATATCCACCAGCTGCTCTCGCAGGAAGGCTCCCCGCTCCGAAAAGAGGAAATCAACGGCTTTTTCTAGGGATCCCTGCAAGTCAAAATCTTCGCTGTTGACGGCATTGCGCAGCAGATTTTCCAAGCGGTTCCAGCGAAATTGTCCCTGGTTAAACAGCAGCTCCCGCAGAGCTTCCCGCAGCTCTGGAGCGGGATCAGTTAGGAGCCGCTGGGCCACATAGGGATAGGCTACGCTCAAGACCTTGAAGTTGGGATCCAGACCGATGGCAATCCCCTCGAGGGTGAGCAGTGAGCGGATGATCAGAGCGTAGTAGGCAGGTACGCGAAAGGGAAAGTTGTACATCACCCCCGAGAGGCGATCGGTAATGCTTTTGAAATTCAGCTCGGCCACGGGCTTGCCTAGGGCCTCGGCGAAGACGTCCTCCAAGGCGGGGATGATGGGGGTGAGATCGGTGTCGGGATCTAGGAACTCCAGATCCACGTAGTCCTGGGCCAAGGCGGCAAAATCCCGGTTTACCAAGTGGACAATTGCCTTGATGAGGCCGTAGCGCTGGTGCGGCTGGATGGTGCTCATCATCCCAAAGTCGATGTAGGCCAGCCGCCCGTCGTACATAGCCAAGAGGTTGCCCGGATGGGGATCGGCATGGAAAAAGCCGTGCTCCAAGAGCTGCTTCAGAGAGCAGTTGACCCCGATCTCGATGAGGTGCTGCCCGTTTAGCCCGGCAGCGGCGATTTTGTCAAGCTGGGTCAGCTTGATGCCGTCGATCCACTCCATTGTCAGCACCTTGGTGCGGGTGTACTCCCAATAGATTTTGGGAGCGTAGATGGAGGGGTGGCGGTACAGCTCTAGGAAGCGCTCGGCGTTGCGGCCTTCCTGGGTGTAGTCCATCTCTTCGTACAGCCGCCCAGCAAACTCATCGACAATGCCCACCAGGTCGCTGCGGATGCGGCGGAAGGTGCGCTTGGCCCAGGCGGCTAGGCTGCGGATGATGTACATGTCCAGGGAAATGCGCCCGATCAAATCGGGCCGCTGCACCTTGACGGCAACTTTCTCTCCCGTGTGCAGATACGCCTGGTAAACCTGCCCCAGGCTGGCCGCGGCAACCGGTTCCGGGCCGATCTCGCGAAAGATCTGCTCTATTGGCTGGCCGATTTGCGCCTCGATGAGGGCAAAGGCAGTGGCATTGTCGAAGGGGGGCAGCTCATCCTGCAGCTTGGCCAGCTCTTCCAGAAAAAGGGGCGAGACCAGGTCGGGACGGGTGGAGAGAGCTTGGCCAATTTTGATGGCTGTCGGCCCCAATTCCGTGAGGATCTCCCGCAGCCGCGCCGCATGCTTGCGTCGGTTCTTCAGCTCTACCCCCCGCCAGCGATCCCACAAGACCCAGATCAACAGCCCCAAAAAGGGGGCAATCAACTGAAAAAGACGCCCCAGCACCAGATCCCAGCGCCCCCGATACTGCCTAGCCAACTCCTCTGGGTCATAACGCAGAGCCGGCTGCAAGGGCTGCTGCCCCGATCCAGGCAAAGGCTGCTCTGCCACCGCTGGCTGGGCTGCGGCCGCTGTCGACAGTGTTGCGCCCATAGAAGTCCCGACGGATCTCGTAACACATCTTAACTTGCTGGGTTGGCAAGCGGCTTGTGGGCTGGGGGGTTGATCTGGGGCGGACAAAGATATCCTGAAATAGGCACAGACTGAGCACAAAGTTTAAGCCGATGGGTTAGCCGCTAAGCCCGCGGGGCAGCCCACCAGGTCAGCATGGAAAGGCGGTCTTTTCTCCAAAAACTACTCCTAGCTGCTGCTGGCCTTGGTTTGTCTCCCGGCTGGCTAACCAGGCAGGCTAGGCGCTATCGACAGGCTCTAGCAGCCACCTCCCGCAAGTTGGCTCTTCTCATTGGCATTAACCGCTACCCTGGCGAGGGATCCCCGCTGCAGGGCTGTGTAACCGACGTAGAGCTGCAACGGGAGCTGCTGCTGTACCGCTTTGGCTTTGAACCGGCAGGCATTCTCGCCCTCACCGATGGAGCGGCTACGCCAAGCGCAGTCCAAGCGGCCTTTGCCGAGCACTTGGGGGGCCCAACTCAGGCGGCGGAAAAAATAGTGGTCGTGCAGTTTAGTGGCTACGGCCAGTGGCGGGCGGGATCGGCCCCGGATCAGTGGCAGCCGGCTTTGCTGTTGTCGGGCTCCGAAAGCCTGGCGGCCATGGAGCTGGAGCGCTTTTTCCAGCTTGTGCAAAACTTGGGCACGGCCCAAGTCACAACCATACTCGATTGCGGCTTTACCCACATCCCACCTGCCCTACGAGGCAACCTCCAACTGCGCTCCCGCCCACCTGTCCCGCCAGCAGCCTCCAAGGTGCTGGATCCCGGTCAGCCATCCTCTGCAGAAGGGCAGCAAGTTTGGCCCCCTCGGCCCAAAGGCTTGTTGATTGCTGCCACCACTCCCCAAGACTTGGCAGCGGAAGCTGCTTGGCCGGGATTTCATGCAGGAGTGCTCACCTACCTGCTGACCCAGTACCTGTGGGAGACCACGCCCCCTGCCCGCCTGCTAGTTGCTTTCAACCAGGTGGTCAGTCGGCGGGAGCTGGGCCTCTTTTCTTGTCAGCACCCTACCCTGGAGGGCAAAGAAATAGCTCGACAAGTCCCCCCCTACTTCCTCATTCCCTCCCAGACAGCGGCTAGCGGGGTCATCCAGGAGGTGAGGGGGAGCCGTGCTCAGGTGTGGCTAGGGGGGATCCCAGCGGCAGCCCTGTGTGGTCTCCAGCCGGGCACCCTTCTGGCTCCCCTTGTTGCTGATCCTGCTGCTCCAACGACGCCGCTTCTGATTCGTTCCCGCAGTGGGCTGTTGGCGCAGGTCCAAGCGGTCGGCGGGGAAGATCAGTTTCCCCCCGTAGGCACGCTGGTGCGAGAGCAGTTGCGCGCTCTCTCGAGCAGCCTCAAGCTCTTGGTGGGGTTAGAAGACAGCCTGGGCCGCGTTGAAAGAGTGGATCTGACCAACGCCATCGCCGGCTATAGCTGGATGGAGACGGCCAACCCGCGCGAGCGCCAGGTGGATTGCCTGCTGGGCCGCATCACCCCAGAGATGGCTGCCGCCTTTCAAGGGGACGCTCTGCCCAAGCGCCTGGAAGTCGGCAGCTACAGCCTCTTTTGGCCGGGGCGAGAGCTGCTTCTCAATTCCTGTGGCCCAGCGGGCGAAGCGGCAACTACGGCAGTGCAGCGGCTGGCCTCCCGTCTGGCCCATCTGCTGGCGGCCAAGCGCCTGCGGACCACCCTCAACGCTGCCGTCTCGTCGCTGGGGGTGGTGGGGGAACTGTCCACCCGAGGTAAAACCCCCTCGTGGGCAGTGCGGCCTCCTCAAGGGGCCTCTGCTCCTGCTGAGCTGGGCATGCCCCGCTTCCTGCGCGGGGATCCTCTCTATCTCACGCTGCGCAACGAGGGCGAGCAGGATCTGTTCGGCTATCTGTTGATGGTTGATTCCAGCGGGCAACTGCAGCTGCTGGCTCCGGTGCCCCAGGACAACCTTGCCCTGCCGCTGCGCCTAGAGGCTAGGGGCAGCCTGACCATACCACCCCCGCCTGAGATGGCCGTCCGTGAGCCGCGCTCCGTCCTCAACCCCGATTTGCTTACCTGCCACGCCCAAGGACTGACCGAGTTACTGTTTGTGGCCAGCACCCGTCCCCTCTCTGCTAGCCTGGAGGCCCTCAAGGCCATGGCCCGCCAGCAGGGGGTAACCCGTTCGCCGATGTTGCTGAGCAAGCCGCTGGAGTGGACGCAAATCCTTTTCGAGGAGTTGACTTACCGCGCTGAGGAGGGAGCCCCTGACTTGCGTTGGCTGGATCCGGCTCAATCGGTCACGCTTTCCCTTACTTATCTCTTGGTTTAGCTCAGCAGTAGAGCAAATAGGCCACAGAGAGCAATACCATCGAAAACCCCAGCCCCGCCAATGCTGAGGATGCCTGAGCAACTGCGCCGCAACACCTCTGGTAGGTGCAGCATATCTGCTCCAATCACCGTGCCCAAAACCCCTCCGGCAAAAGCCACTGCCGGCGCCTGATCTCCAGCCCAGAACAGAGCGGCCAAAGCCGCTGTAGCCGGAGCCACCAGGGGATTCATCTGAATGCCGATCCCGGGCACTACGTGGGAAGCGTAGTAGCTGACCAAAGTTACCAGCGCCGTTACGGCTAGGATCAACAGCCCACTGGCCCGGCCAAATTGATACAGGGCCAAGAGCAGCGGGATCAGGCCCCCGCCCACGTTTAGGGCAACCACCGTCTCCTGAGAGATCTTGGCCAACGGGATCCCCCAAAATTGCCGCATCCACAGGCTGGCCAGGTCTTCCACCAGAGTTACCTCGCACCTGACGCGGTAGAGGGGAATATTGACCGAGCTGCCCACCAGGATAGCCAGCAGCAGCAACAGTGCCCCATCTCGGGAAAAGCCCAACTTCCCTGCCGCCAGCGCTACCACATCCACTGCTAGCCCCAGCCAGAGGAAGGGCAATAGCAGTAGAAGCATTAAAAACAACAACAGTGAGACTGGCAGGTAGAACATGGCGGAGATTCCCTTTCCCCTATCCTATCAGGGCCCAAGCTGACTTCCCCAACCTTGGCCAGAAAAAAAGATCCCCACCTTTCACAAGTAAGCCTCAAGTAGGTTCTGTTAGACCGAAGATTTTATTGCGAATATTTTGAGTAATCTCGTAACCAGCACGCTGATCGCTGGGAGTCTTAGCTAGGGAAATTTGATAGCGGTTATCCCCGTGAAATCTAATCACAACATAATTTTTCTCTGAAACAACCTCAAAACCAAGCTTATGCAACTCTGCTTCATAACTATTATCGCACCATTTGCGGTAGTCTCTGAATAAATGATTTATATCTTCCCTAAGCCTTTGACGATAACTCTTACCTTCGTTTGCATGGTTATTCTGAATTAGGTCTTGGAGTATATGCTGGACTCTACTTCCCTTGTGCACCTGATCGGCTGCTCTACTCAAGATCTCTAAGATAAAACTCTTGGCTTCTTCTCGATAAAAATCTCTTTCGCTTCTTGCTAAGACTATAGTATTAGTGTCGGCTTGCGCGAGATCCTCAATTCTCCGCCGAAGCTGTGCCCGCAGATGATCCAGTTCCGCTTGCTGACCTTGTAGCTGCTGCTCTTGTTTCTGAACTTGCTCAGACAAGTTCATGGCATTCTGCCGCCATTCTTGCCGCTCAGTTTCGAGCTGTTCTAGGAGCTTCTGATACTCTGCTAGATCAGTCTCAAGTCTCTGGAGCTTCTCTTCCCGCTGTTGGAGCTGGGTTCGGAGCTCATTCAGTTGATTTTCATAGCTACGTAGCTGCTGCTCCTTTTCTTCTATTTGCCGGGAGAGCTCCTCAATCTGCCGAGAGAGCCCCTCAATCTGGCTTCTCAAAGCTCGAGCCCGACTGCCGTGACGTTGGGCAACTTCCGCGGCTACCGCACTCCCAATTCCAGCGACTAGACCCACTCCCCCGGCCTTACTGAGTCGATCCAGGGGCGCGGCAGCTATACCAGCAGCGGCGAGGGCAGTAACGAGGTGAACATAGAAGGGCTTGCGTAAGTCCATTGAGAACCCCAGCTAGGCAGGAAGCTAGAGCTCAAGATATAGAGAACTCCACTTCCAGAAGAGGCGCTCTGAAGAATTGTTAAATTACGAAAAATTACGAAAAAGAGGCCCGCTGCTGCCTTTCCCCGAGGACTTGCAAGCCGTGATGCTCGTGTGCTGAATTAGCCTGTTTATTGAACAAGTTATGGGATCCCGGCCACTCCCGTTTGGCGGGCCGCTTGGATCACGGCGGCAGCTACCTGAGGAACCACTCGCCCATCGAAGACTGAGGGGATGATCCACTGGGGATCCAAGTCTTCAGGTGAAATCAAATTGGCGATGGCGTGGGCGGCAGCCAGGCACATCTCGGTGTTGATCTGCTTGGCGCGGCAGTCAAGAGCGCCGCGAAATACCCCCGGAAAGGCCAGCACGTTGTTGATCTGGTTGGGGTAGTCGCTCCGACCCGTAGCCATCACGGCGACTCGATCCGCCACTAGCTCGGGCTGGATCTCGGGCACTGGGTTGGCCAGGGCAAAGACGATGGGATCTGGCGCCATTGTCTCCACCATCTCCGGCGTCAGGGCATTGGCCACGCTTACCCCAATGAACACATCCGCTCCCACCAAAGCCTCTGCCAGGGATCCGCTCTCCTCAACGGCGATGGCTGCCTTTTCCGGGGTGAGGTCGGAGCGGGAGCGGCTGAGGATCCCTTGGCGGTCGCAGACAACAACATGGGTAGCTCCCGCCCGCTGCAGCAGGTGCGTCACGGCAATTCCAGCTGCCCCTGCACCGTTGATGACAATACGCACCTGGCCCAGGTTTTTTTTGACCACCTTCAAGGCATTCAGCAGAGCTGCTAGCACCACAATTGCCGTGCCGTGCTGATCGTCGTGAAACACGGGCAGGTTGAGGCGGGCTTTGAGCTGGGATTCAATAGCAAAGCAGCGGGGGGCGCTGATGTCTTCCAGGTTGAAGCCGCCAAACCCCGGCGCCAGGCGCACCACTGTCTCCACGATTTCTGCCACCTCCTGCGTGGCCAGGCAGAGCGGGAAAGCATCGATATCGGCAAAGCGCTTAAACAGGGCTGCTTTCCCCTCCATCACGGGCAAAGCGGCCTCCGGGCCGATGTTTCCCAGGCCCAGCACGGCACTGCCGTCGGTAACGATGCCCACACAGTTCCCCTTGATGGTGTACTCATAGACAGCGCTGGGATCGGCGGCAATCTCCAGCGCCACCCGGCCCACGCCCGGGGTATAGGCCATGGCCAGGTCAGCGGTGCTCTCCAGGGGGCTTTTGGCCACCACCTGCAACTTTCCTCCCCTGTGCAGCTCAAAGGTGCGATCCACCACCCGTTCCACCTTCACATTCGGCAAAGAGGCAACGGCGGCCTGAATTTGCTGGGCGTGCTCGCTGCTAACGGCATCGACACAGATCTCCCGCACGGTTTCAGCAGCCGATTGGTGGATGAGGTCGATCCGGCTGAGGCTGCCGCCCACCTCGGCAATGGCTTGAGTGACGCGGGCCAGGGCTCCGGGCCGGTTGGGCAGACGTAGGCGTAGGGCAATACTGTAGCTGGCGCTGGGGGTAAGCTGGGTCATAGTCAAACTGCCCTTAGCAGAGTCAAGAGGCTACCCCCGCCGCAGCACCCACGGGGGAGTAGAATTGAGAAGCGCAAGAGACTCTTTCGCGTTAGCCTTGACAACTTTCGATCCCGACCTCAACACCTTAGCCAATTGGTTGGAAGGCTACTACAGCAACCGCGCTCAGGCAATGGCGGAGCCGGTGTGGTTTGTGCCGGTAAGCCTTTGGTACGTGCGTCTGCCTCACCTGTTTCCCGAGGGAATTGGCTTTTTTACCGAGCAGTTTAACGAACACACACCGGGCCGATTCTACCGCAGCCGAGTGCTACAGCTGCTGGCGGATCCCTTGCGGATAGAAAACTACAAGTTGCGAGATCAAGCGGCTTGGGCAGGCGCCTCCCAGGATCCGCAGCGTTTAGCGCAGCTGTCACTCTCAGACCTCGAGCATTTGCCGGGCTGCCGTATTTTGGTCGAGAAACGCCCAGGCTGTTTTCACGGCGAGATGCTGCCAGGGGGAGCTTGCCGCCTCAACCCCGGCGACAGTACCTATATCCACATTGAGTTCGACCTCACAGCTCGGGAATTCATCAGCTGGGATCGCGGCTTCGACGCCACCACTGGTCAGCAAACTTGGGGATCCCGTGCTGGCCCCTACCGCTACCAGAAAGGGATCCCTCCCCGCCCTTAGAAATAGATAGAGGGTAGGCTGGATTAGGGGAGCAAGAAGGGAAACAGGTCGCGAACCCCTTTGCGCAGCTTGAGTAGAAAGATCAGCCGTTCCACCTTTGGCGAAACTGATCCCATGGCGGGACGGGTTGCTAGCTCTGCCTGCAGCTTCTGCGCTTCGCTAGCAGTGAGGGGCTGGTTATCAACCGGCGAACGGGCACGCAGGTCAGGTTGAGCCCGCAACACCTCCTCGGGAATCTCGGAAGCTGGCGGCAATGACCAGGCTTGGCTACCCCAAAGCAGCAACAAGCCGCTGCAACCGCCCAGTCCCAGCCTCCAGAGCTGTCGGCCCATCCGACCGCTTCCCCTCGCGTTTAGCTGGCCATGGCTTCCGAGCGCTCCTGGATTACCCGGTCGACAATTCCATAGGCCTGGGCTTCTGTAGCCGAGAGGTAAAAGTCTCGCTCCACGTCCCGCTCAATTTTCTCCAGCGGCTGGCCGGTCATTTGCGACAGCAGCTCGTTCATGCGCCGTTTGACCCGCAGCGTTTCGCGGGCTCGAATTTCAATGTCGCTGGCTTGGCCTTGGATCATTCCCAGCGAAGGTTGGTGCAGCATGATGCGAGCGTGGGGCAGGGCAAAGCGTTTTCCCTTAGTGCCGGCAGCCAGCAAAAAGGCTGCCATTGAGGCCGCTTGGCCCACGCAAACCGTAACGATGTCCGGCTTGACGTGGTTCATGGTGTCATAAATGGCCATCCCTGCCGTCACAGAGCCGCCGGGGGAATTGATGTACATCACGATATCTTTTTGGGGGTCCTGGGAATTGAGGTAGAGCATTACCCCCACAATGGTATTGGCCAAGTTGTCGTCAATCGGCTCGCCGATAAACAAAATCCGCTCTTGGTAGAGGCGGTCATCGAGGCTAATCCATTGGGTGTAAGGATCGCCGGGCAAACGGTAGGGAACGCGAGGCACTCCAATTGGCATAGATGTCTCCTGGCAAAGTTTGAACCAGAATAGGGCGCTTGCCAAATTGCTCCCGCGCTCAGGCTCAGCCAAGGCAAAACCCGCCACAGCCCAGTGCGGGTATTTCAAGGTTGACCCTTAGGTTTTGGCTGCTGCCAACTTTGGCAAGCCTTTGGAGCTGGTCAGCACCTGGTCAATGAGGCCATAGGCCTTAGCCTCTTCCGGGGTCATGAAAAACAGCCGCTCCGTGTCCTTTTTAATGCGCTCCACGGGCTGACCCGTGCTGCGGGAGAGTTCCTCCAGCATCATGTTGCGCAAGGTCAGGATCTCGCGGGTGCGAATTTCAATGTCGCTGGCCTGTCCACGGGCACCCCCATAGGGCTGGTGCAGCACAATCGTGGCATTGGGCAAGCTAGCCCGAAACCCCTTAGCACCCGCTGCCAACAGCATGGCCGCCATGCCGATGGCACTGCCAATGCAGATAGTGTGCACTGGCGGCTTGATGTAGTTCATGGTGTCCAGAATGGCAAAGGCTGCCGTGTCGTAGTTATAGGTGCCCGTTGAGTTGATGTACATCTTGATCGGCTTTTCCCGATCCTCGTACTGCAAGTACAGCAGCTGCTCAATGATTAGCTTGGTGACGTTGGCATTTGACTCTTCCGCCAGAGGTAAACCCAGGTAAACAATGCGCTCCTGGAGCAGCAGGGAAGCTAAATCCGGGGGAGGCGTCCGAACCGGAGCACCACCGTAGTAGTAATAGGTAGATTGCACCATGCCAGAGTTCTCCTACAGCCAATCCCTTGACTTAGCTAAGAACAAGGGATCCGGAAATAGCAGCGGATCCCTTGTCCAGTAACCAGCAACAGAAGAGCGTCCTGGCGACCTTACTCAGCTCCCTGCGGCAAGAGCACCCGATCTGACTGCGTGACTAGGACTTTGGGCTTGCGCTCCTCGTCCACGTCGATGAGCACTTCAGATCCCTCTTTGACGCGGCCAGTCAAGATCTCCTCTGCCAGCAGGTCTTCCAACAGGCGCTGGATGGCCCGGCGCAGGGGACGTGCCCCGTAGCTGGGGTTGTAGCCCTCCTCCACCAGCAGGTCTTTGAAGCGATCGCTGACCGTGAGGTGAATTTTCTTCTCCTTCATGCGGTCGAAGACTTCCTTGAGCAGGATGTCGGCGATCTGCTTCACCTCGTCCTTGGTCAGTTGCCGGAAGACGATGATCTCGTCCACCCGGTTGAGGAACTCGGGCCGGAAATACTGCTTCAGCTCTTCGTGCACCAGGTTGCGGATGCGGTTGTAGTTGGCCTCTTCCTCATTGGTGTTGAACTCAAAGCCAAGGCTGCCGCCGCCCTTCTCGATGACCTTGGAGCCAATGTTAGAGGTCATCACGATCAACGTGTTCTTGAAGTCCACCGTGCGACCTTTGGCATCTGTCAGGCGGCCATCTTCGAGAATCTGCAGCAGCAGGTTAAACACATCCGGGTGGGCTTTCTCAACCTCGTCAAAAAGTACCACCGTGTAGGGGCGGCGCCGCACCGCTTCGGTCAGCTGACCCCCCTCGTTGTAGCCGACGTAGCCGGGCGGGGATCCAATAAGCTTGCTGACCGTGTGCCGCTCCATGTACTCCGACATGTCAAGTCGGATCATGGCTGACTCGGAGCCGAAGAAGTAGGCGGCTAAGGCCTTGGTCAGCTCCGTTTTGCCCACCCCAGTTGGGCCGCAGAAGATGAAGCTGGCGATGGGGCGATTGGGATTTTTCAATCCCACGCGCGCGCGACGAATGGCGCGAGAGATAGCCCGCACAGCCTCATCTTGGCCGACAATGCGCTGGTGCAGGGTCTCCTCCATGTGGAGCAGCTTCTCCGACTCACTTTCGGTGAGCTTGGCCACCGGCACCCCTGTCCAAGCGCTCACCACCTGGGCCACATCTTCCTCCGTTACCTCTGGCAGCTCCGTGCGGCTGCTGTCCTCGGCTTTCTTGGCCGCTGCAATGGCGCGGATCTGCTGCCTAATCTCCATCTCCCGGTCCCGCAGCTCACCAGCCCTGTCGAAGTCCTGGGCTCGCACTGCGGCATCCTTCTCCCTGAGAACCCGCCGCAGCTCCTGATCCAGCTCCCGCGCCGCTGGCGGCAGTTGGGAGTTGATCAAGCGCACTCGCGAAGCCGCTTCGTCGATGAGGTCAATGGCCTTGTCGGGCAAGAAGCGGTCGGAGATGTACTGGTCGGCCAGCTTGGCTGCCGCCTCCAGAGCCGCATCGGAGATCCTCAGCTTGTGGTGCTGCTCATAGCGCTCCCGCAGGCCATAGAGAATCTCAATGGTCTCAGCCACGCTCGGCTCGCCCACCATGATGGGCTGGAAGCGGCGCTCCAGAGCCGGATCTCGCTCAATGTGCTTGCGGTACTCATCCAGAGTGGTGGCCCCGATGCACTGTAGCTCGCCGCGAGCCAAAGCCGGCTTGAGGATGTTGGCAGCATCGATAGCACCCTCCGCCGCCCCCGCCCCAATCAGGGTATGCACCTCGTCGATGACCAGGATGATGTTGCCGGCGTTGCGGATCTCATCCATGATCTTCTTGAGGCGCTCTTCAAACTCGCCGCGGTACTTGGTGCCAGCCACCAACAGGCCGATGTCCAAGCTGATCACCCGCTTGTCGGCCAAGATGTCGGGCACATCGCCTTGCACAATGCGCTGGGCCAAACCTTCGGCAATGGCGGTTTTGCCAACCCCCGGCTCGCCGATGAGGACGGGGTTGTTCTTGGTGCGGCGGCCCAAGATCTGGATCACCCGCTCGATCTCCCGCGTCCGGCCTACCACTGGATCCAGCTTGCCTTCCTGAGCCAGTTGAGTCAGGTTGGTGCCAAATTCATCCAGGGTAGGTGTCTTAGTACGGCTAGAGGAGCCACCGCCTGCCGTTACTTCGGCGGTTTCGCCCAGCATGCGGATGACTTGGGTGCGCACCTTGGACAAATCCACCCCCAGGTTTTCCAGAACGCGGGCGGCTACTCCCTCCCCTTCTCGGATCAGGCCCAGGAGTAGGTGCTCCGTGCCAATGTAGTTGTGGCCAAGCTGGCGCGCCTCTTCTAAGGAGAGCTCCAGCACTCGCTTGGCGCGAGGAGTAAAGGGGATCTCAACCGCCACAAAGCCGGATCCCCGACCGATAATTTTCTCAACCTCAATTCTGGCGTCTTTTAAGTTGACCCCCATAGATTTGAGGACTTTGGCGGCGATCCCCGTGCCCTCGCCAATGAGCCCCAGCAAAATTTGCTCAGTGCCAACGAAATTGTGACCTAACCGCCTGGCCTCCTCCTGGGCCAGCATGATCACCTTGATGGCCTTTTCTGTAAAGCGTTCAAACATGATCCTCGAGCTCCCTACGCCTGCATCAAGGCGGACCTGATAGGCCTGATCCTAACACAGGATTCAGGCCAGCTAAGGGACAGCGAACACCCCAGACGAAAAATCATCTGGGATTGGAACGCGCCTGGAGAGATTTGAACTCCCGACCGCGTGGTCCGTAGCCACGTGCTCTAGTCCACTGAGCTACAGGCGCAAGAGGGGTAGACTAGACTATCTGGCTGTCATCTACTGATGGACATCCCTAAACGTGGCTTACTCATTGTAGCACAAGAGCATCTCTTGATATCCGCCACCATTCAAGAAGGCCCTGCCCAGAAGGGGGGGTACCCTTGAATGGCTCAGTCGTCCAAGGGTTCTATCTCGGGATCCAAGCTCTTGGCGGTAAGGCGCAGGGCCTCTGCCTGCTCCATCACCCGTGGCGCTTGCACTGCCGCCTCAACCCCTTGCCGATAGCTCTCCCACAGGGGCATTTCCGGGTAGGTCTGCTGCAATTCCTTGATCTGATCCAGCAGAGCCTCTAGCCAGCCAGACGTACCCCAGGTGAGCAAAAACTGCAGGGGATTCCAGAGGTTGAGCTGCCGCCCCAACTCGTTGAGGCTTTCGTTGCGAAGGGGCGGGTCGAAGATGTCGGCCACCGTCATCAACTGGCGCCCCAGTAGTGGCCTGAGGGTTGTCTCAGCAGCCTCCACAACGGCGGGAAGGGCGGCTTGGATGCGCTCGGGACTGGGAATGTGCCGGGCCTGGGGCAAAGCTTGCAGCAGCAGCTCCAGGCGTCGTTCAGCTTCTGCCGACTCTAAAGCCGCTTCTAGGGTTGTGCCCACACTGAGAAACACTTCCCCCGTCAACAGCCGCACAGCGTCGATAACCAGGTGATACAGGGGAGGGATCACCAGCTTGATCCATTCGCTTTGGAAAAACTCCCGCAGCCGTCGCGCCAGATAGTCCCCCACCTGCGTGGTTTGGATCCCCAGTTGGGTGAGGGAGAGGTACCAGTCGGGGGGGGATCCTTTGGGATCGAGCCACTGGCGAAGGGTTTGCCACTCCTCTTCGGTGAGGGCAGTTCGCCCCTGCTTTAAGACGCTGCGCCGCAGCTTGCCCTCGGCATTCAAGAGCTTGCGCAGCTCCGGCGTGCCCAGCAGAGAGAGGGCCCCTGCCGATCCCACGCTGCCGATCTCGACGGCAATGAGGGCGGCCAAGAGGGCGGCTGAGGCTTTCACCTGGATCTCGCCGCTTTTGTCCACCACCAGAGGTAGGCGGCTATTGCCATAGGCCCGCAGGCTCATCGCCTCCAAGGTGGAGCGTTGCTCAGCGGTTAAGGCCCCTGCCCAAGAAGGGATGCCGTTGGTTTCTGCCCCAGAATAGGCCTGGTCCTGCAGGCTGTGATACAGCAGGCTGGCCACCCAGGCGCGGTCGGCGGCCCGTTCCAGAGAGCCAATGACCACCTCCCATTGGCGGGGGCTGAGCAGAGGCAAAAGCGCTTGCAGGTCTTGCTGGAGCGGCTCTGGAGAGCTGGTGGCTCTCGCTTTGTCTAAGGTTGCCTGCAGCCGATCCCTCGCCTCGCGGCACAGGCCGCCCCACTCCAGTTGCAAACGAGCTAGGGTTTGCTGCAGGGTTTCTTCAGAGCGCCGGGGCAGCTCCTGCCAGCCCGCTTCCAGTTGCCGCCACAGCCCCTCCCAGTTCAGGTCCCCCGCCCTACCGGATGAAGGTGGAGAGTTCGCCGGCGCGGCGGGCCTGTTGGGATCAAGATTGGGGGAGAAGAGGTTAGGCATGGGCAAACTGGGCCGCAGGGGAATTACCGGCATTATAGCTAGGGGTAAAAGGCAAGCTGCGGTAAGCCCAAGGTTTCCGGCCACCCCATCATTAGGTTGAGGCATTGCACCGCCTGCCCGGCCTGTCCCTTCATGAGGTTGTCGATTACCGACAGGACAATGACTCGGTTGGTGCGGGTATCCACTTCCACCCCGATCATGCAGGTGTTGGTGCCGGCAACCCACTTGGTTTGCGGGTAAACGCCGCGGGGCAGCACCTTGACCCAGGGGGATTGGCGATAGAAGGCGTTGTAAATGGTGATGAGATCTTCGCCCACGAGGCCGGGATCCCGCAGGTTGGCGTACAAGGTGACGTGGATACCCCGCACCATCGGCACGAGGTGGGGCGTAAATTGTACAGTGATGGGGGTGTGGGTGAGGTCACTGCAGGCCTGCTCGATCTCGGGCGTGTGCCGGTGTTGGGCCACGCCATAGGCCCCCAGAGAGCCATCTACCTCGGCAAATAGGGATCCCAGCTTGGGGGTGCGGCCCGCGCCAGAGACGCCGGACTTGGCATCGAAAATAAGGCTGTCCAGCTCCACCAACCCCTGCCGCAGCAGGGGGGCAACCGCCAACAGGGAGGCGGTGGGGTAGCAGCCGGGGCAGGCTACCAGTTGGGCTTGGGCAATGGCCTCCCGGTAGAGTTCTGGCAGCCCGTAGACCGCTTGCTCGTTGGCCTGGCGATAGGCAGGGCTGGGCCAGTTGGGATCCGTCTGCCGCAGGCGATACCAGGATTGGTAGGTGGCCAGGTTGCGAAAGCGATAGTCTGCCGAGAGATCTAGAACTTTGCACCCTTTGGCTAGCAAAGGCGGCGCCAAGTCTGCTGCCAGGCCATTGGGCAGAGAGAGGAAGACAACGTCGCTGCTGGCGGCAATGGCCTCCACATCTACCGGCTGGATGGTCAAATCCACCGCTTGGGCCAGGTGAGGGTAGAGATCCCCGTAGCGTTTGCCGGCGCTGTCTTGACCGGCCAGGTAGGTGATCTGCACGCCGGGATGCTCGCTGAGCAGCCGCACCAACTGCACCCCTCCATAGCCGGAGGCCCCGACGATGGCGACGCGGACAGGATTGGTGGGAGGAAGAGAGTGAGGCGCCGTAGTGGCCATGGGGGCTGCCTGTGCAGAATTGCAAAACTGACGGTTTGCCTTACTATTTATCGCATTTGCCGCTGCCTTGGTTGAACTCACCTGCTCTGTTGGGCTCAGTGTTGCCTGAGCCGGGAAGTTATACTGGGCTCACGCGAGCCGCCCAAGCCTCGGCAGCCGCCTTGGCTGTTGAGGTCTTGCCCAGGGATGTTCCCTACCTCGTCGGGAAGGGTTATATGTACTACGAACAATTGATCAACATGATCCTGCGAGCCCGCGGCCAAAGCAGCTGTCACGGCCTGGATCAGGAAACGTTGACCCTCTACTCCGAAGGCCCCTACACCCTCTACAAGCTCACCTCCCATTTCGACCGCCGCTCCATTTTTGTTTTGGCCCAAAACCAGCAGGAGGTGTTTGTCTCCGGAGATGCGTTTCACAGCAAGTTGATCCCGGGAGAATGGCAGGAGTGGCTGCACCAGAAGGCTTTGGCTGTTGCCGCCGAGACACCCAAGGCCAGCTAGCCGGCGAGGGCCAAAACGCCGGGCTGAACCTGCCGTGGCACCACTGAGAGCCGATCCAACTCCGCACAATAGGCCAGGTCCCTGTCGCTTTCAGGGCTAATGGCCAGTAGCCGCTGCCCATGGCTGGAGCGCCGCAACAGGCCCAGGAGATTGTCTTGCCAAGTTTGGTAGAGGGCCAGGGCGGCCACCGCCTCGTCGTTGCCCAACTGCTCCTCCGAACAGCCCAGGCGATGCAGAATGGCTCCGGCACAGGCGGTGTCTTCCAAAGCAAAAGCCCCCTCCCAGCCAGCTCCCACCAGCCACACCTCGGCAAAAGCTCCTTGCCTGAGAAACTCCACCACTGCTCCCAAGTTCACCAGGGCTGCTGTGATCAACACCGGGATCCCTTCTAAGCGCTGAAGGGTGCGGGTGCCGTTGGTGGTGCTCATGAAGATGCGCTTGTCCCGCACACGCTCCGGCGTATACTCGCGGGGGGAGTTGCCTAGGTCAAAGCCCGCCACCGTTTTGCCGCCTCGCTCGCCGGCCAAGAGCCGTTTGGAGGCCGGCCAGCTCTGGCTGGTCGCTTGCAAGGGCTGTAAATCGGCAAACACCTGCACGGCCTCTGCCCCTGCGGCCAGGGCTGTGGCAATGGTGGTGGTGGCCCGCAGCACATCAATGGCCACCGCGCAGGCCGGGATCCCTGACGAGGGGACTTGCTCAGGGGTGTGGAAGTGGAAAAATCGCATGAGAGAAGGATCCACCGAGAGCTTATTAGAACTCGCGCCGGGCAAACACCAGCGCCGTCAAAATGAGCAGCAAAACGGTGTAGATCAGGCCGTAAAGCGCATCGCCAAGAAGCTGGGTGGGCGGGGGAATTTGTCCGTAAACGGCAGCATCTCTTAGGTTAAAGCGCTCCAGATCTGGCAGGACTAAGTAGATTACCTCGAACACCTTGCCGAAGCCTGTATCTTCCACTAGCCTGCTTAACTGCAGCAGGGCACGGCTCGTGTGGCCCACAATGAACAGGGCAATGGTGTAGAGGGTAGCCAAAATCGGGGAGGTAAAAACCCCAAACAGCAGCGCTGCTGCCACAATCAGCACCAGTTCCAAAAAGGTAAAAACTGTTGCCCAGAGAACGGCCCAGGGGGAAATGGGAGCCTGCACCACCCGCAGGCTGAGCAAAAAGACAGCCGTCATCATTGCTAGCAGCACCGACAGCAAAGCCGACAGGCCCAGATGCTTGCCGACAATAAACTCCGCCCGGCTCATGGGTTTGGCAATCAGCACGTAGACCGTGCGCCTCTCGATCTCTTTATTTACCAGCCCCGTGCCGACGAAAATGGCCACCACCAGCAACAGGAAGTGGATGGCGGCCAGACCCAAATCGGCAATGATCTTGTTGTGGGCCTGGTTGGCTACCTGGGGAATCAAAACGATGGCCCCCAGCATGGCCACCGCAAACACCATCACCAGATAAAGAACGCGATCCCGAATGGTTTCCCGAAAAACATTCTGGGCAATGGCCACGACGCGCCCTGCATCCATAGGCTGGCCTCAAGCGAGCGACAACCGGCTATACACTTGTAGCAGCCCAGCTTCATTCTATGCAGTTCCAGGCTCAGATTCAGATCCACCTGCGCCCCTCGGTACTGGATCCTGCCGGGGCTGCTCTCCAGGCTAGCTTGCATCAGCTAGGGCATACCCAGGTGCAGGGAGTGCGCATTGGCAAACACATCCAGCTGCAGCTAGAGGCCCCTGACGCCGAAACTGCCCGAGAGCAGGTGAGCAAGCTGTGCGAGCAACTGCTGGCCAATCCAGTAATCGAGACCTATCAAATCCAAGTGGAGCCTCTAGAGGGCTGATCTCTCACCAAGAAGCTCTCTCGCTCCAGCCCTCACTGCTTTTGCCTTCGCCCCAAGGGATCCCCATGGCCAAGGTAAGGTTTGGCATTGTTGTTTTTCCTGGCTCCAATTGTGACCGCGACGTAGCCTGGGTAACCCGCGGCCTCTTAGGCTGTCCGACGCGACTCATCTGGCACCGGGAAACCGATTTGTCAGGGCTGGATGTGGTGGTGCTGCCGGGGGGATTCAGCTACGGAGATTACCTGCGGGCGGGCGCGTTGGCCCGTTTTGCGCCGGTAATGGGGTCTCTAGCCGAGCACGTAGCCCGGGGGGGCTATGTCTTGGGCATTTGCAATGGCTTCCAGATCCTGACAGAGGCGGGCTTGCTGCCAGGGGCGCTGCTGCGCAACGCTAATCTGCACTTTATCTGCGACCGAGTGAGGATCCGCGTGGAGCGGCCAGATCTGCCCTGGACAAGCGCCTACCCCCCGTCCGCCCTTGTAACCCTGCCGATTGCCCATGGAGAAGGACGCTACGTCTGCGAGGCCGACACCCTGAAGCAGCTGCAAGATGGGGGTCAGATTGTCTTCCGCTACGATCCCGTTGCCCCCAACGGCTCGGTGGATAACATCGCCGGCATTTGCGATCCCAGCGGTCGCATCCTCGGCTTGATGCCTCACCCAGAACGCGCTGCCGACCCCGATTTGCCAGGCCAGGATGGGATCCCTTTTTGGCAGTCGATTGTGCAAAGCCTGTCCAGCTAGCCCTGCTGAGCCTGAGCCAATACCTGGCGCACTTGGTTCACCATCTCCTCGTGATCCACGACTGGCTTGGCAATGTAGCCATCGGCCCCACTCTGGGCCAAAAAAGTCTCCCGGTCGCCCCGCATGGCGTGGGCCGTTACCAAGAGGATAGGAATGGAGCTGGTGCGGGGATCCCCCTTAAGCAGCTGGGCAATGCGGATCCCGTCCACTGCCTCGCCGCGAAAGGTGCTCTGGGCGAGGGAGACATCTAGCAAAATGACGTCTACTTCACGGGCTTGGGCCAGCTGCAGAATCTGCTCCACATCCTGGCTGTGAAGAACCTCAAACCCACCCCGTCGCTGCAGCACCTTCTCGAATACGCGGGCATTGGCCGGATCATCCTCTACCAGTAGCACCTTTGCCATCGTTCCCCTGGGCTCTAGAGCCCAGCTAGCACCAACCCAAGGCAATTGTGGCGATCCCCAGGCTAGTCTCGGGGCAACTGCCCTTGCCCAGGGATCCAGGCAATTGTTTGCGCGGCCTCCTAGCCTCAGACCCTACTAGCGTGGCGGACCCAATTGGTGGGGCTTACTTCTTAGGGATCTTGGGAGTTTCGCGAAAAGCAACAGCAAAAAACAGAAGGCCCAACGTCAAAAACAGGATAAAGGTGTAGGTGATGGTTTCCATAGCAACCTCCCATGGACTCTCTAGAGCCGCCAGCACCCCATTCCCAAAGAGAACCGAGTGCTGACGGCTAGGAACCAAGAAAGCTCTAGGCTTCTTGCACCTTGCGGGTGGTGGGATCCCCCACTTTTTGGAAGACGCCGAATTCCACCATCTCCTCACTCATGTTCGGGTCAATGCCAGCAAACACGTCGCGGAAGAGGGTACGGGCGCCGTGCCAAATGTGGCCGAAGAAAAATAGCAGGGCAAAGACAGCGTGGGCAAAGGTAAACCACCCGCGGGGGCTGGTGTGGAAGGTGCCATCGGCCTTGGGCGTTTCACGGTCAAACTCGAAGAGCCGACCCAACTGGGCCATGCGGGCATACTTCTTAACCGTTGGCGGGTCCGTAAACACCTGCCCGTCCAACTTGCCGCCGTAAAACTCCACCGTCACGCCCACTTGCTCAAAGCTGTAGCGCGACTCGGCCTGGCGGAAGGGAATGTCAGCCCGCACTACGCCATCGGCATCTCGCAGGATGACGGGAAACGTCTCAAAGAAGGTGGGCATGCGCTGCACCGTCAGCTCCCGCCCCTCGCGATCCCGGAACACTGGGTGGCCCAACCATTCGATGGCAATGCCATCCCCTTTGTTCATGGGGCCAGCCCGGAATAGGCCACCCTTGGCTGGGTTGTTGCCCACGTAATCGTAGAAGAGTAAGGACTTAGGCAGAGAGTTGTAGGCTTCGCTGAGGGTCATCCCAGCTTCCACGGCAGCATTGACGCGCCGGTTAATTTCCTGGTTGAAGTAGCCGGAATCCCATTGGTAGCGGGTGGGGCCAAACAGCTCGACAGGTGTGGTGGCGCTGCCATACCACATTGTTCCAGCTACCACAAAGCCAGCAAAGAATACTGCTGCCAGCGAGCTGGAGAGCACGCTCTCTATATTCCCCATGCGCAGAGCCTTGTAGAGGCGTTGGGGTGGACGAACCGTAATGTGGAACAAGCCGGCAATGATGCCGACGATGCCCGCGGCAATGTGGTGGGCCACCACCCCGCCAGCATTGTAGGGGTTAAACCCGGCTGGCCCCCACTCCGGCGCCACCGGCTGCACATGCCCTGTCGTGGCATAGGGATCGCTCACCCACATCCCTGGGCCAAAGACGCCCGTCAGGTGAAACGCGCCAAAGCCAAAGCAGAGAATCCCCGCCAGGAGCAGGTGGATCCCAAAGATTTTCGGCAAGTCCAAGGCTGGCTCACCGGTACGGGGATCCCGGAACAGCTCCAGATCCCAGTACACCCAGTGCCAGCAGGCAGCCAAAAAGAGCAACCCTGATAGAACGATGTGGGCAGCGGCTACCCCCTCAAACGTCCAGAAGCCTGGGTTGGCAACGCTCTCGCCATAGATGTTCCATCCACCCCATGAGTTGACCACTCCCAGGCGCACCATAAACGGCATGACAAACATGCCCTGGCGCCACATTGGATTCAAGACCGGATCCGATGGGTCGAAGATGGCTGCTTCGTACAGGGCCATCGATCCGGCCCAACCCGCCACCAGGGCAGTGTGCATTAGGTGTACCGCAATGAGGCGGCCTGGATCGTTGAGTACAACAGTGTGGACCCGATACCACGGTAGTCCCATAAAGCTCGATCCTCCACGTTTTCAACACTTGGGCAATATCCAGTCAAAAAGCGAAGTCGACACCCCCCTAGGTTCTGACCTGAGCAGTCCCTTCTGGTTTGAGGGGTGCCATGCCTACCTAACCTAAGGGCACACCCACTGAGAGTATTGCCGGCAGAATTTCCCTCCCAGAGATCAGACAGTATAACGAAGCGCAACCGACCTGAGTGGCTTCAGGCGGGATGCCCCTCATATTTGGCACCATCTTCCCCGATCCCTGGCCAAAGATTAAAAACATGACTTAAAATGTAACAATACTTAGCAACATCGCTCTTTCTTGGCTCAGTTCGAGCGAGGTTCTTTGGCAGAGCTATGGCAACGATTCGGTTTGTGAACGAGAACCGGGAGGTCGTCGTCGCAGAGGGGTCGAACCTGCGCCTGAAGGCGCTGGAGAACCAGGTTGACCTCTATAAGATGGTGGCCAAGCTGCTAAACTGCGGCGGCAACGGCCAGTGTGGCACCTGTGTGGTGGAGATTGTCGAGGGGGCTGAAAACCTCTCGCCACGCACAGAGGCAGAAAACCGCAAACTCAGGCGCAAGCCTGAGACCTATCGCCTCGCCTGCCAGACTAAGGTGCTGGGGGATGTTGCGGTGAGAACCAAGCCCTAGGGCTGGCTGGGTCGTTTGGGCAAGGTGCACCTGAGAATGGTATGCTAGCTGCCAGTTGGATTTGCGGCGTGCGGAGCGATGGAGACAAACTACCTGGGCATCTTGGCCACTCTTTTGCTTATCTTGGTACCTTCCATCTTTCTAGTAATCCTATACGTGCAGACTTCTAGCAAGTCGGAAAGCTAGTCGAGCAAGCTCTGGTTGCTCAGGGCAGGCAAAGGCCCTAGTAGGGCTGGCGGAAACCTAACTGGCAGTAGCCCCCAAAACTCGGCAGGGACTTCTACAGGGGGCTCTTTGCTTTTTGCAACAGCATGCAGCTGCGGCTGAAGTGGCCTGCAGGCGGGATCCCTTAGGTGGGCCTTCCTGACTTCCCAGCGTTTTTTTGGCGGATAGACCTAAGTCTACGGTCTTCATCGGAAAACTTGACTTTTGTCTATCCTAGTTGGCCACTAGGATGCCTCTTAAGATTTTTTACAGAATCTCAGCCAGCGATAGGGTCAGGCGAGATCCCGGGTCGGAAGGAGGATTATGAGCTTGAACGGGCTGGTTACAACCGCATGGTTAATTCCCCTCTATGCGCTGGTGGGGTGGGGGGGAGCGCTGATCTGGTCCCCAGGAATCACCCGCCGCACTGGCCCTCGACCGGCGGGCTACCTAAATGCGCTGCTGACTTTGGTAGCGTTTCTGCACAGTGTGGGGGCGCTGGTGGCGATTTGGGATCAGCCGGCGCAGGTGATTCGGCTGCCCTGGCTGCAGGTGGGGGATCTGGTGGTGGAGCTGCCGCTAGAGGTCTCTTCGGTAACGCTGGGGGCCTGCGCTGTGGTGACGGGGCTGAACCTGGTGGCCCAGATCTACGGCTTTGGCTACATGGAAATGGACTGGGGCTGGGCGCGCTTCTTCTCCCTGCTGGGCCTGTTTGAGGGGGGAACGTGCGCCTTGGCCATGTGTGGCTCTCTGTTTTTTAGCTACGTCATCTTGGAGATTTTGACCCTGGGCACCTACCTATTGGTGGGCTTTTGGTATAACCAGCCGCTGGTGGTCACCGGGGCGCGAGATGCTTTCTTAACCAAGCGCATCGGCGACCTCTTGCTCTTGATGGGGGTTATTGCCATTTATCCCCTGACGGGATCTTGGGAGTTTGAGGACTTGGCGGCCTGGGCAAAGGCGGTGCAGGCAGGAGCCATCTCTGTGGACCCAACTTTGCTCGCGCTGGCAGGGCTGGGCTTGCTGGCTGGACCTGCGGGCAAGTGTGCTCAGTTCCCCCTGCACCTGTGGCTGGATGAGGCGATGGAGGGGCCGATCCCTGCCACAATCTTGCGCAACGCCGTGGTGGTGGGCACAGGGGCCTGGGTGTTGATCCGCCTGCAGCCGCTCTATGCTCTTTCCCCAACGGTGTTGCGGGTGATGCTGGTAATTGGGGGGCTGACGGCAGTGGGGGGAGCCTTTGTGGCCCTGGCTCAAATTGACGCCAAGCGGGCCTTGTCCTACCTGGTGAGCGCCTACATGGGCTTGATCTTTGTAGCAGTGGGCACCGGCCATGTCCAGCAAGCGTATCAGTTGCTGCTTACCTATGCGCCGGCGATGGCTTTGCTGGTGATGGCGCTGGGCATGGTGATCTGGAACAGCATTACCCAGGATCTGCGTTATCTAGGGGGCTTGTGGTCGCGGCGACCCATCTCAGGTCTGTGCTTTTTGACGGGGATGGCCGGAATCTTTGCTTTGCCTCCCTTTGGCTCCTTCTGGGTGCTGACGGATCTGTGGCAGCAGTTGGTGCAGTCAGGGCAGGGGCTGGCGGCAACAGTTGTGCTGGTTACCAACGCGGTGACGGCACTGGGCCTAACCCGGGTATGCGGCCTTGTTTGGGGGGGTAAGCCACAGCAGATGAGCGAGCGCTCGCCAGAAGTGCATTGGCCGATGATGCTGCCCAGCACGGTCATGATGGGGGTGGTTCTGCACATAACCATGATCCTGGCGGCGCTGGGTTTGACGCCCACGCTGGAAGGGATCCCTGTTGCCCTGATGGCCGCATCCAGCCTTGTAGGCATGGGTTTGGGGGCAGTGCTCTACCTGCCGCGGGAGCGGCGGCCGGTGGACTGGGCTTTCTTGGCCGACTGGCAGGACCTACTGGCCAACGACTTCTACACTCCCAAGCTCTACCGAGCCAGTGTGGTGTTTGTGGTGCGCATCATCTCTGAGGTCACGGCGCTCTTTGACCGCTACGTGGTGGATGGCCTGGTGAATTTGACCAGTTTGGCGGTGCTGGCAGGCGGCCAAGTCCTGAAGTACACCACCTCCGGCCAGTTGCAGGCCTATGTGCTGACAATTGTGGTGGGGGTGGCCCTGCTGGGTTGGTGGTTCTCTAGGCTTGGGTAGGTCGAGGGGGTAAAGACCATGCTGAGTGCCTTGATTGTGTTGCCGATTTTGGGATCCCTGCTCCTGTTCCTGGGCTTGGGAGGGCGAAAGCTGGCGGTGGTCCTGGCCGGGATCCCGTTGGCCATCTCGCTGTTTCTATTTACCCGCTTTGACGTGCAGGCAACTGGCTTTCAGTGGGAGCAGCGGTGGGATTGGATCCCAGAGATTGGCTTGAGCTACTCCCTGGGCTTGGACGGCTTGTCCCTGCTGATGGTAGCTCTGAACGGGCTGCTTACCCTCATCGCCATCCTGACGGCTGAGCCAGAGGTGCAGCGTCCCAATCTCTTTTACGGCTGCATTCTGCTGATGAGCGGCTCGGTCAACGGGGCTTTTGCTGCGCAGAACCTGCTCTTGTTTTTCCTCTTCTACGAGCTGGTGCTGATCCCGATCTACCTACTTATTTCCATCTGGGGCAGCCCCAAGCGGGATTACGCCGCCATCAAGTTTTTGATTTACACCGCTGTCTCCGCCATCTTCCTGCTGGGGGCCTTTTTGGCTATCTACTGGCTTGGGGATCCCCATACCTTTGAGCTGGCTGAGATTCGCATCAGCTCTCTGAGCCCTGCTGCCCAAACTCTGGCGCTCTTGGCGTCGATGGTGGCCTTTGGCATCAAGATGCCGCTGGTGCCCCTCCACACCTGGCTGCCTGATGCCTACGGAGAGTCTTCTCCGCCGGTGGCGATACTGCTGGGAGGGGTGCTCTCCAAGTTGGGCACCTATGGCCTATTTCGCTTTGGGCTGCAGTTGTTTCCCCAAGCTTGGGCTGACCTGGCCGGGCTTCTGGCCTGGTGGGGGGCCATTGCCGTGCTCTCGGGAGCTTTGGCGGCTATTGCCCAAAAAGACATCAAGCGCATGGTGGCCTACAGTTCCATCGGCCACATGGGCTACATCCTGCTGGGCATGGCGGCGGCCACGCCGATTAGCTTGACGGGAGCAATGGTGCAGATGGTCTCCCACGGCCTGATTTTGGCGCTGCTGTTCGATCTGGTGGGCCTGGTGGAGCGCAAGGTAGGAACGCGGGATCTCAACGTGCTCAACGGCCTGCTCAATCCCCTGCGCGGCCTGCCCACGGTGAGTGCCCTGCTGATTTTAGGCGGCATGGCCAGTGCCGGGATCCCGGGCTTGGTGGGCTTTGTGGCCGAGTTTTTGATCTTCCAGGGCAGCTACCAAGATTTTCCCTTGCCCACTTTGATCAGCATCTGCGGCACCGGCTTGACAGCGGTGTATTTTGTGATTTTGCTCAACCGCACCTGCTTTGGCAAACTGGACAACCGCACTGCCTACTACCCACGGGTGCAGGGCTGGGAGCGGATCCCGGGCTTTGTTTTAACTGCCTTGATCGTCTGGTTTGGGATCCAGCCCATGAACTTGGTGAAATGGCCGCAACCCTTGGCCTTTACCCTCTCCACCCAAGTGGCTCAGGCCCAAACGGTTATCTTGGCCTCAGCCGGTAACCCGGATCATTCTCCCTAGAAACGGGGTCACCAGGTAGTTGGGAAACTCCCAGGAATTGAAGCGTTGGAGACTTGCCATGGCAACAACCCTAGTTGCACCTAAGCTACCTCCTTCCACTCATCCTTTTGCCGAGATAGTCCATCGCCTCGAGGCAGGGGGATCGATGCTGCCGGATACGCCGGAAAACTTGATGCAAATTATCGGCATCTACAAGGCCTATGCCGTGCCAATGGACTTTTATTGGCGTGATCTGCTCTACATTGCCGAGCAGGTGTTTGTGGATCCCTTGCCCTTTTTTAAGTACATCATTCCCGAAGAGTATCTGAAGCTGGCCAACCACTACGCCGGGGATGATGCGGATCTGCGCATTTGGCGTGGCCCCGCCACAGCCCACCCAGAGCTCCTGGAGTTCATGGAAAAAGGGGAGCTCAAGCGCAAGCTGCCGCGGATCTTGCATCACCTTTGGCATGATCGCATCAACATGGAATTTGCGGAAGAGTGTATGCGGGCCATGCTCTGGCACCGGGGTATGGGGGGCCTGCTGGATCCCTATATGGATTCGGAAGAATACAAGCAAAATGCCGACCGCGCCATCCGCGCCTACTGCCAAGGCAACCCTCTGTTGATGGGGCTATACAAGCTCTTCCCAGACATGTTTTTAGAGCTATGCCGCCAGGCCACCATGTATTCAGTGCTGGGACTCTTTTGGGAGGCGATGGCGCCGGTTTTCTTTGAAATGAGCGATCTCTACGACGAGGGCAAAATTACCAGCGTGCCGGAGGCGATGAACTTCTTGGTCAGGGGGATCTTCGCCATTGCCGGACGGCCCATTTATCACCGGGTGCGCATCCGCGGAGAATGGTACGATATTGTGCCCAAATCCAAGGGATTTACCTGGCTATACGAGGCGGCTTTCCCCTACGTAGAGGCGGTGTTTTATCGCTCTTCTCCCTTCCGCGGCACCAAGTCCTATAACGCCCAGGCCAACCAAGTGCCCGTTAACCAGTTGGACTTTCACTACGGGGTTCTCTACGCCGACAAGTTTCCCGTGGCCAGTGCCGGGATCCCGCCGACGCTTTTGCACCAGGATATGTACCACTTTTTGCCCCAGTATTTAGTAGAGTATTACCGCAAGCATTGCCGCGGCGAAGATGACATGCTGATCCAGATTGGGATCAGCTTTCAGCGCTCCATGTACAACGTCACCTCAGCCGTGATCCAGGCAGGTAGAGCAGCTTTTCTCTATCCTTTGGACGATCCCAATCCGCGACATTTGATGATGAACCGTCGTTACTTTGAGGGGCAACTCAATCGCTTCACCCGGCCGGAATACGGGATTCGAGAAGCAGCTCGCCTGGCCTACATTCAGGATCAGAACTATCGCTAGCCGACTTCAAGTCTAGGCATTGACTCTGCCCATTTTCAGTTGTATTCAGGCCAGGTAGCTCTGAAACTGCCCACCACTTTGACTTTCCTGTCATCCCAACTGCTAGCAAAATAAGGATTTTGCCATGCCTGATATTGTCGATATTGCAGTTGCTACGGAGGGTTTCTCCACCCTAGTTACAGCCGTGAAAGCGGCAAACTTGGTGGATACTCTGAAAGGCCCTGGCCCCTTTACTGTTTTTGCGCCTACCGATGCCGCTTTCGCCAAGTTGCCTCCCGGCACCATTACCACCCTGGTGCAAAACATCCCCCAACTGACTCGCATTTTGTGTTACCATGTGGTGCCCGGTCGCTTGAAAAAGGCGGATTTGGCCAAGTATCGAAGTGTAGGCTCGGTGGAGGGATCCCCCATCGATTTGTTTATCGAAGGAGACGTGTTTGAGGTAAACAATGCTACCGTTATCCAGGCCGATATTGAAGCCGACAACGGCATCATTCATGTCATCGACACGGTGATCCTCATGCGGCCCCACTGGTTCTGGCCAATCCTGCGCTCTGCGGAAAAAGAGGGCCTAGCCAGCGCCCCCTGAAGCGACACCACCGGCAGGCAGATCCTCCACTGGGCAGGTTCCTGCTGCAAGGTATGGGTCTTGATGACCTAGAAAGCCTTGGTAGAGTTGCTCCACCGTCTCCGGCCCACCAAAATCGGCTCCTGGAGGATCCTCCAGCGCCCCGTCAAGTCGTAGGGATCCCCGACATCGGGATTGGAGCGTTGTGAGGCGGCGGGACAAAGTTTAGATTTTCTTTACCTGCCCCGTTGCTGTTTCCCCAAGGGCGGGCTAATTTAGGGAAGGCGTTTGGTGTGAACGGCTACAGCTGCCTGCAGGGATCCCTTGCCGGCGGCTGTGGTTTGCCCCTTCCTCCAAGCGTGGGGAGGGGTCGAGGTAGCCAGCCCTTCCAGGAGGCGCCTTGCCCTGCGCCAGGGAAGAGCAAAAGGTGGGCCTCCTCAATTTCGAGGGGGCTTGCCTGTCCAACAAGTTTTGCACCAGTTTCATTGAGCCCCATGAGCCACCGTTGCTTCGAGAGTAACCCCAGCTCTTGGCTGTCTAGAAGCGGGCCAGCTTGCCTAGCGCGAGCGGGGTCTAGTTCTGCAGCTCTTGGCGCCCTAGAGCTAGCGTTCTGGGTTGCAGTGGACTTGGGACTTGCTTCTTTTGCCTTGGCGTCTAGAAGCTCTTAGTTGCCTCCAGTTTTGTGATTAGCGTCACGAGGAAATCAGCATGGTGCAAGCAAAGGAGTTGGTGACATCTGGTCAGACGGCTCTTCTCGACTCGGATCTGGAAAGCTCCTCTTCCATCCTCCTGGATGCAGACAATGGAGCGGATCCCCTCGAGTTTGAACTGGATGCCAGTGACCCTGAGGCTTTTGACGAGGAGGAGGGCGACGAAGAGTTCCTCGAGGAGGAGGATGAGGCTACTGCTGCCAAAGGGCATGCGAAACGCAAATCGGCTAGCAAGAAAAAGGTCTACACCGACGACTCTATTCGCGTCTATTTGCAAGAAATTGGGCGCATTCGCCTCCTGCGGCCTGACGAAGAAATTGAGCTAGCGCGAAAAATTGCCGATCTGCTGGAGCTAGAGCGCGCCCGTGAGGCCGTTTTCGAGCGAATGGGCCTCTGGTCCAGCCCGGAGGAGGTGCCGGAGGAGCTATGGGCAGAGGAAGTCAAAATGCCCTTGCCGGAATTCCGGCGGCGCCTACACCAGGGGCGGCGGGCTAAAGAAAAGATGGTGCAGTCCAACCTGCGGCTGGTAGTCTCTATTGCCAAGAAATACATGAACAGGGGTCTCTCCTTTCAGGATCTGATCCAGGAGGGCTCCCTGGGCCTCATTCGGGCAGCCGAGAAGTTTGATCACGAAAAGGGCTACAAGTTTTCCACCTACGCCACCTGGTGGATCCGCCAAGCCATCACCCGCGCCATTGCCGATCAATCGCGCACCATTCGCCTGCCGGTTCACCTCTACGAAACCATCTCGCGCATTAAGAAAGTCACCAAGCAGCTTTCCCAGGAGTTGGGCCGCAAGCCCACGGAAGAGGAGATCGCCACCCGCATGGAAATCACCATCGAGAAGCTGCGCTTCATTGCCAAGTCGGCTCAGCTTCCTATTTCCTTGGAGACGCCTATTGGCAAAGAGGAGGACTCGCGGCTGGGAGACTTTATTGAGTCGGAGGGAGAAACTCCCGAGGAGCGGGTGGCCAAGATGTTATTGCGGGAAGATCTGGAAAGCGTTTTGGCAACCCTCACCCCTCGCGAGCGGGATGTGTTGAGGCTGCGCTATGGGCTGGATGATGGCCGCATGAAAACCTTGGAGGAGATTGGCCAAATCTTTAACGTCACTCGGGAGCGCATCCGGCAGATCGAGGCCAAAGCGCTGCGCAAGCTGCGCCATCCCAATCGCAACAGCGTGTTGAAAGAGTACATCCGCTAGCCGGGCCTAGTTAGACCTGGCTGCTACCTCCCCAGATCCTGGGAGGCTGGATCCCAGCTCCTCGAAGGGAGGAGGACACCATTGCGGCGTTTCTGGGCAGCTCTAACTTTCTACACTGCCTTGCCCCTAGGACGGGCAGCAGATCTGCAGTTTGAGGGCATTGCCGCCTGGCTACCGGCGGTGGGTCTATGCCTAGGCGGGATCCTCTTTTTGGCCTCCCTCTTGCTTCAGGTTTTTCCAGCGGGAGTACGGGCAGCTTTACTGGTAGCGCTGTGGGTGGTGTTAACCGGGGGGCTGCACCTGGATGGGGTGGCCGATACCGCCGATGGCCTGGCGGCCAATCTCCACACCAGCTCAGAGCAGTCAGCCAGCAATTCCCACCGCCTCCAAGTGATGAGCGACAGCCACACGGGAGCCTACGGGGTACTGGCCCTAGGGCTGGTGCTGCTGTTGAAGTTTGCTGCCCTGAGTAGCCTACAAGTCTGGCCCCTCCTGCTCTTGGTGCCAGCCTGGGGTCGCTGGGGCCAACTGCTGGCCATTGCTCTCTACCCCTACTTGCGGGAGCAGGGATCCGCCCGCTTCCTCAAAGACTCCACCTCCCTGCCGGGATCCCTGTGGCCGGGCACCCTGCTCCTAGGGGTTACCACAGCCGGTCTGGGGGGAAGCGGGATCCTGGCCTGGCGGCCTCTGCTACTTTGGACGCTGGGCGCTGCTCTGGGAGCCTTGGCCGTGGGCCACTGGATCTACCGCCAACTGGGAGGACACACGGGGGATACCTACGGGGCCACGGTGGAGTGGTCTGAGGCGATAGCCCTGCTGTGGGGATCCCTGATTAAGCTCTCCTGAGGTCTCTCTTGCGCTGGGAGAGGAACCGGCTCCGCCAAGCCCAATTGTTGCCGAGCCTTCTGGCAATCCTGCTGGATTTGGTGGATCAAGTCCGCTACTTTGGGGAAGCGCCGCTCTGGGCGGATAAACCCCTGCAACGCCACCCGCACCTCCTGCCCGTAGAGATCGCCCGTCCAATCCAGCAGATGCACCTCAACCGTGTGCCGCAGCCCAGCAAACGTAGGACGGTAGCCGATGTTCATCACTCCTGGCAGAGCTCCCGCGGCAGCGGGCACCTCCACCCAGGCGCTGTACACTCCGTTGCGGGGCAAGAACTTCTCGGGCGGCAGGCGCAGATTGGCAGTGGGAAAGCCCAGCTCCCGTCCCCGGCGATCCCCTGGCACCACCTCTCCAATGAGCTGATAGGGACGACCCAAGAGCTCTGCGGCTGCTGCCACCTCCCCTGTAGCTAGGGCAGCGCGAATGCGGGAGCTGCTGACTCGCTTCCCGTTTAGTTGCACCTCCGGGATGACCTCTACTGGAATACGGCACTGGGATCCCCAGGCCTTCAGGGTTTGGGCAGTACCGGAGCGGCGATGGCCAAAGCAAAAGTCCCAGCCAACGCTGAGGTGGCGAACGCACAACCCTTGCTCAAGAACTGTCTGGATGAAGTCTTGGGGAGGCTGGCAAGCCAGGGCAGGGGTAAAGGGGAGCAGCACCACCTGTTCAAAGCCCATTTCAGCCAACAGCGCCAGCTTCTCCTCCGGCGGAGTCAGCAGCCATTGCTTTTGCCCCGTCAACACCTCCTGCGGGTGGGGATGAAACGTGAGAACCGTGCGCACCCCCTCTGGGGAGTCTCGAATTGGCTGCAGCACTTTCTGATGGCCCAGGTGCAAGCCATCGAAGTTACCAATGGCAACGGCAGTGGGCCGCAAGGCTTGAGCCAGATCAGAAGTTACGTGCACCGCTTGGGATCCCCTTGGTTCTCCCTACCAGAGTGGCCAAAGCAAGGCCGTCAGGGCACTCAGCCCAACCACCCCCCACAAGCTGCGTCGCAGGCGCTGCAACACCGGCTCAACCTGATAACGGACAATGAGCCGATGCTGAGCCAGCTCCTCTTCCGATTTGACGTACATTGCCCCGTCGTACCAGCCGCTTTCTTCGTAAGGGATCCGCGGCTGCACCAAGCGCCGCCGCACGTGGGCCCAGCCCAAGTAGAGGTGGAGCAGCACTAGGCCTAGCAAGGCATTGGCTCCCAGGATCCATGCCAAGGTGAAGTGGCCCCAATCCCCGACAAAGCTGCCCCACACCAGTGGCAAAATTCCCACCGCAACCGCTCCCCACACGCCCAGGAGCCGCCGTAAGTAGGGGAGCCAGGCCAGTGTTGGCCAGCGAAAAAGAAAAGCTTCCCTTAGCTCCGCATATTGCCGCAGAGGCTGCTGCTCAGCAGGAATGGGATGGGAAGGATTCGCCATAGGGCCTTAACATATCTACACAACATGATATTAGTTGGCCTGATGCCCGCCAAGCCCAGCCTAGCTGCGGTTCAAATGCAGGGGAGAGGGGTATCGTATTAGAGTGGGGTTGCCTTATCTCCTCTCCTACCATGAGCGTCCCAGGCGAACCTGCCGCTGCTCCCTACCTGATTCTTAGAGAGCCGGACGGCAGCCAGAGGAAGTACGTTCTTGCTGGAGCCACAGCTTGGACACTGGGCCGCGATGAGGGCAACGCCATTGTCCTCAACGATCCCAGTGTCTCCCGCCAGCACGCCCTGCTGCAGTACTTGGATGACAACAGCATCTATCTCATCGATCTGGGCAGCCGCAACGGCTCGTTTGTTAACAATCGCCGCATCAGCATTCCCACGCTGCTGCAAGACGGGGATCGCCTTACTCTTGGCCAATCCCAGCTTGAGTTTCACAGCGGATCCCTGACTAGCCCAGAGCCCGGCTCTGCCGGCAGGCCCTCGGACACCCTGGTGCTGCAGACCCGCTGGCTCATCTCAGTGGCCGTGGTTGACGTACGCGGTTACGGACAACTGACCCAACAACTGGACGAGCGGCTGCTTTCCCAGGTGATGGGCGACTGGTTCCGGCGCGGCGGCGACATCATCCAGCAACAGGGAGGCAGCGTTGATAAGTACATTGGCGACGCCATCATGGCCGTCTGGTTCCATACACCCCATGCGGATCCCTTGCCAGCCGACCAGGCGGAGATCGAGCTTGACGTGAAGTCAGTTCTGCAGGCCCTGGTGAAGCTGTTCCAGATGACCGAACAACTGAATAGCGAGTTTCCCCTGCCCTCTCCCCTGCGCCTGGGAGCAGGCGTCAACACTGGCCCAGCCATCGTGCGCCAGGTAGGCAACACCACTCGCCAGGAGTACACGGCTCTGGGCGACACCGTCAACCTGGCCTTTCGCCTCGAAAGCGCCACCCGCACCCTCAACACTGACCTGGCCATCAGCCAGAGCACCTACGCCTACTTGACCCGACAACTAGGTCAGTCAGCCACTTGCTTCTCCCAGCAGGTGGTGGAGCTCAAAGGGTATGCCCGCCCGCACCAGGTGTACTGCTGCGATGTCCGCTCTCTGCAAGCAGTTCTCAGTCAAATCCCAAGCTCGGAGTAACTGCCGGCCTGGGGATGGCTGGCAGGGGGTACTAGGGTCCTCCCAGAGGTTCAGTTGGCCAGGGCTGCTTCCGGAAGCTTTTTACCTCCAAGACTGGGCCCACCTGCGCTGTTGTTACCCAATCTTCCCTCACCTGCCCCTGAATGGTAACCTGCAATCCCTCCTGCAGGAGCTCTTTGGGGGCGCGGAAGAGGGCGTAGTGCTGACCTGAAGGGAGCGTCAGCACCCACACCCCCCCCTCAATGTCGAGAAACTCAATGGTACCCCTAAATTCTTGCATCACTTCCTCAGAGCTAGGACGGTGCTGCTGGGCTGCAAATCCAAGATGGCTTGTGCTCCCAAGTAGGCCAGGCCCAGGCAGAGCAAGCCATTGAGGAGCAAGAAGGAGCGCCCCAACCAAGCAGAGGATCCAAGCCATAGTACCCCCTCATAGAACAGGGATCCCGACAGGAGCAGATGGGAAGCCACCCCCAGGCAGAGGCCGATGACTGCCCAGCGCCAGCGCCGATGACCTAGGAGGAGCACCATCAACAGGCCAGGGATCAACACACTGGCAAACAAGGGATCTAGGGCATGGGTCTGGGCTAAGGCGGTGCCTAGCTCTGGCAGGGAGCTGCCCAGCAGTTGCAAGGGCCAGCGGGGGAAACCCACAATGGCCAACCCTTGCAGGGGGAAGAGGCCAGCGCTGCCCAGGAGGATTCCAGCCAACAGGGGCACTGTCACCGGTACGGGCTTGGGAGCCAGCCACCAGCGAATGAGCACCAGGAGGATGTAGCCACCTACAACCATCAGCAGCTTGGGCACCAGGGCAATTGCGCCCCCATCAAACCAGAAGCGAGGGTTGAGGTAGCCGTTGTCGTTTAGGTACTTTAGGAAGTCCTTCAGCCACAGCACCAAGGGGTTTTCCTCCTGCTGACCCCTGGCTCGGGCCAAGGCTCTGGCTGCGTCCAGCAGACCGGCGCCGTAGAAGTTCTGTTTGTCGCCAGGTACTGGGGCAGCTGACATCTTGAGGATGGCCTCCACCTTGTCCGGATCCTTGATGCCCTGAGCCTGGATCAGCGCCGCCACGCCAGCCACGTGGGGGGCAGCCATGCTGGTGCCTTGGAAGTAGGCGAAGACCGGCTCGTCGGGGTTGCGGCGGTTGATGGTCTGCTGCAGGATGCCGTACTCCGGGTGCTCGGGCGTCTTGGCCCCACCAGGAGCAGCAATATCCACGCCCACCCCATAGTTGGAGTAGGGAGCTTTGGTGCCATCAGGCCCCGTGGCTGAGACGGCGATGACATGGGGATAGCGGGCTGGGTAGCTTACCTGGCTGGAGTTTTCGTTGCCAGCAGCTGCAACGACGGTCACTCCTTTACTGTGGGCGTAAGCTACCGCCTCTTCCATCAAGCGAGCTGAGGCGCGACTGCCCAAGCTGAGGTTGATGACGGTAGCGCCATGGTCGACGGCATAGCGGATCCCTTCCACCACGTCCGACAGGGATCCAAAGCCGTTGGCATCCAGCACCCGCACGGGCATGATCTTGGCCTTGAAGGCAACACCTGCCACGCCCAGGGCGTTGTTGGTGGACTGGGCAAGGGTGCCAGCCACATGGGTGCCGTGGCCGTTGAGGTCGGTGGGATCCTCATCGTCATCCACGAAGTCGTAGCCCTTCACAAATTCGGTCTGGGCCAGATCCGGCACCCGCGTCACCCCCGTGTCCACGACTGCCACCGTCACCCCTTCCCCTTGGGAAATCTCCCAGGCTTCGGGCATGCGGATGGCCCGTAGGTTCCACTGCTGGGAGTAAAGGGGATCGTTGGGCACGAAAGCGGCCTGGAATTGGTAGTTGGGGTGGGCATACTCAACGAGGGCTTCCCGCTGAAGCCGCTGGAGCAGCCGCCGGGTGGCCCTGGGATGAGTCGCCTCCCCAGTGGCTAGGTAAATAACCTCTTGGCGGGCAAAGGCACTGTTGCTGCTGGGTCGCAGCGTCAAGTTGTACTCCTTGGCAAGAGCAGCGATCTCACTAGGAGTAGCCGTGTTAACAAAGTTGATCACAATGCTGTCGTAGGGAGTGGATCCCTGGCCGCAGGCCGTGAGGAGTAGCGCCATCAGGCCGGCCCAGCAGAGACCCAACCAGCGTCTGAACTTCATCATGCACGCCCCCGGCATCCAAAATTGTTGCCACCAGTATGCCCTCTCGATGGGCAATTGACCAGAAAAGACTCTGCTGCCAACCCTTCCCGCAGCTACCTGGAAAACCCAGAAAGAACTCCCTCTGGCCAAATGTTGGCTTCCAGGGCATGATGGATCTGTAAGAACTTGAAACACTTCTTAACATCAGTTTTCAGGATTTGGTCTTTAAAGAGGGAGCAGCATGAGCATCCAGTGGCAAAGGGTACTTTGCTTTGGAGTGAGTCTTTGCCTAGGGCTATGGATTTGGCTGGGCGGGGGATCTCCCCTGTGGGCGCAGCCTGCCCTGCCAGCAGTGCCGATGGAGTTGCCTCAGCCGCCTGTTCCGGTTTTGGACTTGGCGGATCAGTTGAGCAGCAAGGAGGAAGCCGAACTGGCCGAGCACCTGAGCCGGCTGGAGGAAGAAACTGGCTGGAAGCTGCGGGTGTTGACCCAGTTTGACCAAACCCCGGGCCGCCAGGTGAAGGAGTACTGGGGCCTAAACGAGCGCAGCGTTTTGATGGTGGCGGATCCCCGGGGGGGCAACCTGCTGGCCTTCAACGTGGGGGATGCGGTGCGGGAGATCTTGCCGCGCACCTTTTGGATCGAGCTGCAGTCTCGCTTTGGCAACCAGTTCTATGTGCAGGAACATGGCGCCCACCGCGCCATTCTAGAGGCCGTTGAGGTTCTGGATCGCTGTTTTCGCCAAGGCGGTTGCCGGGTAGTGCCCGGGCTGCCGCAGGAGCAGTGGATCCTGACGTTGATTACCTCTATCTTGGGTGGGATTGTCTTTGGGTTTGCCGGCAAACCCCGCCAGGGAGAGGAGGTGTTTAACTGGCGCTGGGCTTTGCTCATCTCTCCCTTGTGGTTCATTTTGTTTGGGGCCTTTGGCCTTGGCCCAGTGGTTGCTCGCACCCGAGATTGGCTGCCAGTGGTGCGCAATATCTTGGGCTTTCTGGCCGGAGCTTTGGCTATTTACCTAGCTCCCATTCCACAGCCAGCAGAGGATCGGCAGTAGCTTCCTTGCCTCTCTCGGCTGTCAGCTCAATCCCCTGCCTGCTGCCCCCTAGCAACAAACTGGCAGGCGGGGACAACTTGCAAGGGAGGTGCTAGTATAATCCAGGTAGAATGGGCTGATGTAGCTCAGTTGGTAGAGCACTCGACTTGTAATCGAGCGGTCGTCAGTTCGAATCTGACCATCAGCTCTTCACTCGGGTTTGCTTGGCCATTGTCCCTAGCGGGGATCCAGCTTCTCCGGGCTCGGTTAGAGTGGCTGGAGGGGGATCCCCACTCTCAACTTGGCTGAGGAGAGAGGGATCCCTACCCAAGGCATCTGCTAGGCCTTTGGGTGGTTTCTGTGGTCTCGGGATGTCTATGTCGCGTCTGCCAGCCGCTACGGTTCGTCGACTGCAAAAGCTGCCCCAGATTCCTTCCGTGTGGGAAGGGGATCGCCACAGCCTGCCAAGCTCGCCAGTTGCTGGCTCCCAGCCTTCTCCCGGCGAGGGGGAATGCATTCTCTGGGTGGACGGCGTTCAGGGTGTGGTGCGAGCTATGGAGGTGGTGCCTGCTGGCTCTGGCATGGAGCCAATGGTGCGGGCCTTGATCGCGGCCATGGAGCGGCCCAATGCGGGCTTGCCAGCCCGTCCCCAGAAAATCGTCGTGCGCAACCGGGAGGTGCGGTTTTTCCTGCACGGCATTCTGCACGAGCTGGACATCAAAGTGGAATACCAGCCGGAGCTACCGCTCATCGATGAGATCCTACAAAGCTTTGCCGAGGCTCAGGAGCAGATCCCCCCACCTTTGCCAGAAAACTACGCAGAACTCTTGGCTAGCAAAGCCTTTACCCTCTGGCAGGATGCCCCCTGGGAGTACCTTGAGGATCACCACATTCTAGCCATCGAGCTGCATCAGTGGGACGTCGAAACTCTCTACGTCTCAATCATGGGACGGGCAGGAATGGAGTATGGGGTGATTTTTTACCGCTCCCTGCCCTCCCTCAAACAGTTTCGCCAGCAGGCTAGGCAAGCGGACCCTGCTGAGATGGAGGAAGTCTTCCTGAGGCAGGACTGTCTCTACCTGACTTTTCAACCCCGCCATCCCGAACTGGAAGACTGGCCAAACTTGGACTTGGCAGAGTTGGATCCCGAAGAAATCGAGCCGAACTTCGGCACCATCCACCCGCTGGAGGGCTTGCGCGGTGTTTTACAGGAAGAGGAGGCAGCAACCTTGGCCGTGGCCTTGGAGGCCTTGCATTGCTTCTTGAAGCAGTACCGCCGCAAGCTGGAAAAGGGCTTTCAACCTTGTCAGGGGCAGTATTGCGTTCCCAATCCCCAAGGGGAAGCCCTGTCGGTGCAGGTGCGCACCCTGCCTGAGTTGGCGGCAGAGCTGCTGGCATTAGAGGAAGAGAAACCCACCCAAGCTCTGCTCCGAGAGGATCTGTTGCCTGAGGGAGCGCAGCTTGGCCTGGGACTGCTGCCTTGGGCCACAGTGGAGGTGTTGCGCCGTGCAGGGCAAGTGCATCCTCTCCCTCAGAGCAAACTGGTGCAGAAGGGGGAGGGGCTGCCGGTGGTGATTGTGCGCACCTCTCGCTCCAAGGCCAAGCAACTGATTGAAAACCTGCGCGGCGAGGGGGGCCCCCAAGGGGTTTGTTTCAATACGGGAGTGGATCCCTTCGATGGCCATCGCTACGAGCTAGAAATTGTCCAGACGGGTAACCGCGACCTGCACTTGTTTGGCGAATTTCCCAAAGACGACCCCGTGCACTCAAGGGCTCGCAGGCGCTGGGAGCGGCGTTGCCGCGATACGGGGGGCTGCTGCGGGTTGGTAATCGCGATGGGGGCAAATTCCCACCAGCCAGAGCTGCCGGTGCACCATATTTTGGCCGTGTTTGAGATGCAGGCCCTCAGTCCCAAGCGGCTAGGGCTGGGTCCCTTGGTGCGCGTCAGCCGACACTTGCACTTTTGAGCCGCTCAAAAATGCTGGAAGGCCTGCTGTCGGCTGAGGATCTGGCCGTTGTCTAGCCGCACCGTCCCCTGCGGATCCCAGCCAGTGACTTCGCCAATCCAGGCTGCCCCTGGCAGCTTTTCCAAGAGGTACTGGGCTATGGAAGGCTCGGCGCTAAGGAGTAGCTGAAAGTCTTCCCCGCCGTAGAGGGCCCACTCTAGGGCCTGGGCCGGAAAGACCTGCTGCAAAGCCTCTGAAATCGGGATCCGCTCCGCCTCGATCCTCGCTGCCACCCCGCTAGCCTGACACACCTGCACCAGGGCATCGGCTAGGCCATCGCTGGTGTCCATGCCGGCAAGGCGCATAGGGTCAGGGATCGCTGCCAACAGAGGTAACAGATCCAGCCGCGGGTGGGGGTATTGGTGGGCCCTAATTAACTGCTGCTCGGCTGTCGGGGCTGTAGATCCCTGCTCAGGGTGAAGCAAGAGCTCCAGGCCAGCCCGCGCATCCCCATGGGGCCCAGTTACGATGAGCCAATCGCCCGGCTGCGCCCGCTTGCGCTCAATGGCCCGCCCTGGCTGCACCGATCCCAGCGCCGTAATGGCCACAAACCGCTGGGGCGAGCGGCACAGATCCCCTCCCACCACTTGGCATCCCCAGGGGGCGCAGCAAGCCTGTATTCCCTGGTAGAGCTCCTCCACCCAGGCCACTGGTGTGGAGGGCGGCAGGCCCAGGCCTACGAGCAACGAGTGGGGACGGGATCCCATCGCCGCCAAGTCCGACAAATTGGCAGTTGCCGCGCGCCAGCCCACGGCATGGGGCGGGGTGGTCAAGTTGCTAAAGTGAACTCCCTCTACCAAGACATCGGTGGTTACCACCAACTGTCCTTGGGGAACAGCCAACACTGCGGCATCATCCCCTACCACCTGCTCAGGACAGTAGCGTTGCACCACCTGCAGTAGCCCCGCCTCGCCAATGGCTGAGATCGGGAGAAGCTGGTGAGAATCCTCGGGAGGATCAGAAAACAGAGGAGGCTTCTGGGGATGCACGTGGGCGGAAGAGTCTTGAGGATCCTACTCCGCTAACCTACGGGTAGCTAGCCTCACCTTAACCAAGAGGTATCCCCTAGCTTTTGGAACCCATTTCGGCAGCTTGGAGTAAAGCCCTGGCCCGTTGCTGATCCAACTGAGCCTGCAGGCGCTCTTGCTTGTCACTGCTAGTGTTCAAAACTTGGTTGGCCTTCTCCAAAAGAGCTTGAGCTGCAGCCTTGTCGACTTGTTCTCCTCGCTCGGCCCGGTTGACTAGAACCGTTACCTCGTTGTTTTCCACTTCTGCAAAGCCACCCATCACGGCAATGGCCGACCACTTGCCACCGGCCTTGACCCGCATCACGCCGTTGCCGATGGCTGTCAACAGGGGAGCGTGATTGGTCAGGATACCCAGCTGGCCTGAGGTGGCAGGGAGGATCACCTCCTCGGCAGGGGCATCCCAAACAATGCGGTCAGGAGTAATCACGCGAACCATCAGCGCCACGGCAGGTCTCCTGAAGCTTGAGCTTAGCTGTTTTTATCCTACCGGATGGCGGTTGCACCCAGCTTTGTCCGCTTCTGAGCCGAGGGCAAGACTTAACCCAAGCATAACCTCCTCTTTACTTCAGCGGGAAAGGCAAGCGATATGGTGTAGTCGAGAACACGAATCCTTGGTCCCAAGGCTGACTCTTGTTCCCCCTCAACAGGGGAAAGGCCGCCCGCTGGAACCCAAGTTTGCCCCAGCAGAGCTAGCTCATGACGCCTGAAACGACGCCCAGCCAGTATGTCAAACGGGAGCGTCAGCTCCTAGAAGACCTCTACCGAGGCCGCAGCCTATCTTCCTACAGCCCTCGCCAAATCATTCCTCTGCCGCCCGAAGAGTGGGTGATTGTCTGCCGAGGCATAGTGCAGTTGAGTACTGTCCATGCCAACGGGAGTGAGGCCATTTTGGGCTTTGCCGTTCCCTCCATGCCGCTGGGATCCCCGCTGACAAAGTTGGATCCCTACCAAGCTAAGGCGTTGACGGCAGTTGACGTGCTGCGGCTGTCGGCAGCCGAGGTGGAAGCCTCAGAAACCCTAAGCCAGGGGCTGCTCAAGCAGTTGGTGCGGCGACTGCGCCAAACCGAAGCACTGCTGGCTCTGGCCGGGCGGCGGCGGGTGGAGGATCGGCTGCGTCAGTTGCTCTCCCTGTTGGCAGTGGAGTTGGGATCCCCCATTGCGACAGGAGTACGCCTGCAGGTGCGCCTTACGCACCAAGACTTGGCCAATGCCATCGGCACTACCCGCGTCACCATCACCCGTCTTTTGAACCGTTTCCGCCAGCAGGGCTGGATCACAGTGGACAAAAGCCACCATCTCATCATCAAGCTGGGCCAAACGCCGCTCTGAAAGACTCATACAACCTCGGGCAAAAGCGGACTTTTGCTCGCGGTTGATGCTTTCTTCCTACTTCCACGACCCATAGCTAGTAGCAGGCTCAACACCTACTACCCCGCCAGAGGGATCTCCACAGGCGTCACTTCCCCTCGAGCTGACGGTAGTTGCTCCTTGCCCTTAGAGGGCACACAGGCTAAAGAAGGAGCCAACTTTAGCCTAGGTGCCTACCAGAAAAGATGTACTTGCAAGCCTACTAGCTCAGCCAATCTACGTCAAGGCAGGAGGTTGGTTATGCCGCAAAGTGGCCGATTGTACGGACTCCGTCCCGCTTACGCGAACGGTGAATCAAGGACTAGAGGAGAGCCCTGATGGCTTTAAGCCTGGCGTTGGAGCTGTTGGAGAAGCCAGTTGGCGGCCGCCGTGTTGGTTTCGTTGGCCAAGCGTTCCAGAGTCTGCTCAAGCAGGGCTATCGGCAGGCCCGCTAGCACCTGCGACTGGGCAATGGCCCGGTAGCGTCCATCCTCGGCCAGGGCAAAAGCAAAAACACGCCGCCCTTTGACATCGATGACCCAGTACTCAGGAATGCCCAGGCTGGCGTAGAGCTGCTTTTGCTCGTCTAGGTCAAGGCTGAGGGTGGTGTCGGCAATTTCGCCCACCAGGTCGGGAGACCTTTGGAAACGCAAGTCAATCCGCCGCGGCTCGCCGGCTTGGTATCTGGGGATGTTTTCTCCCTTGTAGAGCACTAGGTCGGGGGCGCAGGCGTGGGTTTCTGGGTACTCAATCAGGCAGCGACCGTAGGACTGCAGCGGCACGTCCGGGTGCAGAAAGGCCCAGGCGAAAAAGATTGCCGTCATCAAATCGCTGACGGAGGCGTGCTCTGGCCCTTCCTTGCCCATGCTGACCCACAACCAGCCCTGGTAAAAAGAAATCTTCTGCCAGTCCAGGGTGGGATGGTTGCAAATGGTCAAGTAGTCCTGCCAGGTGGCGTCGTGCCGCTCGAGGATGGAAGGGGTAGCCGGCTTTGAGGCAAGAACCATTGCTCTTCCCTCAGGGGGTGGGGGAACTTTCCCTCAAGCCTATCACCCGTCCTCGCGAAGAGGCAGGCTAGGGACGGCCAGAAGCCTCAGAAGTCTGGGCCGGCCAGCGGGGCTTTGCGCCAAGCCTGGGGCTGTCGGAACTTGTACAGATCCCGGATTAGCTGCACCCAGCCATCGGCCATGGACTCCACCAAAAGTTTGCCTTTCTCGGGCGTGGCAGCGGTGGCATCCCCCAGAACGCCGCTCTGGCTGAGATCGCGAGTTGTCCAAGCAAAAGAGATTCGCCCTTCCAGGCTGAGCAGACTGTCTTCCGGCAAATCTTGGGGGTACTCGCAGACTAGGCGGTCGGTGCGCACCGTCTCGGGCAACAGGTACATCAGCATGCTGGTCTCGCCGTCGCCAGCGTGGATGCCCAATTCCCGTTCTTTTTCTGTCATCAGCTCCTGCCCTTGGTGGGGAACGCGCCAGACGGAGATGGGGAAAAGAAGGAAATCTTCGTACTTCTGGTGTAGGTCGCGGGCCACAATCTGCAGCACCTCAGGTTGGCCGCCGTGGGAGTTGAGGAACACCAGCTTGCGAAATCCAGCCCGGTAAATGCTTTCGGCTACTTCGGTGAGCAAAGCCATCAGGGTCTGGGCCGAGAGGGTGATGGTGCCCGGGAAATGCCAGTGCTCGTTGGCCTTGCCATAGCACTGGGTGGGCAGAACGTAAGCCGGGATCTCCGGCTCCAGTTTTTCCATGGCTCGCCCGATGATTGCCGTGCCGATGCAGGCATCCACCACCAGGGGCAAATGGGGCCCATGCTGCTCGATCGAGGCTACTGGCTGGATGATCACCACATTCTCTTTGTTGGGCATGGCCTGGATCTCTGTCCAGGTCAGGTAGGGGAAAAATCGGTGGGGCGGGATAAAGGTGTGCATCATGGCGGGATCCGGTTGCAAGGAGTTTATGCCTTGCCTGCAAGGCTAGCACCGTGGGCAATCCCTGGATCTGAGAAGGCATCTCTTAAGATCAGGTGGTGGTTGTTCTTATTAGGCAAAAGCCAGCCATCCCATGACCCTGTGGCCCTGTTTGCCTGCCCGCTGCAGCTTTGGTGGGGATCCCTCCATTGAGGAACGTCCTCTGCCTGCTGGAAGGGGGGAAGAAGGGAGTGTCCCCACCTTGCCCCGCCCCATCCTAGCCCTGCCAGGGCCGCAGGCCACTCTCTATGGGGAGCTGATTCAGGCTTCTCTCCACCGTCTTGAGGCGGGATCTCGAGCCCTGCTCTGGGTGCGACCCCTGCTGCTTAGGGAGGGATCCCAAGTTTGGAAGCTGCGGGCCACGCCGGACTTGCTCTGGCCTGCTGCCGGTTTTGTTCCAGCCTACGCCGAGGAGATCCTGCCCCTGCTGGAGCAGGCTAGAGATCCTGGCCCCCATGAGCCCTCTGCGCGCCAGCGGCTCCAGGGGTTTCTGCGGCAGCTCTGGCAAGGCTAGGCTTTTTAGGAATCGCCAACGGACTGGCCACCAGCCAGCTCCTGCAGAGCCGATTCCAACCGCGCCAGCGCCTCGTCAATTTCCGCAGGAGTGACGATCAAAGGGGGCACAAAGCGCACCACCTGGGATCCTGCTGGCACCAGCAACAGCCCTTGCTCCATGGCAGCCCTGACCACCTCAGCCGCCGGGATCCGTAGCACCAGCCCCTGGATCAGGCCCCAGCCGCGTACCTCTTGAACAAGCTGTGGGAACTGCTCTGCCAAGCAAGACAAACCCTGGCGCAGATAGCTGCCCGTCTGCTGAGCATTCCAAACCAGGCTCTCCGCCATCAGGGTGTGGCAGACCGCTAGACCCACCGCACAAGCCAAGGGGTTGCCGCCAAAGGTGCTGGCGTGATCCCCTGGCTGGAACACAGCGCAAAAGTCCTTTGCCAACAGGGCACCAATGGGGATCCCGCCGGCCAGGCCTTTGGCCAGAGTAAACACGTCCGGCTCCACCCCCAGGTTGCAGTAGCCCCAGAGCCTGCCGGTGCGGCCCATCCCTACCTGCACCTCGTCCAACATCAGCAGGATGCCCCGCTCGCTGCAAACCCGGCGCAGCCACTGAAAGTAGGCGGGATCCCCAGGGACAACCCCCCCCTCCCCCTGCAGCGGCTCCAGCAGCACGGCACACACCCGCTCGCCCCAGCGCTCCAGCACTGCCGCTGTGCCCTCGATATCGTTGTAGGGGACGTAGTCGAAGCCAGGCACTAGCGGCGCAAAGTCTTTTTGGTATTTCGGCTGGCCGGTGGCCGTGAGGGCAGCCAGGGTGCGGCCGTGGAAACTGCCATGGGCGGTGAGGAGGATGGGATCCTCGATCCCGCGCACCGTGTGGGCATACTTGCGGGCCAACTTGATGGCACCTTCAACGGCCTCTGCCCCCGAGTTACAGAAAAACACCTTGTCGGCACAGGAGTGCTGGGTCAGCCACTGGGCCAGTTGCGCCTGGGGGCGGTTGTAGTAGAGGTTGGAGACGTGGTGCAACTGCTGCGCCTGCTGCGTCAGCGCCTGGATCCAGGCAGGATGGGCATGGCCCAGCGTGCAGGTGGCAATGCCCGCTACAAAATCCAGGTACTCCCGCCCCTCTTCGTCCCAGACCCGGCAGCCTTCCCCGCGCACTAGGGTCAGGGGATAGCGAGCATAGGTGGACATCACATGCCGCTCAAACAGCTCGGCAGCGGTTGCAGGGCTTGGGAGAGTGTCAGGGGGAGAAAAGCCTGGCGGGGACATGCTCGGCAGGGGAAAAATGGAGACAGCGTCTCGAGTGTATCACTCTGCCCTGGGGATGCTATTCTAGCGAAGCCCAAGGACGAGGAATGCCTACCCATGGGGCGGCGGGGGGTAACAGTCTGGTTTACAGGGCTAAGTGGGGCGGGCAAAACCACCCTTAGCTGCGGCGTGGCCCAGCAGTTGCAAGCTCTGGGTTTGCCGGTGGAAGTGCTTGACGGCGACCTAATGCGGCAACACCTCACCAAAGGGCTGGGCTTCAGCAAAGAAGACCGGGACGAGAACGTCCGCCGCATTGGCTTTGTGGCTAAGATGCTGACTCGCCACGGCGTGATCGTGCTGGTCTCGGCCATTTCTCCCTATCGGGCAACGCGGCAGGAGGTGCGGCAGCAGATCGGCAACTTTATCGAAGTCTTTGTGGATGCCCCCCTAGAGGTGTGCGAACAGCGCGATGTCAAGGGTCTCTATCGCCAGGCGCGAGCAGGCCTCATTCGGAACTTTACCGGCATTGACGATCCCTACGAGCCGCCGGAATGCCCAGAGGTGGTCTGCAAAACTGCCGAACAGAGCATCCCCGAATGCATTGAGCTGGTTATGCAAAGTCTTAGAAGCCGTGGCTATCTCTAACGAGGCTCAGAGAGCACCGGGCCTGGCCGACTGGGGATCCCTTGTGGGAAGATGTGAACGAGTATTTCTTTTCTGAGAGTCAAGGTAGCCATGGCAGTAACTCGTGCTGGACAAACCTTTGTGATGCGGGGCAGCAGCGAGGGAAACCCCGCCAAGTTCCTGGAGATGGCCAGCTCTCTGCTCAGCACCCACACCCGCCAGGGCAGTGGCAAGAAGGTTCAAGATCGCGCCTCCTACGGCAAGGCGGGTAGCCCCCGGGAGTTTCTGCAGATGGCTAGCGAACTGCGCCGATCTCTAGAGCAACGGGGGCGGTAGCCATTGGGATCCCTGTCCGGCTGGCCCAGCCAGGCGCTTTTGTTTTCGCCGCTTGGATCTCCCAGCAGGCTCTGCAACTCTTCAGCCGAGGGGAAAGGTACCTATCTGGGCCAGCAAACCGCCGGGGAGCGCAAGCAGCATGAAGAACAAAGGCTTTTGGCTGGTCGGGATCCTGGGGACGACCTTGGATCAGCTGAGCAAGCGCTGGGCGGTGGAGCGGCTGCTGCCGGTCCCGGAGATCCAGCTATGGCCAGGGGTGTTCCACCTCACCTACGTGGAAAACACCGGTGCTGCCTGGAGTCTGTTTGCCGATTCGGCGGAGTTTCTCAAGTGGGTCTCGCTAGGGGTGGCAATAGCCCTGGCGCTCCTGGCCCTGCGCAGCAGCAGCCTCAACCTTTGGGAGCAGGTGGGCTATGGCCTCATCTGGGCGGGAGCGGTGGGGAACGGCATCGACCGCTTTCTCAACGGCTACGTGGTGGATTTTTTCAATTTCGTCTGGATTGGCTTCCCCGTGTTTAACGTGGCCGATGTGGCCATCAACCTGGGGGTGGTCTGCCTGGTGATTGGTCTGTGGCAGGGCAGCCCGAAGAAGACGGGGCCGGGATCCCTGCGAAAATTCGACTAAGCTGCCTACTTCACCCCCGCCCACCGACAATCCTCCCGCTTGCTGCTCCCTCGGAAGGAGAGGGAAGAGCTGGCGGCGCACTCCACCACAACCCCAGGGCTGGCCCCAGTCCCAGGAGTAGGCCCAACCCTGCCGGCGCGACAATGCCAGATCCCAGGCTTACCAGTAGGGCAAAGGCAAAATTGGCCCCATAGAGCAGCAGCGGCCCCAGCAACTGACGGCGGTTAAGGACAGGCTGATCTTTCCCCCAGAGGAGGTTGGCCACGGTCATAAAGGCAGTCCCTGTCAGCATCCAGCCGCCGAAGTTTTGCAGCGGCATGCCAAAGAATGGCCCTGGCTGAAACCAGGTCCAGAAGGGGATCAAGCCGCGGGTCATGGCCGGATCCAGCACAAAGTCCCAGGCAGTGAGCAAGAGCGCTCCCAACAGAATGGCTTCAACGTGGATCAGCCAGTGGCGCCCCGCTTGCAGAGCCACCCGCGCCAACAGGTAGGCCGATAACCCCACATAGAACCAGGACAGAGGGATTGTAAAGGGAACCAAGCCGGCAATCTTGTAGCCCAAGCCGCTGAGGTAGCCGTAGTCACCAAAGGGGATCCCAGTGCTGGTGCCCAGCAGCTCGCTAGCTAGGGAGATGCCCACCGCTGGGATCAAGAACATCAGCAGGCGTCGCACCCCCAGGAGGCGGGATCCCATTAGAACTGCTGCCAGCGCCCCAAACACCATGTAGGCAACGCCGCCGTTGCCCATGCTCCAAGAGAAGGCCTGTAGGCCAATGGGAGGCAAACTGGCCACCCACTCGGGATGCGGTACTACCCAAAGTAGGCCCACTAGGCCGAAGAGCAAGGAGAGAATGTGCAAGCCTAGCGCCAAAGCTTCCAACCACTGCCAGATTGACCCAGACCAAAGGAGAACACCTCGCCTGTTAGAAAACTGGAAAGGCAAGCTAACCAGAACACCAGAGGATAACAGCCAACGCATGAGAAGCTCCCGCGGGGTGGTTGGTCAGAGCCACTGCGCTTTCCCACAGCTTGGGCAGGGGCTGAGGAGAAAAGCGGGTGGCAAAAAGGAAAGCGGCACCCGAGCCAAACCGCCTGGTCTGCTCAAGGTATGCCTACTGATACTTTGCTGCCTATTGTATCAATTCGTAAACATTCTGCCTGGCTTTCCCCAGAGGCCCCCTTCCTCCGTATCCCAGGAAGTCCTGAGGGGAGTCTACGCCCAGTTGAGCCGGGCTGTGGAGCGCCGGGACTGGGCTCAGGCCCTGCGCTTGGTGGATCTTTTGCGGCAGCAGTTGCAGGACCCCGCTCAGCTTCAGCAGCTGGAGAGCTACCGGCGGCAACTAGAGAGCTATCGTCAAGTCCAAGGGGATCCGCCGCCGCCCCAGTGGCCGCTTTTGCACAAACCCTTTATCGGTGACTTCCCGGTCACCAACCTCTTCGACCACGACCTGCCTTTGGGCGAAGGAGACGGCAATGGCCGATTTGTCAGCGGCCAGGGCCAGGTTTGGACTCCCAGTCCCCAGCACCCCTGTGGCAAAAGCGATGGCCACGCCGGCTACGACTGGGCCATGCCGGTAGGCACCCCCATCCTGGCCGCCGCCCCTGGACGAGTTACTGTAGCGCGCCCGGAACCAGAGTTTTTCTGCCCCAGCCTAGGCCGTCCAGTCAGAGGGCTGCGGGTGCGCATCCTGCACGAAGGAGAATCCCCGGGCGGGATCCGCCTAGAAACCCTCTACGCCCACCTCAGCCAAATCCGGGTACACGAGGGGCAGAGGGTGGTAGCTGGGGAGGTGATTGGCCTGTCAGGGGAAAGCGGCTGTGCCAGCGGGCCCCATCTCCACTTTGAGGTGCGCCGCTTTGACCAAGCCAATTCCGGCCAGCCCGCCCCTGTCGATCCCTACGGGTGGTTTGGGGCTGGCCTGGATCCCTGGAGCATCCATCCCCTGGGAGCAGAGAGCCTGTTTCTTTGGCAGGTGGGCCAAGCCCCCAGCCTAGGGGCCTGTTGGCGGGCTCAACAGCTCCCTGGTCATGGACACCTGTGGCCCTAGAGCGGTTTAAAAGGCGGGGAGGCTAGAGATCGCGGCGGACAAAGCCATCTCCCTCCCACTGGTAGAGCGTAGCCCGCAAGTCGCGGCTAGCTCCCGGGGCACTGGAGAGGATTAGGATCCCCTGGGGACTGACCCGCAGGCTGGCGTTGTTCAAATCTGTTACGCTCAGCAGCGGCACAAGCCCCTCTGCTCGGTGTTCTAAGATCAGAACCGACCGCAGCAGGCTGATTCCCCCGCGCTCAGTGAGGAGCACCAACTTGGGCTGGGGAGTGGGTGTGATGTCAGTGCGCAGCTGAGCCTCGATTAGCCGACCTGGGATGGGCTCAGCCATGTGGAGCAGACGAAAATCGTACCCTCCTTGATGGTCAAAGCTGAGCACGCGCACTACGGGCTCCACCGTCGGCTGCCGCTGGATCTCAAACACGGCCACCACTCCCTGCTGCGAGGAGGAGAGCAACTGAGCAGGAAACAAGCGCAGGTTTTCCCCACGATTGCCGCGGATAAAATCCCACCAGATGGACTGACGAAACAGGGCTACAACTCCCTCGCGAGCAGTACTGCCTGCAGAGGCAGCAGGCAATAGCGGCAGCAGCGGCTGGGAATAGGCGGAAGCTGAGGCGACTGGCAGGGCCAAAGCCAAGGCCGCTCCCCCTACTATAAGCTTGCGCATGCTTCCCCCTCCTCCACCAAAAACTGACTGCTCCTTTGGATTCAATCGTCATCCAGAATATCAGGCAGCATTCTTAGAAGTCGGCCAGGGCAAAAAGCGATAGCCTGCCTCCTCAACGGCAGCCACGATACCTGGCAGGGCCTCGGCGGTATGAGGCCAGCGGTCATGAAGCAGCAAAACTAGCGGCTGTTCCGAGTTCCTGAGCGCCTGCAACTGAGCGCGAACCCGCTCCACTAGCTGGGCTGGTGTTTGGCCGGCATAGGCATCTTCAGGGCTAATGTTCCAGTAGACAACCCGATACCTCGCCTGTTCCAAAGAATGGCGTAAAGCTGGATCTAGGCGAAAGCCCCCCGGTGGCCGAACAATCAGCTGAGGATCCAAGCCCAGCCTCTTCATCAGCTGGGTTGTCTGCTCCACCTCGGCATAAAATATCTCGTTGCTGCTGTAGAGACGTTGATAATCATGGGTAAAGGTATGGTTGGCTATTGTGTGGTGGTGAGCTTGAATGGACTGGGCCAACTCTGGAAATTGGGAAACATGGGTGCCGATAAGAAAGAAGGTGGCCGGAATCTGTAGCTGATCCAAAACCTCTAAAAGGCGAGGGGTGGACTGAGGCCAAGGCCCATCGTCAATCGTGAGGAAGGCAGAACGGGCCGGCACCTCCAACAAAGGCCCCAGCACTTCTTCCAAAGGCAGTTGCAAGGGCTGGCTATTTTCCGCTGGGTCGAGAAAGCTAGGATCTGGAACCCAGCCATGCTGTAGAAACACCTGTACATAAGCAGGCGCGGGTGTAATCAACAGACGCCCAGTGTGCTGGTCCTGGTTGCCCCAGTTGAGTTGATAGGGCAGTTCCTTGGCAACCTCAACCCTTGTGGAATGAGTGATTACAGCATAGGGAATGTCGATTAGATAATGCCCGTTCAGCCGCTCTTGATAGACCCAAGCAGCAGAGGGAGCCGATAGATAAATGAGTAGTTCTTGCGGATGGCTGCCTTGCAGAATGCGAACACTCTCAATTGGGAGAACGGGACTGTATCCTAGGGTCAAGGTGAGGTTGAGGTTGAAAAGAGGGCGGGCTCCCGCAGCACAGTAATATAGACCCACCAAGAGGAAAGCCAAAAAAAAGATCACCGCCTTCAGAAAATGCATGGAGTTGCCAAGGTTTTCACAACAACTACAGAGCAAAAGACTATCACCACTCCCTGCAGCAAGTAGGATGAACCTAAATTGAGTGCAGGCGCTCTTCCCACTTACGGGGAGGTGAGGATCGGCGGATGTCCCGCCAGATGGCCGTGGCGGCCAGCGCTCCATCAGCCACGGCAATCGCCACCTGGTTGAGGCCCTGCTTCAAATCTCCTACCGCAAACAGGCGCGGGTGGGAAGTGCGGCACCACTCATCGGTGAGCAGGTTCTCCCCTTGCCATGTCAAGCCGGGGATCCCTTTCAAATAGTCGTTGTGGTATTTGGCGCCCATGGCTACCAGGCCAGTAGTAGCCTCGATGTAGGTGCCGTCCTCCAGCTCTACTCCTTGCAGCTGGTGGTTTTCTCCAAGAAAGCGAAGAATGGGAGCTTCGTAGAGAGGGTAACCATGATCTGCCAGCTTTTTGCGCATCTCGGGACCGACCGAGCACAAGCCGTGGGTTAACACCGAGATGTAAGGCGTAAACCAGTTGAGGACAAAAGCTGTATTAATCCGATCTTCTGAATTGACAATCAATACTGCTTTCTGATCCCGCATTTCATAACCGTCGCAGATCATGCAGACATGTAGCGAGTAGCCTGCATATTCGTAAACATTCTGCATATCAGCCAATTGAGGCAGATAATCAATAATACCTGTTGCCGCAATCAAATACTTGCTGCGAAAAATAGGGTAGACACTGTTGACTTTCCCCACCTTGACCTTGACAGCAAAAAGCTCCCCCTCGTCTGTAACATCTTCCACATAGCCCCCTAGATAGTCCACCCCCAAGCTAAGAGCGTGCTCCCTTCCTTGTCGCAACAGCTCTCGTCCTGGCGTGTTTGGCGGCAGGCCCAAATAGTTGCGCAAGTCCTGCATCCAAAAAGAGCGGCCCCTGCCCTTTTCCACCACCAAGCAGCTCAAGCCGTAGCGGGCCAAGTAAATGGCTGCCGACAACCCCCCCGCGCCACCGCCAGCAATAATGACATCGTAAATTTTGTTTAAGCCAACTTCTAGGTTCTTGCTGTTTAGTTTCATAAGAAGGGATCCTCTCGCAGGCTTTCTACTAGATAGCCTCCAGGCGTATCGAGGTGAAGGGATCAGTTCCAGCAACCGTCTAGAATAGGGGCTGAACTCTCTGTCAGGAGAAGAGTCGTATGCCGGTCATCCCAGCCGCCATTGCCCTCATCTTTATCGGCTACCTGTTCAGCTCTGTCAAGATCATTAGCCAGGGCTATGAGGCACTGGTAGAACGTCTGGGTAGGTTTCACCGCAAGCTAACACCCGGCTTGCACGTCATCTTTCCCCCCATCGACAGGATTGTGTTCCAGGAAACTATCCGCGAGAAGGTACTGGACGTGCCACCGCAGCAGTGCATCACCAGCGATAACGTTTCACTAATGGCCGACGCAGTGGTTTACTGGCGCATCACGGACATGATCAAGGCTCGCTATGCGGTAGAGGATGTGCAGCGAGCTTTGGTGAACTTGGTGCTGACGGCGCTGCGGGCTGAGATTGGCCGCATGGACCTGGATCAGACCTTTTCCTCGCGCGCTGAGATCAACGCCCGCCTTCTAGCCGAACTGGACGAGGCCACGGATCCCTGGGGGATCAAGATCACCCGCGTGGAAGTCAGGGATATTCAACCCTCCAAAACCGTGCAGGACTCGATGGAAAAGCAAATGGCTGCCGAGCGGGAGAAGCGGGCCGCCATCCTCAGGTCAGAGGGGGAACAGCAGGCCAGCATCAACCAGGCGGCAGGGGCTGCCAAGGCTCAACTCCTGCGGGCAGAAGCCGAAAAGCGACAGCGGCTGCTATTGGCCGAGGGTACAGCTGAGGCCATCAAAACCATTGCCGCTGCCTTGCAAGAACACCCCGAGGCAGCCAACGCCTTGCAATACCTGATGGCCCAAAGCTACATCGATATGGGCCTCAAAGTGGGCAGCAGCCCCAGCTCGAAGGTCATTTTTATGGATCCTCGCTCCATCCCTGCCACCCTGCAAGGGTTGGTCTCGATGGTGGATATCTCCAAGGTTAGCCAGGGATCAAGCTCCCAAGCTTCCGAGGCCCCGCAATTGCGTACCTCGGCCGCATTCTCGTCTGACCTGGAGATTCCTCCACTTAATTCTTAGGTCTCCCCCAGGCCGAAGCCGCTTACGCCCTTCGAGCCGTAGGCTTGGGCCTGCGGTGACCTGGTTTTCCACATTGGCGTCCGTCGCTAGTTGGTAGAGAAGCTGCAACTGGGGTGCGGGCGACAGCCAAGCTAGGGGATCCTGGCCTCCTCATCCCTGCGGCTATGGTAGTTGCGGATCGCCCGCCTGACCAAGGTGAGAAAGGCGTAGGCCCGTTGATCTGTAGGATCCAAGCGCATCACCGTTTGAAAAGCTTCTTCCGCCCGCCGCAGCACCTCAAGATCGATCTGGCCCTCGACCTCTGCTTCCAGTTGGGCCTTTTGCAACAGCAGGGCCCCCCGGTTGTAGTGGGCTGCAGCGTGGCCGGGATCCGCCGCCACCACCGCCTCCAGTTCGGCCAGGGCTGGATCCAGATAGCCACTCACACCCAGCACCCAGGCCAGCTTGTAGCGAGCCTCTGTGTGGGTAGGATCCTCGGCAACTGCCCGGCGAAATGCTTGAATGGCAGCCGGAAAATCGCCCGCCTGAACCGCTGCGATGCCTTCTTGGTAACTGTCGCTGGCCATAGGCAAGGTTGATCCCTGATCTGCAGCTTAGCCCTTTCTAGCTGGGATCTCCCAGTTTTCCCACCCAAATGTGAGAAGCGGTTCAGCGCTTTTCCCCCTGGGCCTGCCATCTGCAGCAGGGGAAACTGCCTCAGCAGGAGATCTGAGATTGCGCGAAGCCCGCTCCAGTAAAACTCTGCCCCTTCCTAGGCTGAACATAGCCACTGAATGTCAGGTCGAACCATGAACGCCAAACTGCTCTTCCTGCCGCTGGCTTTGGGGCTGTCGGTGGCGCCCACCGCCGCTGTTTTTCCCAAAACGCTGGGCATCTACCCCTCGCTGCAAAGGCTACAACTAGCTGACACTCGCCTAGAAACCGGGGCCCGCTCCATCCTCGTCAACCCTCTGCCTTCCGACTTGCAGGTGACCTTGGAGCTGGATCGGCGCGGCTCTAACCCCATCTACCGGCCTGGCGAGCCGATTCGCCTGACTCTCAGTACCAACCGTGACGCCTACGTCTACCTGTTTAGCATCCAAGCCGATGGACGCACTCACCTTATTTTGCCCAATCCCTTCTCAGGTGGAGAGGAGTTTCTGCGGGCCGGCGAAGTGCGCACCTTCCCACCCCCTGGCGCCAGCTACCGCCTGACCATTGCCCCGCCCTTTGGCCAAGCCCAAGTGTTGGCGGTGGCCTCCCCCCGGCCGCTCAACTTCCAGGAGATCGTCGCTTTTGAAGAGGGTGGATCCTTTGCCCGTGTGCAGGTGGAGGGATCCAGACTAGGCGACGCCATCGCCCGCGCCATCCTCGTCGAGAAGATCCCTGCCCGCGAATGGGCGACCACCACTCGCTTCTATCGCGTCGCTCCTCGCTGAGCTCTCAGCTTAGAGCAAGGACGCCCGGCAGCCCAAACCTGCCCAAAAAAGGCAGCGCAGGCTCCCTGGCAAACACTCCGCGCCGCTGCCGCGACAGGGATAGACCGCCTTGTGGTAGGAAGCTCCTCTAGCTACAAGCTGTGGAAGAATCCTCACCCCCTAGGACTGGGGAGAACCTCAACGAAACTTAAGCTCAAGAGAAGAACAGCCGTCAAGCTCACGGCCAACATCAGACCAGCGGGCAGAAATTTGCCAGTTTTGCGGTAGCGCAAGGCAAAAAGAAGGGATCCCAGCGCCGCCGTCCCTAAGCCCAAGCCTAGGCCCCAACGGGGATCCGCTCCCAGGAGGACATAGCTAGCTCCGCTGAGAACCGCTCCCACCAAACCTCCAACTAAAGACTTGAGACTTTTGCCTCTTCTATAACCGACTACTCCGCCTACCAAAAGCAGCACCCCGTAGACGAGCAAAGTAATCCGTGCAATCGCCATGACAAGAAAAAAGTTTCCTACCTTGCTTTAGTCCACAAGAATTTCGCGGATTAGAGGCAGGCGGAGAGTAATGTAACGGTTGAGAACTGAGGGATCGACCGTGCTGAGGGCATATCTTTTCTGACAGGCATTCAGGAGGAGATTGACCAAGTCATCGTCACGCTGATTCAGCCAATCCGGTCTGCCGATCTCGCTGACCAAAGACCAAAATTGACGTATCATCTCAGGAGTCATGGCATCGTCCATCGCCTAGGGTAAGGGCTAAACTGCAAGAGTGAACCAGGCTAGCGATCCCATTCTAGGGAAAACAAGCGCTCCCCAGAACCGACATTTCAGCTCCGTCACAACTTAGGATAAGATGTTACGCTTCCCCACAAAGCTCAGCAAACAGCGACTACCTGCTTCAGAAGGCTTCAAGCTAAAACCTCCAGATCGCTAGCTCCAATAGCTACGAAACCATAGCTGGTACAATGACTCCCCTGGCAACTTTTTTTCTCTGTTTTACCTTACTTACCCAATCCTCAGCGCAGCCACCTTCCTTGTTCTGTCAGTCTAGAGCTTCCCCTTGGGGTTTATCCCCATGTATCTTACCTGTAGCCCCGTCTTATCCTCAACTGAATTTGACCCTAAGCCTGGCTTCCCCCTTGTTGCTGGAGCAACTGCCTGATGACTACTAGCTGGCGCTGATAGACTCTCTACCTGCCGAGCAAGCTGCTTGCCTCCCTAGCCAACAAAGAGCAAATCTGGAAAATCGGGGCAAACAGAGCGCTTGCCTCTTTAACTCCTCCCTAGCCCAACATGAAGCGCGACTTACGGACTCCGTCCTGCTAACCCAAGAAGGCCTCCAGCTTGCTCTTGCAAGAAGACAGCTCTGCTGTCCGCCCTACCCTTGCCCGCTCTGCTTGGACTAGCGGTGTGGGGCACCAGGGACGACGTTTATCTCTCAGATAGCTCCTCATCTCTAGAGTGGATGATTACTCTTCCCCCCTGCCAATCCAAACTCAGGGGTTTCGCTTCTGCCTCGATACCTAGCTGGGCCCAGGCGCTGACCATGGCCGCTCCTACCCCTTCTCGCTCCTCAGGCGCACAGAACGCCAGGAGGGTAGGCCCAGCCCCGCTGATCACCACTCCGTAGGCTCCTGCAGCCAGGGCTGCCGCCTGGACTGCCTTGAAACCAGGGATCAACTCCATGCGGGCCGGTTGGTGCAGCCGATCCTGCAAAGCCACCCTCAGCCAGTCCACCCGCCCCAACTGCAAGCTGCGGATGAGCAGCCCCAGATGGCTGCTGGAAAAAACGGCATCGGCCAAGCTGACGGACTTGGGCAGGATCTCGCGGGCTGCCTGAGTGGAGAGCTTGAAGCTAGGCACCGCTGCCACGATCCCAATGCGCTCGTGCCACTCCACTGGGCAGAACACCCACTGCCCTTGCTGTCCCTGCACACAGAGCTGACAGCCGCCTTGAAGGGCGGGCACCACGTTGTCGGGGTGACCTTCGAGGGCAATGGCCAACTGGAGGAGGGTCTCGGGGGCTAGGTTAAGAGATCCGATGGCATTGGCTCCCAGCAGGCCGCCGACAATAGCAGTGGCAGAACTGCCCAGCCCTCGCGCCAGGGGCACGTTGAGGGTAATCTCAATTTCCACTCCCGGCACAGGCTTGTCCAGCAGCTCAAAGGCCCGGCAGAAGGCGCGATACACCAAGTTGTCCTTGCCCTGGCTGATAGGATCGCTGCCACGATAGTGAATGCTGAGATAGTGAATGCTGAGTCCAGCAGGGATCTCGCGAAACTGGAAGTGGTTGTAGAGCTGCAGGGCTGCACCCATGCAATCAAACCCTGGCCCCAGGTTGGCGGTAGTGGCTGGGACAATTACCTCTACTCGCTCTTTGACCAAGGGAAAGCTCCTTAGCGAACAGTGGTCACCTCACACCTACTATCCCACGGACGGTGGATCTCAGGCTCTCAGGGCCTCAATGGGATCCAGTTGCGCCGCTTTGCGGGCGGGGAAAATGCCAAAGACCAGTCCAACCCCCGTCGAGAGGGAAAAAGATATGACCACTGCCACGGGATCGACAGTCGTGGCCAAGGGGGTAAACATTCGCACTGCCACCAGGAGGCCGCTGCTGAGGAGGATCCCGGCCACTCCCCCGCTGACGGCAATCAGGATAGCCTCGGCTGCAAACTGCTGCAAAATTTGCCGGCTGTCGGCCCCAATTGCCTTGCGCAAGCCAATCTCAGGGGTGCGTTCTGCCACCGAGATCAACATCACGTTCATGATCCCCACCCCACCCACCAGCAGCGAGAGCGCCGCTGTGCCGCTCAGCAGTACCCGCAGTAGAGTTAAAATCCTGGCTGCCCCATCCAGCAACACTTTCTGGTTGCGGATGACGAAGTCATCTTCTCCTATCAGTTGGTGCCGCTGGCGCAACAGGTTGCGGATCTGGAACTCAGCAGCCGGCAAATCTGCCTCGGAGCGGGCTGAGACAAAGATGGCCGTCAACTCCAGGCCATAGGGAGAGCGCCGTCCAACAAAGCGGTTGGCCACCACGTCTACCGGCAGAAACAGGCGGGCATCGTTGTTGCCAAACACTGTTGGCTTGGGGCGCAAAATGCCGACTACCTCAAAGGGCAAGTTGTTGAGCAGCAGCGTCTCTCCAATAGCGGCGGCGGGATCCAAGCCGAACAGCTCGCGGGCGGCCTCACTGCCCAGCACTACCACCGGGCGCTGCTCCTCAATGTCCGCTGGCAAGAGGAAGCGGCCCTCCTCGACCTCTAAATTCAGCACCGACAAATACTCCGGCCAGGTGCCTATGACCTCATAGCGGCGATCCACCCCGCCCCGCACGGCGCGCACATTGACAACAAGACTGGGGACGGCTGCCGATACGGCGGGCACTTCCGCAGCAATTGCCCGCAGATCGTCGAGGGTGATGGGACGGGTGTTGCTGGCGTCCGCCAGGCCCAAGCTGGAAGAAAAGACGATGAGCAAATTGGTGCCCAAAGCCCGAAACTGATCCACAGCCAGCTCCTGGGCAGCATGGCCAAAGCCAGCAATGGCTACCACTGCCGCGTTGCCGATGAGGATCCCCAGCATGCTCAAGCCTGTGCGCAAGCGGTGCCGTCGCACCATTTGCCAGGCCATTTTGGCTGCAACCAGAAAGCTCATGGGTGCGGCCTAACTCTCCCACTTCGGCTAGGACGGCGCTCTTGTGGAAGCAAACTCTGCAGGGTTACTCCTGGCGGCAGCGCCGTAAAGACCCGATCCCCCGCCTGCAGGCCGGAGAGGATCTGGGTGATCCCTCCCTGGGTGAGGCCCGTTTCTACTGGCCGATAGACAGGCCGCTGGGTTTGCGGATCCAACAGGATTACCCCCTCTTGGCCCCCCTCCCGCAGGATGGCCACCGAGGGCACCGTGAGGGCTTGGGGTTGCTGCTCCCCGAGAAAATCCACCGAGACGTTCATGCCAATGCGCAAAAAGTCTGCCTCCTGCTCCGGCTCGATCGCGACCCGAAAGACGGTGACCTCCCGCACCACCACCGTGGCAGGGGCAATCCGCTTCACCCGTCCCCGTACCACTCGATCCGGATAGGCCAGGGATCGGATCTCCACCGGCTGTCCCACCCGCACCTGGGCAATTTGTGCCTCCGGCACCTCCGCTCGCACCTCGATCCCCTGGGCCAGCGCCAGGATGGAGCTGGAGGAAGCAGCAGTGGCGTCGGAAGCTGCGGTTGTGGGAGTTACAAAGGATCCCACCTCGGCAAAGCGCTGCACCACCACACCGGAAAAGGGCGCCCGGATCTCGGCCTCAGCTAGGCGAGATTGCCGCTGGGCTAGCTCGGCTTGGGCCTGGGCAATCTGGGCTTGGATCTGCCGCAGCGTTTCTGGGCGGCTACCTGACTGCAATCGCTCCAGCTCTTGTTGGGCAGCTTGCAAGTCCGCTTGCGCTTGTTCCAAGCGAGCTAGGCGTTGATCCAGCTCGCTGCGGGCTACAGCCCCCTCCTGCACCAGCGCCTGAATCCGTTCCAGCTCCTTTTGGGCCAAACTCACCTGCGCCTGCGCCGCATCCACCCTGGCCTGGGCTGCTGCGATGACCTGGGGTCGCTCGCCGGCTTGCAATTCCGCCAGGCGGGCCTGTAGCTCTTGGATGCGGGCTTGGGCTTGGCGAATGCCGCTAGTTAGATCGCCGTAGTCCATCCGGGCTAGCACCTGCCCTGCCACCACCTCATCTCCCTGATCCACCAATAGCTCCGCCAAACGGCCCGCCTCTCGAGGACCGACATTTACCTGACGAATGGGCTGCACCTGGCCGCTTACCCGCAGCCGTTGGACTAGATCCACTACCTCGACGGGCACCGTCAACCTTTGTAGGCGCTGTACCCTCTGCTGCTGGAGGTACCGCTGAACCAAAATACCACCCCCTCCCACGCTGGCCAGCAGCAGACCCAAGAGAATCCAGCCAGTAGGCCACCCTTTCCTAGGGGGTTCGGGCTGGAGCAGGGGTTGGTCTGCAGATTTGGCAGGGGGCAGGGATCCTGTCTGGGGCTTCACGGCGTCTCCCGCCTCTCACAAGAGCCTACAATCTAGCCTATCTAGCAAAGAGAGGGGCGCCAACGCAGTCTTGAGCTCCGGGGTCGTCCGGCCCTTCGAGACCTGTACAAAAAGCAGGGGGATTGCTACGATAGTTAGCCGCTGAGAGCGCGGGAAAGCCATGAACGCTCGCATCAACCCCGAGGCCATCCTCCGCCTTGTGGAGGCGGAATACCTGAAGCCGGACCTACCTGAGATCCACGTTGGGGATCAGGTGCGGGTGGGGGTACGCATTCAAGAAGGTGGCAAAGAGCGAGTGCAAACTTTTGAAGGCACGGTCATTGCCATGCGCCATGCGGGTCTCAACCGCACCATCACCGTGCGCAAGGTTTTCCAGGGTATTGGCGTGGAGCGCGTCTTCCCAGTTCACTCGCCGCGCATCGAGTCCATTCAGGTGCTACGGCGGGGCAAAGTGCGCCGCGCCAAGCTCTTCTACCTGAGGAAGCGAGTAGGCAAAGCCACGCGCATCAAAGCCAAGGAAGATCTCCAGGAGGAGGCCCTTTAAAGCTACAGGGAAACTTGCTAGGCTAGATAGAGAGCTAGTCTCTAGTGCGTCCTTAGTTCAGCTGGTAGAACGTCGGTCTCCAAAACCGGATGTCGGGGGTTCGAGTCCTCCAGGACGCGTTACTTAGAGCTCAAGCTGGCCTTTGCAGTGCAACCTGTATACTCTGCCAAGCTAGGCTTTACCGGCCTCTTTCTTGATCCGCTCCAATTCTGCCTGCAGCTCAGCAATCCGCTGGCGCAGTCGAGCTGCCTCTGACAGCTCAATGGCAGTGCTCCCTTCTGCCTCTGCCTCGCCCATATCTTCAATGGTGATTCTGCGGGGGCCACCGGCAGCCTTTCCCTCTTCCTTGCGGTTGACAGTGGCGGCAATAGCGTCCATGTAGGCTCGCGCCTCCTCGGCCCTCATTGCCCCCAGCTCTACCAATTCATCTACTAGAACCTGTACCTGCTTGCGCAGCTCCAGCAGGCGGTCTCTGGCATTCCCAGCCACCTTGGGGACATTGTCGGCAACTAGCGCCGCCAGACCCATGCCGAAGTAAAAGGCTTTTTGAGCCAAGTTGGCAAGGGGATTGTCTTTTTCAGCCATAGGGTGTGCCCTGCTAGTGCCCGTGGAACCCAGCTGCGGGAAAAGGGCGACCTGGGTTGACGCGCCTGCTCAGAGCATCCCGTAGTGCTGCTATCTTCCGATCCTGACACGGTTTGGGCGTCCGAGCCGCACGGACCCAGGTCTTCCAGTAGCCTAGCATTTTTTTTCCTGCTTGGCTTGCTGTCTAGCGGTGAGCCTAGGGAGTGCCTGGCGGCTCCAAATAGACTGGGATCCGCTCTCCCGCCCTCTCGCTGCGCTGTACCTCTTCTTTCTGAGCTTGAGGGATCGCCACGGGCAAGGTAACCGGCTGGGCAACAAAACAACTGGCCACCGGCAGGGCCTGCTCCAGTTCGTCGAGGGGGCGTGGGATCACGGCCACGGCGTTTAGCTCGCCAATGCGCTCTGCCTCGTACATGCCCGCATCGATGGCAATGGCCACGTTGGAGACCGTGCCGCGAATGATGACCGTACACAAGCCGTCGCCAATGGTCTCGTAGGCGGCTAGCTGCACATCGGCTGTCTTCAGCATTGTGTCAGCAGCCCCCACCATGGCGGGGAAGCCGCGGGTCTCCAGCAGGCCCACGGCTAGGTTGCTGAGGCGGCTGTAGCCCCGACTTTGGGCCAGTTGAGACAGCTTGCTGCTAATAGGCAGCACCACCTCTAGGTTGGGCAGGGGCCTTGGGATCACCAGACTGGAGATCTCCTCCTGGTTAAACTGGCGAGCCACTTCAATCCCCTCTTCGATGGCAATGCGCACATCGGCGATGTTCCCCCGCACAATTGCCGTGCAGTAGCCGCCGGAGATCTTCTCAAAGCCAATGAGAGTCACGCCGGCCGACTTGGTCATGGCGTCGGCAACGCGGACAATGACGGGGAAGCTGCGCGTCTGAATAAGGCCCAGAGAGGTGGACATGGCACTCTACTTCCTCGATGCCAGGGTAGCTCTCAGAACCGCCCATCCCGCGAGGAGAGAACCTGACGGTGAGGGTAGATCTTGCCCAACAGCCGCTCCAGCTCGGCACGGCCTGGGATCCCGTTGAGCTTGCCTGCCCCCTTTTGTTCTTGCGCTGGCTCCGCCGCTGCTTGCTCCTGAGGGGTTACCTCTGCCTTAGGAGAAGGAGGAGGGGTCTTGGCCTCAGACACTCCTTGGGCGGGGGCTGCGGGCAACTCTTGCACCCTCTCTGCCTCTTCTGGCTCTGTCTGGGTTACTCCAGTCGCCTCTTCCTCGCTTCGCCAGGTGGGATCCCCAAGTAGCGAGCCGGGAGGAATGACTGCCTGGCGGAGTATTGAACAGTTGAGCAGCGTGGCTTCCGAGCCAATGCAGGCATTTTCGCTGATGGTGCCTTGCCCAATCACCAGCACCCCCCTTCCCAAAGTAGCCCCCGCCTCCACAACCAGGGATCCCCCACAGGCGTGCAGGATAGATCCCGCGCCAATACAGACGCCCCGCCCGATGTGGATACGGCAGCCGGGATTGGCGCGCAGCAGCACCCCTGGGCCGATGCTTGCCTCCTCCTCTATGTCTACCTCACCACTGACAACGTAGTGGGCTTTACCGCTCTGCGCGAGCCAGGCTTGGGACCTGAGGGAGGTGGGCAGAGTGGAAGCCAAGGTGCTTCTCATCGCTAGGGGGCTGGCTGGAAACCAACCCGGAACTCCTCAAGGGGTTTGGATAATCTGCTCCAGCACCCGCCGCTTAGATTTGGGGTCAATGCCCAGCAGGCGCACGTACTCGCCGCGATGTTCCTCTAGGCAGGCCTCCAAGGCTGCTACCACTTGGTCCAATTGCGTGGCTTCAATGGGGCTACAGCTTTGCCAAGAGGAGGTGCGAAAGCGGCGCTTGTCAGCGTGTTCAGTGCCGATGCGGTAGCCCTGGCTAAGTAGTTGCTGGACTTGCGACACCACCTCGCTGCTAAGTCGCCTAGGGGTGGAGGGAGGGGAAACTGCAGCCACCGGCGCTCCTTGAGCTGCTGGCGCAGAAGTGGGCGGCTTGCCACTGGGGGTCTGGATGAGGCGCTCATAGACCCGCTTTTTCCCTTTGGGATCGATCCCCAGCAGGCGCACGTAGTGGCCCTGGTGCTCTGCCAGCGCCGCCCTCAGCTCGGCCAACACCTCTGGCCCACGGCTAGCGCGAAGGACCGGCCCGCTCTGCCAAGAGGAAGTTTTGAAGCGGCGCTCGTCGGCATATTCGTAGCCGATGCGGTAGCCCTGGGCCAGTAACCGGTGCACCTCTTCCTGCAGCTCCAAATCCGGGCTGCTGCTGTCCCCTGCCCCGGAAGCAGAAGTCGTGCTTATCGCCGCGCCCGCCTCCGCCGGACTGCTGCCCACCTGACCTTTGGGGGTCTGAATCACCTTCTCCAGCACCCGCCGCTTGGCTTTGGGATCGATCCCCAACAGGCGCACGTACTCTCCCGCGTGCTCGGCTAGGGCTGCCCGCACAGCCGTTAGGATCTCCTGGACCGAGCCGCTGAAAGTACCCAAGGTCTGCCACGAAGAAGTGCGGTAGCGGCGAGCATCGGCCACTTCCAGGCCAACGCGGTACCCTTGGGCCACCAGGCTTTGGATCTCCTCCTCCAGACGCCATTCCCCCCTGCTGGAGCCTGGCATAGCCACCGAAAGGCGGCCAGAGGATCCCGAGGGGGTTGCGGGACCTTCTGGGGTTTGGATAATCTGCTCCAGCACCCGCCGCTTGGCTTTGGGATCGATCCCCAACAGGCGCACATACTCCCCGCGGTGGGCTGCTAGAAGAGCTTCCAGCGATTGCACCACCTCGGCCTCGTGGGTGCCGAGGATTGGGCCTTCGCTCTGCCAAGAGGAGACGCGGAAGCGGCGGGGATCAGCGTATTCCAGGCCCACCCGGTAGCCTTGGGCCAAGAGGGCGCGCACCTGCTCCACCACCTCTGGACTTAGAAGGGATCCGCTGCCGTTGTGCCCATTGGCAAGAGAGGAGGAAGAACCAGAAGCGCGGGCTTGCATCAGCTCGTTGCGAATAGGAGCAATACAGACGAGGTTCTCGCTGCAGTGGTAGCCCTCCAGCAGGGCTTGGTTAATGCCGATAACGTGCTGAGCAAACTTGGCATCGCTATCTTGGACATCCGGTAGCCGGTCAGCCTCAGCTTGGTTGGTGATGATGGAGCCGGAGCGCACATATTTGCCCGGCGGGATCTCCACATCCTGGATGAGGCAGTGCAACATGATGATGCAGCCATCTCCCACCCGCGCATTGAACACGGTGGAGCGGAAGCCGATGAAGCAGTTGTTGCCTATATAGGCTGGCCCGTGGATCAAGGCCATGTGGGCAATGGAGGTGTTCTTGCCAATCCACACCGAGTAGGGCTGGCCATCTTCCCCAATGACCCGCCCTTGCTCCAGGCCGTGGATCACCACCCCATCCTGGATATTGGAGCCGTCGCCAATGTAGAAGGGGGATCCTTCATCGGCGCGGATGGAAGTTCCAGGGGCGATGAGCACCTGAGCGCCGACGCGCACATCCCCGATGAGATTGGAAAAGGAGTGGACGTAAGCAGAGGGATGAATGGTAGGCTCCGCCAAGCGACGTGACCAGGGCGTTGGCGGCGCAGCGTAGGTTTGAGCAGGCATAACCGTGAGCCTCTAGACCCAATCAAAGAGGAAAGGGAAGGATCCCAGCTAGCGTTGCTCGCGCTTGTTGTAGACGGAGCGACCGTCAATGCTAACGGTGTCAATAATGGCCATCACCACAGCATCCAGAGGGCGGGTTTCGTTTCCCCGCGGTTGGCGAGCCGCGCTACCTTGGCTGACCAGCACCCATTCCTCGGCGCCGGCTCCCACTGGATCAGCAGCCACAGCATAGTCTGGCTGCGGCCGGCCTTCGAGATCGACATACTGCACCACCAGGAACTTCACGCCCGTCAGGCTGGGATCCTTCTGGGTGCTGGTGACGGTACCCCGTACAATCGCAATACGCATCTAGGGACGCGTGAAGGGACGAATGGCATTGACCCCTTCGCGGAACTGGGCCACGTCCTCGGTGTAGCGAATGGGCAACACGTACTCCAGGTTTTCGTGGGGACGGGCAATGATGTGCCAGGAGAGCAGCTGGCCGCCGTTGACCCGCTTCACGGCTTCGATGCCGGCAGCTACCGAGGCCTGCACCTCAGAGACATCGCCCCGCACGATCACGGTGACGCGCCCACTGCTAATTTTCTCGTAGCCCACCAAGGTGACGCGCGCTGCCTTCACCATGGCATCGGCCGCTTCCACTACTGCTGGGAAACCCAGCGTTTCAATCATTCCAACTGCGATGGCCATAGGGACTCCTTACGCTGAGATGGGTTTACCAGCTTCTGCGCTAGGTGCGAAACTGCTCCACCGCTTCGGTGTAGCGAATGGGCAGCACGTACTCCAGGTTTTCATGCGGCCGAGCAATGATGTGGTGGGAGAGAACCTCGCCACCGCTTACCCGCTTGGCAGATTCCAAACCGGCAGCTACCGAGGCCTGCACCTCGGAGACGTCACCCCGCACGATCACAGTGACACGCCCGCTGCCAATTTTTTCGTAGCCCACCAGCGTGACACGCGCCGCCTTCACCATGGCGTCGGCTGCTTCTACTACTGCTGGAAACCCCCGCGTTTCAATCATTCCAACTGCAATAGGCATATCAACTCTCCACCCCTTTGAACGCCTAGTTCCTAAGCACCGTGAAGTTCAACCTAGCAGCTACTGTCTTGCCGATTGGCTGGCTGCTAGGATCTGGCTACTTCGTTGACCTCAAGTGAAGATCCTTCTGTCTCTGCCTCACCTGGTGATCCCTTCAGGAAAACCAACCCTGACTGACCTAGACGCTTCCTCCCCCCTTTTTGCCCAAGAAAGACCTGCTTAGCAACAGACCTCGGACTAGGTTGGGACGAGCCACTAGGAGTCATCGGGATTTCAAGGGAGCCATCGCGCAGCAAGGCAAAGCTATCAACTCTGAGCTCAACCTATCCCTTGCTGAAATCATACAGAGAATTCAGCTGAGATAGCTCAGAGCGAGGATCTCCAACCTAAGCAGAATGATATCCCCAATCATCCCGAATAAAAATCAATATTCTTAATTGGAGTGATAGCTTTTATTAAGAAAGCACGACTGTTGTTAACTGTTAACAAACAGTTCTTGACACTCCTTCTCTTCAGAGTCACCAGCTTAGCCACTCTTTCCCTGACAGCGCAGCGAAGGGGGCACCTCCAAACTATGCGCTTCCAAGAGGCCGGCTTGGCTTAGCAGCTGCCTGGGGGATCCCTGAGCCCAGACGCGGCCTTGATCCAAAAGGATCACCCAATCGCACACCTCAAGGATCAGCTCCAGATCGTGGGAGGCCAGCAGAAAGGTGTGACCTACTTGCTGGAAAAAGGCGATTAGCTGCCGTCGCGCCCGCAGATCCAGGTTAGCGGTCGGCTCGTCGTAGAGCACCAACTGGGGCTGCATCGCCAGGATCCCAGCGATGGCAATCAGACGCTTTTCGCCACTGGAGAGGCGGTGGGGTGGGCGATTGGCTAGATGCAGGGTGCCAGTCCTCTGCAGGGCTGACTGTACGGCGGCGATAATCTCCGCTTCAGGCCAACCGAGATTGCGCGGTCCAAAGGCCACATCCTCCGCCACAGAGGCGGCAAACAGTTGGTCATCGGGATCCTGAAACACTAGCCCCACCTCAGGCCGAAATTGGCCAGGTTGCAGCGGCTCCCCAAACAACGTAATCTGCCCAGCGCGGAGGGGCAAGAGACCCGCAAGAGCAAGGAACAGGGTAGTTTTGCCGGCACCATTGGGGCCGATAACCCCCACCCGCTGGCCAACTTCAACTCTGAGATCCACCCCTTGCAGAACCAGTGGGCAACCAGGGTAGGCGACCCACAACTGGCTAACCTCCACCGCTGGCCTTGTCTTCATCAGAAAAAAACGCGGCACGGCAGCCCCAGGATCTAGCCGCCCTCCAACGTAAGACGACTACACTACTACTATGCAGCAAACTCTGACCCTGGTCTGCAAGCTAGCCCCCCAGCGCAGGCAGCCAAGGCCAGGGACAGAGCTACCTTCACACCTGCGGGATGGAGTTGGCTTTAGCCAAGGGAATAGTCTAGCGTTGCTCCAGATCCTTCTGGCGCCTCTGCATGGCGGCGGGGGTAAGCTGCAAGGTGGGCACGCTGGGGCTGCTTAGATCAATCTGGAGAATTTCCTCGGGCGTACACTCGCAGTAGCGGCCCAGATCCCGCATTTGGTTGAGGATTTGAATTTGCAAGGGCAGGCGGTCAGAAAGCGGCCCCAGATAGACATTGCCCAGCTCAGTGTGTAGGGTAATCCCTCCGCCGGCGTGCCAATCCACTGCCCTGATTGGAACTTCAGACAGTTGCAGGGCTTCGAGCAGTGGCGCCCATTGCTCGGGTGGGTGGCTCTCCCAGCTCAGCACCTCGAACTTAGGCAAGGACTCAAGGAAACGGTAGGGATCCGGGGGCAGCCAGTTGCCCTCTCGATCCACCCAACCCGTTTGGTCGCCTCGGCGAGCACGGGCAATCAGCTGCCGTTCCTGCACCTGGACAACAACTCCCACTGGCAGCAACCGCCGCCGCACCTGGACGCTCTGGAAAGGGGAAGCCGGGGATCCCAGCAAGGCTTTTTCCAACGCTGCTGGCTGCACCTGCCAGATGTTTATCGGATAGGTCAGAGGCAATTGCCCCCGGATCCAGTCGGGATCCACCCAGTGGTTACCGCTGACCTGAATCTGCTCTGGTCGACGAATTTGCCAGTAGGGCTGCTGCAGGCTTTGCACCAGCAGTAGCAGGAGAGCTGTGGAACTGGCCAAGCGCCAGGATCCCTGCCAAAAACGGCGACGCCGCTCTTGGCGCAGAAGTTGCCGCCGTCGCAAAAGTTGCTCGCGGCTGGGCGGAGCAAGAGATACCATTGCCTCCCTCTTTCTTCCGGCAGGGAGCAACCTAACCGGCAATTTCCTCGACCTGATCAACCCGCAGCCAGATCGGAGGGGTGGGAACAGCTCCAAACTTAATCTGGATGTAGTCTCCCTTAATTTCCACCACTTCTCCAGCCGTGTCAAAGACGTAGTTGGGGATCATGGGATCACTGGCTTGGGCTTCCAAGCTGCCCTGCAGCTTCTCACGGATGGCTCTTACCAGGGTGCCTCGCTTGATTGCCATTGTCTTTCCCTTCGGTGCTGATTGATGGGTTGAATCTGGGCGCTAGTCCACTCGCGGCTAGCCTACTTTTTCCGTAAGCTGCGAGCCATCTCGCGGAACCTATCTAGGTCAGATCCTCCTCCGCGGCGTGAGGCCACTCCGCTGCCGCTGTTGGAGGTGGGGGAGCCCTGTTCGGCAACAGGTTCAGGAGCTTTGCTTTTTTCTTCAGTCAACTTAACCTTGCTCAAGGAAGACACCTCCTCCACCACCTCTATCTTGCCGCCAGAGCCAAAGTCTTTAAAGGTGTGCTTCACAATCCTAGGAGTGCGCATGTATTCGATGTTGCCAAGGGTCTTGGCCTCATCCGGGTTGAGAAAGAAGGTGTTGTCTTTCTTTTTGGCCGGCTGGGAAACCGTTTCTGATAAGCTTTGGGAAGCTGCTCGACCACGAGAGCCGAAAAAGCGCCTGAAGATGCCTACCATTGTCTTTTTGCCTGCAGTGCAAGGAAAGAGGAGCCAATCTCTAGAGGCTGGGTCAGTTAGCTGCGGTTACGTAAGGTAACGCCTGGCCCACCTCTGAAACCATGTTAAGCTAACTTGGGCTAGTGCGCCTCCTACCTACAGCAAGGATTGCTTACTCAAGCGCTCAAGCTGGGAAGACCTTCCCAGGAAAGAACTTTTAACCCAATGGCCCCTTGAGGACAGCCAGCCTACTCTAGAGCCCTAGGGATCTCAGCGGCTGGTCCGTATGCTGCCAAAAAAACCGTTTTGGCTTTCTTCTAGAGATAGGCCTTAACTCTCGAAATCAGTTAAACAGCATTCGATCCAACTCAATCTGACAAAAGCTATCACTATTCAGTCCGTTGTTGAGGAAGTCCTGCGAATCCGCCAATTTACCTCAAATAGCCTGCTGCGCAAGCGGCACTTTAGCATTGCTTTCCTGAACGAGGTTAGGCTTCGGGAAATTGCCCACCTCTGGCCCTAAAAACCTACAATACCAGTCTAGGTATAGGTGGTGGGTATCTAGGGGAGGCGGCGGATCCCTCTCAAGCCAAAGAGCTGCTACAAAGCCGTTGGGAAGAACCTTCACCTCTGCTAGTAGCGCACCTCCAGCCTGAGGAGTCTGCCTAAGCTTAGGGCAGTGCTAATGGGGCAGGTCCAGATTTTGCCAGAAGCCTCTTGGAAGCTGGCCGTGAACGCAGGGGCAACCTGAGAGAAGAAGCACGGCCGCCCTACACGCGACATACTCCCGGCACTGATCCTGTAGGTAGGTGCAGCACGGGCTTCTCGCTTTAACGGGGAGCTTTCGCAAGAGCCGTCAGCGAGCAGACCCGGGATGTCCCACCGCGTAGTTTAACTGATTCTGGTTCTGGCAAAAAAGATGCTTTCCATGCTTAAAGATGCCTAAAGTTGGGTTAAGATAGAGCTGTCACTCCTCCTGCATGACCAGGCACGCTTCACAGCTTGGAAAGCGGTGGCCAAGCAGCAGAAGAGTAGGTGCTGTTACGTTTTGAGAGGGATCCATGTTGTTTGTTTTTAACCTGGCAAAGCGTCTACAGCTTGTTCTCCTCACCCTTGTGCTCGGGATGGCTGCAGGGGCGTTTTTGTCCAACCCTGCTGCTGCTGAAACCTACACGGTCAAAATGGGCTCCGATAAGGCCCAGCTCATTTACGATCCCCCTGTCCTCACTATCCAGCAAGGGGATACTGTTCGGTGGGTCAACAACAAGGTCTATCCCCACAACATTGTTTTCGACAAAGTACCCGGTGGCGATGCGGCCCTGGCAGCCAAGCTCTCCCACAAGGCCCTGCTCACTGCTCCCAGCCAAGTGGTCGAGACGGCCTTTGTCGATGTCCCACCGGGCGAGTATACCTACTACTGCACGCCCCATCGGGGAGCGGGAATGGTTGGCAAGATCATTGTCAAGGGGTAAATCGAGCTGTAGGCTAGCAACCCCGACTTCGGCCTGCTGGGGCGGAGCCCTACCCGTAGTAGTATAGAAAAAAAGCTAGCCCTCTCAAGGATGAGGGGGCTTTTTTGCGAAGAGAAGTCTAGCCGGCTTGCTCTTAGGCTGGACAGGCCCTAGCCCCTAACTGTAGTCTCCAGACGGGTTCCCCATGACTACCCCTGTCAAAAGCTACCTGCTCCTAGCGGTTTCCTGCGTCAGCGCCATTGCCGCTGTGGGCTCAATCTTCGAGTTGGCTTCTGGTGAGCCGGACTTTGGCGTTGGCCCCACTAGCATCATCTTGATCGTGGCCGCTCCCCTAGCCGTTTGGCTGTTCCAAGGAGCAGTTGAGGCGGCGCGGGCTGCCAACGCCGGCAAGAGGGGCAAGAAGAGAAAATGAGCAGGTAGAGGTGGGACTCAGCAGGTTTGTTGCAAAGAAACCCGTGATTCTATCTCAGTTTCTGCCGGCTGATGAAACTCAGGCAGCAGCTCTCGTTTTTGCACCGTTCCAAGGGCTGCTTCCAGCTCCGCAGTCGCTAGCGTACAACTGGAGCCGTTGCCGTTTAGCACGGTCTCCGTTACCTGCCCATTTTTGTCGATCCGATACTCGATCTTGACGTACTCGGGCATCTGCCTGCTCAACAACCCTTTTCCTCCTCCCCATTGTATTGGCTCCATGGCCTCGGTGCGTCTCCCCCCTTGCAAGCAGTGGCAATGGGTGGGAGCTCATCACCCTAAGCCCTGTGAGCTTTTTATGGAGCAGACGGCCAGCTTCTTGGCGAACCCAGCGGCAGCACCTTTTTGCAACCAGGGGATCAGTGTATGGGCACGGCCAAGCAGTTGCGCCGCCTGGGCCAGTTGCTCTATCCCCGCCCCTAGGTGGAGCCGGCTAAATACGCCTGAGGATGCTGGAACCGTGGGAATCGGTGCCACAGGTTTTCAAGAGTCCGTAGGTCTGGGCCAACTCCTCCCCGATCGCCGTCTCTTCTGGGCTGGGAGCCCAAGGTTCCGGATTCTTGTAGGCGTAGTAGACTTCGAGGCCGTCGATTCCTAGGGCCGCTGCTGCCGGGACGAGGACTTCTGCAGGCAGCCAGTAGCGAAAGGGATGGGCCAACACCGCCAACCCTCCCGCCGCTTGAATGGCCCCAATGGCCTCAGCAGCACCCAGGCCGGGCACTTGCTCGCCTTGGATGTAAGGCTCCAAAACAGGGTCAGCAGGATCAAACCCGTAGCCAAGAATATGCACCTCGCAGCCCAGCAAGTTGGCTGTAATCTCGATCCCCGACCAGAGGATGGGATCATCGGGGCGATCCAGGTGGGCACGGGCCTGTTGGTAACCCTTCAGGGTGTGGTGATCGGTGATGGCCAGGCCCTGGAGGCCATGCCGGCGCGCCTGCTCCGCCAGTTCCACCGGATCCATTTGCCCATCCGAACAGCGGGTGTGCAGGTGAAAGTTGTACTGCCAAGGACAAGAAAGGGGGCCGATCCCTTGCAGCACTCGCCGCAACTCTGCTGCCGAAGCAGTTTGACAGGGATCCCGTTGCAAACTAATCAGCATGACAGCCTTTGAGTCTCAACCAGGCATCTCTCCAGAGCAGTAAACTTTGGAGTTTTATCTTTTGTTAAGCAGGTTCACCCATTCTAGCCAGGGCAAGGGAGGGTCGCTAGGTGTCAAGAGCTACAGAATGGGGCAGGGATCCCTAGGGGTTGGCCAAGATCTCTTCGGCCGCTTTGAGAGCTGCTCCAGGAGAGAAGTCGCTGTAGCCCAGGGTGTGCAGGGTCGATTCCAGAGCAGCCAGGGTTGTGAGAATGTCGCGCTCGCTCACGAAGCCCAGGTGGCCGATGCGGAAGATCTTGCCCTTGAGGTGATCTTGGCCAGCAGCAAGGGCAATGTCGAAGTGTTTCTTCAGGGTGCTGCGGAGGGTGTCGGCGTTGATCCCTTCCGGAGCCAGCACGGCTGTTACCGAGGGGCTGGCTGCTGACTCGGGGTTGACCAAAAGCTTCAGCCCCAGGGCCTTGACACCGGCGCGGGTGGCCTGGGCCAAGCGGGCATGGCGGCGGTAGATGGCCTCCAATCCTTCGGCCCGCATTAGGCGCAGGGTAACCTGTAGGGCGTAGAACAGGTTCACTGCCGGCGTAAAGGGAGTGGTGCCTTGGCGCAGGGCTTTTTGGGCAAGCTTAAAGCTCCAGTAGTACTTGGGAAAGCGAGAGCGCTCGGCAGCAGCCATGGCCCGCGGGCTAACAGCTACAAACCCCAGCCCTGGCGGGATCATGTAGCCCTTCTGTGATCCAGAGGCCACCACATCCAAGCCCCACTCGTCCATGGGCACCGGCATGGCTCCCAAACTGGTGACGGCATCCACAATTACCAAGGCTTCCCCATGCTCGCGGGCGGCAGCCGCAATGGCCTGCACATCGTTGGCCACGCCGCTAGAGGTTTCTGAATGGGTGAGGATGACCGCCTTGATGGTCTTCTCCCGGTCAGCAGCCAGCTTCTCCTGGAAGACTTCGACGGGATAGGGCACGCCCCAGGGGGTTTCTATCCGCTCACACTGCAGACCGAATTGCTCCGACATCTCGGCCCAGCGCTCGCCAAACTTGCCGTTGACCCCTACCAAGACGCGATCCCCAGGGCTGAGGGTGTTGAGGATCCCGGCTTCCATCGCCCCGGTGCCGCTGGAGGCAAAGACAAACACATCCGAAGTAGTCTGGTGCAGCCAGCGCAGCCCATCCGTCACCTCTTCCAGAATGGCGGTGAACTCTTTGCTGCGGTGCTCGATGGGCCCCCGCGCCATGGCCAGCAGCGCACTCTCGGGAACGGGAGTGGGGCCCGGGATCATCAACATTAACTTGTCTTTCATGCGTGTCCCGCTGGGGAGGTCAGCTTCAAGAGGTGGCGGCCAGATTCGAACTGGCGCATAGAGGTTTTGCAGACCTCTGCCTTACCACTTGGCTACGCCACCCTACTGCTCATAGATTATCGTAATCCGAAAAGGGGATCCCTCTTCCACTTGCCGCCGTCAATGGTAGCAGCTCTCGGTTCGGCCATACTTAGTTTTCGCCAGCAAGTGCCCGAAAACGTTGCCAAACCAAAAGGCGGCTCGAGCTTCCCCGGTGGCTGCAGTTGAATCCTCGGCATCTCAGGGTGTTTTAAGTCTTACCCAAGGGGTAGCCGCGGGGGGTGATTAGCCACCTGCCGTAGCGAAAGGTCTGCGAGTTGCCGATCAAGACCAGGGTGAACATATCCACCGCCTCGGGATCTACCTCCCCCAGCGTGGTGAGGTGGAGGGTCTCGCCGGGGCGGTAGAGGTTGCGGGCCACTGCCACCGGGGTATGGGCAGAGCGGGCTCGGCGAAAGATCTGCAGCGCCTTGAGAAAGGGATCCAAGCGCTGCCGCGAGCGAGGGTTATACAGAGCTACCACAAAGTCAGTCTGGGCAGCGGCCTGCAGGCGTTGCTCGATGGCCGGCCAGGGAGTGAGCCGATCCGAGAGGGAGATGGCGCAAAAGTCCTGCATCAGGGGTGCCCCTAGCCGGGCAGCAGCAGCCTGAAGCGCAGAGATCCCCGGCAGCACCTCCAGAGAGGGGCGGATCCCATCCCAGCCGGCACGGGCCAGGCACTCCAGCACCAGCCCAGCCATGCCGTAGATCCCCGCATCTCCCGAAGAGATCACCGCCACCTGCAGCCCCTGCTGGGCCAGGGCAATGGCTCGCTGCGCTCGCTGCACCTCCTGCGTGATGGGAAAGGCTTCGCAAATCTGGCCGGGGCGCAGGAGGGGCGCCACCAAGTCCAGGTAGAGCTGGTAGCCGATTACCGCGTCGGCTTGGGCCAAAGCCAGCCGGGCAGCCAGCGTCAATTGGGCGGGATCCCCAGGGCCGGTGCCAATCAGCCACAGGTGCCCGGCGCGAGGCGAATACTCTCGGGCAGCGCGGGCAATGGCTAGGGTACAAGCTCCCTCGCTTTCGGAGGCAAAGACCTGCTTGGGGCAGAGGAGAGTAGCTCTCCCTGGGGCTGGATCGCTATCCCCTGAGCAGCGCTGGGCCGCCAAAAGGGCAGCCGCCTCCGCTACCGAAGGGGTGCCCACCGCCTGTTGCACTGCCTCCGAAGGGTGGGGAACTGGCATCCTCGCCAGGGCCTCGGCCGAGAAAAACTGAATGGGCCAGCCGTAGGCTTGGGCCAGCTCCACAAGTCCCGCCTCATCCCGTTTCAGCTCTAGGGTCGCCAAGCCGGCAATGGCCTCGAAAGCTAGCCCCTGGCTCTGCAACAGGCGCCGCAGGGATCCCTCCAGCCAGGCGCGGCTAGTGCCCCGCTCGCAGCCCACCCCCACCCACAGCACCCGCGGATGCCAGTGAACGGTGGGGATCTTGTTCTTGTCCAAAGAAGTTGAATACTCGCTGATCCAGATCTGGGCCACCGCCTGGCTAGGAGCAGTGCCCAAGAGAGGGTGATCTGCCGGCCAAGCCCGCCGCCAGAGCTGCGTGCCACAGGTTTGCTCAACAGCCACTGGCTCTCCTCGCGCCAAAGCAGCAGCCACCTCGTTCCAATCGCCAGCGCCCCGCCGCCAACCGTAGGGATCCCCCAACAAATCCACAGGCGGGATCCCCAGACCCTCCGAGGCGGAGGTGAGGACGGGCTCGGCTCCCAAAGCAGCCGCCACCCGCCGCGCCAAGGCATCAGCTCCCCCCACATGTCCGCCACAGAGGCTGACGGCCCAGCGGCCAGCTTCGTCCACCACCACCACCGCCGGATCCCGGTATTTGTCCCGCAAGAGGGGAGCAATGAGCCGCACCACTGACCCAACGGGCAAGACAAAGATACAGCCCTGCACCTGCGGCCAGCTCTGGGCCACTGCTGCCGCTAGGGATCCGGGTAGGGGATCCCCGTAAGCTTGCCAGGGCGGATGCAGGGGCTCTCCTTGGGAGTTGGCCTTGCTCCAGCAGATCCACTCCTCCGGCAGCAGCGACAGCAAAGGCTGGGCCAACTGGCGACCGCGGGGAGTAGGGGCAAACAGGGCAAGCTTCATCACCTGGGAGGGGAGAGTCCTATACTGGACTATAGAGTCACCCACGGACAGTGCCGATGTTGGGCCCCCTTGGACTGCTGCTGCCCCTCATTCCGCTGGAGGCTTTGCTTTCCACAAAGGGGCTAATGTTCTTACTGCTTTCAGCCTATGGCGGGGCGATGTGGACATTTTTGAGCGGCGCACCGCGGGTCTACACCATCATCGTGCCCGATCTGGAGCAGGCAAGGGGGTTCTACGAGAAGGTGTTGAAGCTGCCGGAGGCGGAGCTGCCGTTGCAGTACTACTACGGCTATGAGCAAAGCGTCGTCAGCTCTAGCCTGGGCTCCGTCTACTTCCCGGGGGATCTTGGCCTTGGCTCCCGCCTTGACGCCAAGGGCCAGCCCGCCTCGAAAACCCTCGATGCTGCTGGCCTTTGGTACCAGCTCTCTGACGCGGTGCAGCTGCACGTGATCCCTGGCTCTACGGATCCCTATGCGGCTGCTACCCCCTACAGTGGCTCCTCCAGGCCTTTGTCAACCTACGGGACGGCGGCAGGCCGCAGCGGCAGCGCTCGCTATCGCCACGCCAGCTATGAGCGGGAGGCCCTCAAGGCCCTCCTGAGGCGGATTAACAAACAAGGGATCCGCAACAGTGTCCGCTCCGAGAAGCCCTTGGTTTTCTGGGTGCGGGATCCGCAAGGCCAAATCATCGAATTTGCCGAGCTGAGGAGCTGAGGCAATCCTGGTACCATAACAGCAACAGCTAAGGAAACGCCGATGAAAGCAACGCAACGGGTGCTGCTGGTGGGCTTGGCCTTGCTTTGCCTGTGGGCAGGGATTGGACTGCCAGCAACAGCTCTGTCCCGAGCCAAAGACAATCCGGCAGTTACCGCCCCATCCCAAGCCAAGGATTTCATCACCACCGAGTCGGGCTTGCAGTACTACGACATTGTGGAAGGGACAGGGCCTTCCCCACAGCCAGGGCAAAAGGTGGTGGTGAACTACGTGGGCAAACTTCAGGATGGTACGGTCTTCGATAGCTCCTACAAGCGCAATCAACCCTTTACCTTTACCTACGGGGCAGGGCAGGTGATCCCTGGCTGGGAAGAAGGTCTGGCCACGATGCGCGTGGGGGGTAAGCGGTACTTGCGCATCCCGCCGGAGTTGGCCTACGGCAGCCGCGGTGCTGGCGGCGTGATCCCTCCCAACGCCACCCTAGACTTTGAGGTGGAGTTGCTGGCCATCCAGTAATCTCGTTGGGCCTGTGCAGCAACTTTCTCTCCCTCAGCTTCCTGAGGCTGCAGCAGATCCTGCCTCAGCAAAGGCCTATCTGCGCCAGCACTTTCGCCAGCTACGGCAGGGGTTGGATCGAGCTCTTATCAGCCAAAAGATCGTGGCTCATTTGGCCTCTTGTTCCCAAATCCTGGCCGCCAAAACCATCCTGGCTTATGTGGCTTTCGGCTCAGAGGTGGATCTGGGATCCCTATTTGTCCTTTTTCCAGAGAAGCAGTGGGGGATCCCTCGCTGCTTGCCCCAGCGGCAGTTGCGCTGGCACCGCTACAACCTGGCTGAGCTAGTCCCCAACCGCTGGGGTTTGCTGGAACCCTCCCCCACCAGCCCCGTTGTCGACCCGGGCGAGGCGGATTTAATCCTCGTGCCTGCCCTGGCCTGCGATCGCTGGGGGAGGCGCTTAGGCTACGGAGGAGGATACTATGACCGGTTTCTAGCCTCCCTACCAAATCCCACCGTGCCCAAGTGGGGCATTGTCCCGCAGGCCTGTCTGCTGGAGCAGCCCCTCCCCTGCGATCCCTGGGATCAGCGCCTGGACGGGATCCAAACCGAAGAGGGGTTTTACCCAGCAAGGAATCCCCTAGACTAAGGGGGTAGGCCTTGGAGGAGAGAGCATGAGCCAAGTTTGGGAGCACAGGCAGCGTCTAGCCCAAAGGTTCTCTTCCCTTGCTTGGAGTCTGGCTTGGGTGGTCTTGGCGGCGCTCCTAGCGGGTTTTGGGAAGATCCCGCTGCAACTTAAGGATCTCCACGTCACCTCCTGCCCCGATACCCCTGAATACACCAACCTGGTAACCAGCAACGGCAACCCCATACCGGCCAGGTGCCTGTTTATCGAGGGCACAGTTGTCAACCGCTCCAAGAATACCGTGCTGAATGCCGACGTCTTTGGTCGCCTCTATGATGCCAACGGCAACGAAGTTCTGCCGGAGCGCACCCGCCTGGGGGCAATTGCCGAAGTTCCTCCTGGGGAAAGCCCCTTCTCCATTCGCATCTCCGTGCCCGTGACCAGCCCCCTGCCCTTGACCCTGGAGCAATTTAAGGCCAGCGGCTTCAGCGGCACCGTGCGCCGTTAGCCTTAAAGCTGACGGGTAAACTCCACCTGGGCTGGGCGCCCTGGGAGATGGAGCTGGGCAACCACCGGCGGGGTTTGGGCAATGAGGCGGCCCCGGCGGAAAACATACAGACAGGGTGGCTTGAGGCGAATGGCTTCGACGGCATCGGCAGCTTGGAGCACCACCAAATCGGCGCGGCAGCCGGGCTGGAGCCCGTAGCCCTCCAGGCCCAGCAGGCGGGCTGGGTTTTCGGTTACCGCTAGGAAGCACTGCCGCATCTGCTCATAGCCTGTCATCTGGGCGGCGTGGACGGCCATGTGGGCCACTTCCAGCATGTTGCCGCTGCCCAGAGGGTACCAGGGATCCATCACACAGTCCTGGCCAAAAGCCACCGTCAGCCCGGCGGCCATCAGCTCCGGCACTCGCGTCAGCCCCCGCCGCTTGGGGTAGGTGTCCTGGCGGCCCTGTAGCACCAGGTTGACCAGCGGGTTGGCGACCACTCCCAGCTCTGCCTCGGCCATCAGAGGAATGAGTTTGCTCACGTAGGCGTTGTCCATCGAGTGCATCGAGGTGAGGTGGGAGGCCGTCACCCGCCCCTGCAGGCCTAGCCGCAGCGTCTCATAGGCCAAGGTCTCGACGTGGCGGGAGAGGGGGTCGTCTGTTTCGTCGCAGTGCAGATCCACCCGGAGGCCCCGCGCGGCTGCAATCTCGCACAGAGCCCGCACTGAAGCGGCTCCTTCGGCCATTGTCCGCTCGAAGTGGGGGATCCCACCCACCACCTCCACCCCCAAATCCAGAGCCTTCTCCAAAAGCTGCACCGCCCCCGGCGAGCGGTAGTAGCCATCTTGGGGAAAGGCCACCAGTTGCAAATCCAGGTAGGGGGACACTTTTTGCTTGACCTCCAGCAAGGCCCGCACCGCCAACAAGTTGGGATCGCACACGTCCACATGGGCGCGGATGGCTAGGATCCCGCGCGCCACTGCCCAGTCGCAGTAGGTTAGAGCCCGCTCGATGACCGCCTCCGGAGTTAGCAGTGGCTTCAACTCTCCCCAGAGGGCGATCCCTTCCAGCAAGGTGCCCGATTGGTTGACGCGCGGGATCCCGTAGGTGAGGGTGGCATCCAGGTGAAAGTGGGCATCCACAAAGGGGGGCGACACCAAGCGGCCGCTCACATCGATCTCCTGGGGAGCAGTAGCCTGCAGATTTGCCTCCAGGGCAACGATGCGCTCCCCCTCGATGCCGATGTCGATTCCCTTACGGCCATCCGGCAAATTGGCCCGGCGCAAGATTAAATCCATCCCCCTCTTCCCAAGCCAGCTTGACCCTTTTCTTGCTAGCGGCAGCTTTCTCAAAAGCAGCCTTGCTCCGAGATTCCCTAGGGTTTGCCCTCAAGTTCCTGGTAGCCACTAACGTATATGGTAGAGGAAAGCCTGTTTTCGGGTCCTTCCCCCTCCCTATGCCCAGGGTTAGCGCCTCTCGCCAGCAGACCGACCTTGGTTTGAGCCTTGCCCAGGCCAAGGGGCTAAAACCCTATCAGCGCAAGCAACTGCAACGTCTTTACCAACTGCGACTGCCCCCCAATCGGCTGGTGACGGTGGAGTTTGCCCAAAGGCTGGGAGCCCTCACTCAAGATCTGGAAAGCCAGCCCATCAGTGTTTACCTCAATCGGCGGGGCCAAGTGATTCGCGTGGGGCTGGGATCCCCTTTTGAAACGCAGATCCCGGCTTGGGAGCTGCCGCGCCAGGGGGCGGAGCGCCTGTCCGGGATCCGCTGCATCACCACCCAAGTGGGCCCAGGGGGTCCTAGCCAAAAAGCGCTGACAGCTATGGCCCTCCAGCGGCTGGATGCCCTCATTACCCTCTCGGTCTCTCCCCTAGAGGGAAAGCTGCGCCGCGGCGGGGGGGCCACGGGCTTTGTCAAGTGCGCCTACCTGGCCCATCTGGTGCCGGAGGAAGGGCGCCGCTGGCAGGTTTCTGAGCCTCTGCCCTTAGGGATCCTGGCAGAACAAGATCTGCAGGAGCTGGTGACGGAGCTAGAAGATGGCTTTCGGCGCCAAGCAACCGCCCGCCAGGTGGATCCCAAGCAAGAGCGGGCCATCCTAGTGGGGCTGCAGGGGCCGGGCCAGAGCTACGAGGATCTCGTGGACGCCTTGGCGGAACTGGGCCGCTTGGTGGAGAGCGCCGGCGGACAGGTGCTCCAAACTATCTGGCAGCGGCGGGAGAGCCCCGATTCTGCCACGGTCATCGGCTCGGGTAAAGTCCAGGAGTTGGCCTTGCTGGTGCAGGATTTGGGGGCCAACCTGGTGGTGTTCGACCGCGAGCTCACCCCCAGCCAGGTGCGCAACCTAGAGGAGACCCTGGGGGTGCGAGTGGTGGATCGCAGCGAGGTGATCCTGGATATCTTTGCCCAGCGGGCCAGAACCCGGGCCGGGAAGTTGCAGGTGGAGCTGGCACAACTGCAGTATCTGCTGCCCCGCTTAGCCGGTCGCGGTCGCACCATGTCGCGGTTAGGGGGTGGAATTGGCACGCGGGGGCCGGGGGAAACCCAGTTGGAAACGGAGCGGCGGGCCATCCAGCGGCGCATCAGCAAGCTGCGGCAGGAAGTGGAAGAGCTGCGCCGCCACCGCCAGCGGCTGCGCCAACGGCGGGAGGGATCCCAAATTCCTGTGGTGGCCCTGGTGGGCTACACCAACGCTGGTAAATCTACCCTTCTCAACGCCCTCACCCACGCCCAGGTCTACGTGGCTGACCAACTCTTTGCCACCCTGGATCCCACCACGCGGCGGCTGGAGCTGCCCGGCCAGCAGGCGGTGCTCTTGACCGACACCGTGGGATTTTTAACTGAGCTGCCTGAGCAATTGGTAGAGGCATTCCAGGCCACGCTGGAGGAGGTGACGGAGGCCGATGCCCTGCTGCATGTGGTGGATCTCTCCCACCCCAACTGGGAAGGGCAAATCGAGGCGGTGGAAAAATTGCTGGACCAGATGCCCCTGACCACCGGTCCCCGACAATTGGTGTTCAACAAAATTGACCGCCTGGATCCCGAGTGGGTGGAAGATGTCCGCCTGCTCTACCCCAAGGCTTTGTTTGTTTCCGCTGCCACTGGCCAAAACCTGGATCAGTTGCGCCACACCTTGGCCCAGTTTGCGGCTGCCTTTGGCTCCGGCTCCTTGGCGGCAGATCCCTAAAGCATTCCATTAGAAAATCCAAACTTGCCGGCTGTCCTCTCCCTTCCCCCTGCCTCAACATTCAGTTACATTGCAATTAGGTTCAGTTACACGCCAAGTTGCCGTCTGGCAGAGGGGGAGGACATGGCCGCTATGGCAGTTGCACCGCGCTTGGCGCATCTCACACTGCAGACGCTGCCTATTGGCGCCGATACCCTTGCCATCCGCTCCCAGGACTGGGATCGGGATCGGTTTGACATCGAGTTTGCCCTGGAAAATGGCACCACCTATAACTCCTTTTTGATCCGCGGCGAGAAGGTGGCCCTCATTGACACCTCCCACGAGAAGTTTCGGCAGTTGTACTTGGATCTGCTGCGAGGCCTCCTGGATCCCGCCACAATCGACTACCTGGTGGTCAGCCACACCGAGCCAGATCACAGCGGCCTAGTGGGGGACCTGTTGGAGCTGGCGCCCCAGCTGACGGTGGTGGCCTCTAAAGTGGCCGTGCAATTTCTGGAAAGCTTGGTGCATCGGCCCTTCCGGTACCTGGTGGTGAAGCAGGGGGATCGCCTGGATCTGGGCAAGGGGCATGTCCTGGAGTTCATCTCGGCTCCCAACCTGCACTGGCCCGACACCATCCTCACCTACGACCACGGCACCCAGATCCTCTACACCTGCGACGTCTTTGGGATGCACTACTGCGACGACTTGGCTTGGGATGAGCATCCCCACCTGCTACAGGCCGACTTTAAGCTCTACTACGACTGCCTCATGGCGCCCAACGCCCGCTCCGTGCTCTCGGCTCTCAAGCGCATGGAGTCCTTACCTCCCATTGCTGCCATCGCCACCGGCCACGGCCCCCTACTACGGCATCACTTGTCTAACTGGGTAGAGCACTACCGCCGCTGGAGTCTAGAGCAGGCCAAAGCCGAACGGCTGGTGGCTGTCTTTTACCTGTCGGGATATGGCCAGGCGGAAACGCTGGCTCAAGCCATTGCCCGCGGGATCCAAAAAACCGGCGTTGCCGTAGAGCTGGCGGATCTGCGGCTGCTGGATGCCCATGAGGTGCGGGAGCTAACCAGCTTGGCTGCCGGTGTGGTGATCGGCATGCCCCCCCAATCGGGGCCCGAGGCAGCCACCACGCAGATGCTGCTGAAAACTCTTCTGGCTGCTGCCCACAGCAAGCAGGGCTTTGGCCTGTTTGAGTCGGGGGGAGAAGACGACGAGTCGGTCTACCTCTGCCGCAACACTTTGCAGGAGCTGGGTGCTAAGGAAGTGTTTCCGCCCATCCTCCTCAAGCAGCCTGTGAACGAAACCCTGCTGCAACTGGCGGAAGAGGCTGGCACCGACCTAGGGCAATGGCTGACCCGGGATCGCAGCATTCAGCAAATGAAAGCTCTAGATGCTGACCTGGATCGCGCTCTGGGTCGCATCAGCAATGGCCTTTACATCCTCACCGCCCGCAAAGGGCAGGCCACTAGCGCCATGCTTGCCTCCTGGGTAGCCCAGGCCAGCTCTGATCCGCCGGGGATCAGCGTTGCGGTGGCCAAGGATCGGGCCATCGAGTCTTTCCTGCAAGTGGGAGACACCTTTGTCCTCAACGTGCTGCAGGAGGGCCATCACCAGTCCTTGATGCGCCACTTTCTCAAGCGGTTTCCTCCAGGGGCCGACCGCTTTGCTGGCGTCAAGACCTACCCTGCCGCCAACGGATCCCCTATCCTTGCCGATGCCTTGGCCTACCTGGAGTGCCGCGTGGCCAGCCGCCTAGAAACCAGTGACCACTGGGTGGTCTACAGCATCCTTGAGGCAGGGCGGGTCTCCAGTCCCGAGGGCCTCACTGCGGTGCACCACCGAAAGGTGGGGAATCACTACTGATCGTCAATAAGACAGCCGATACCCTAGACCGCTGGGATGCAAGACAAAAGAGCTGTCTTGTCCCAAGGGAATCCCCTCTGCCTTGAGCGGAAAAGGCAGCTTTGGGGCTTCTTGCTCTGCTTGTTGGGATAGGCGGTAGAAGCTGCTACCCGCAGAGGGAACGGCAGAAGGTGCGTGCTGCTGTTGCCAGCGCTGGTAGGGGTTGAGCTGTGCTTCCTCCAAGCTGAGATCTAGGGAGGCGGCGAGGGAAGACAGGGGCAAAGCGGCCACCTGCTCGGGATAGGCCCACCCTCTCAGCCCAAACGCTACAGCCAAAAGGCAACTGATCCTCCAAAAACCAGTGAAATGCCGGAAATGTTGCATAACTAGGCGCCCTGCTGCACTCCAAGAAGGCAGCTCCCAGCTTGCCAAGACGAAACCTAGAAAGGTGTGACCAAGATCCCAAGGCGTTTGTGATCTTGCCTTATCCAGGGCTAGGTTTACCTGGGCGATCCCCACGGCCAGGTTGCGTGTAGGCCTGCCAGGCCAGATCCAAAAGTCCATCCAACACCGCCGCTGCTACAGCGGGACCGCCTTTACGTCCCTCGGTGCGGATGTGGGGTACCATCGAATCGGCCAGCTCCTGCTTGGCTTTCACCACGTTCACAAACCCAGCCGGCGTCGCGATCACGAGGGCGGGGGCTACTTCCTTCGCTGTAATCAGTTGCACTAGGGTGGTGAGGGCAGTCTGGGACTGGCCGATGACAAAGATGGCCTCCGGGTAGCGCTGAGCCAGGGTCTGCAGGCCCCAGGCAGAGCGGGTCTTGTCCTTCTGGGGGCGGGTGACAGCTTCGCTGCCGCAGTAGATGGGGTTGGAAAAGGTGTTCTGCACAGCCCGCGCAATGCCCACCTGCACCATTGGCTCGTCCACCACGATGGTGGTGCGCGCTGCCAGGGCTGCCGCCCCTGCTTGCAGAGCCTCGTTGGCAAACCGGATGAGGTGGAGATACTCGAAGTCTGCGGTAGCGTAAATTACCCGACGCACCACCTCGTATTCGGCAGGAGAAAGCCCATGCTTGCCCACCTCTTGGTCGATAATCATCAGGCTTTCCGCATCGGTGACATGCCACTCCATCGGCTTTAGACCTCGTCCGTCGGCTGCCCTTAACAGCAGCATTGTATCTTTGACGTCCTCCCCTGCCTAAAGGCGGGGCCTCCACAGAGCTAGAGGTGCTTGTCTCTCCAGCCCCGCTAAGTGCCCTTGGGTAAAGTCTCTGCCAGCCGATGCCCGCAGTTGGCACAACTTGCCCTCTACAGCGCTTGCCCAAGCGCGTTCGACACCGGTTGACACGTCTGCCTTCTCGCCCTGGCGGCGCGGAGCGCTCTATAAAGCCCCCCATTGGCGGCAAAACCGTTGTCTAGCCGGGAGGCCAGCCCATGGGTCGACCGCCGAGAACGTGAATGTGGAGATGAAAGACAGTTTGGCCACCGTCTTCTCCGTCGTTGATGACCAAGCGGTAGCCTTTGTCTAGGCCAGCTGCAGCAGCCACCCGTTGGGCTGTCAACAGTAGGTGCCCCAACAGCGCCTCATGCTCAGGTTTGGCCTGGGAAATCCGGGGAATGGGCTCCTTGGGCACCACCAGGATGTGGACAGGGGCCTGGGGAGCAATGTCTTTGAAAGCAATTGCCCTCTCGTCTTCGTAGACAATTTGGGCGGGGATCTCCCTACGGATGATCTTGCTGAAAACCGTGTCGCTCATGGGTGGTGACAAACAAGTTCTGCCCTTAGCCTACCTGTTTGTGACTCTAAACTGCCGTGGCTGCATGAGCTAGACTCTTTCTTCTATCCAGCTCGGTATCGGATTTTGGACGCTTGGCTTAGCAGAAGAACTAGGAGCAGGAAGGTGGAACTCGAGGCGCGGCCGGCCGACACCGTAAGTGAGGGTGTAGCTCCAGCTTAGGCAGCGCAGCCAGAGGCGCGGGTAGCGAGGCTCCAGCCAGAGCTGCAGGCGCCGCAGCAGCTTGGGGAACCAGCCCCCCAGCAAGGCCGAGAGCAAGGCCAGGCCGGTGTAGCCGAAATAGGTGGGTAGCCACTGGGCAAAGCCTTCCGCCCCCACCGCCTCCCAAATCCACAGCAGCAGCCGTGGGTTCCGCAGAGCTGCCTTGATGGCCATGCGGTTAAAGGCCAGCCAGCCAGCCCGGTCTTTGATAAAGTCGTCCACCACCTCTGGCGGCTCGGTAGTGAGAGTGCCAAAGAAGCTGTTGAGGATGGCGTTGATGCGCTCGGGCGGCAGTACCTTACCGGTGGGCACCATCATGCCGCGAGAAAACAGCCAGGTCACCGCCGAGTTGCCCTGATAGGCGCGGATCTGGGCTAGGTCGGCCGCTTTGAGCAGATCATGGCGCAAGGCTGTGTCCAGTAGGTCACAAAGGCGGGGGCAGTTGCGCACCAGGGATCCAAACCCCGTAAAGCTCAAGGGCGACTGTAGGGCTGCCGCATCCCCAATCAAGAGAACGCGGTCGAAGGGCTCTGCGGGAGCTGGCTGCCGGCCAAAGCGTCCGGGGATATAGCCAAAGGTGGCCTTCTTCCACTGCAGGCGCTCTGGGTCACAGCGGCGGTACTCAGGCAGGATGGTGAAAAAGTCTTCATACAACTCCAAGAGGGAGCCCGGGTTTTCCGGGTGTACTTGGTGGTAGTAGAACAGGTAGAAGGTGAGATCCTCCCCTGGCCCAGGGAACAGTTCCCAGATCAGTTGTCGACCGCGGCTGATGTCCCCATGGCTGGCCAGGATGTCGCCAAACTGGGGATCCCAAACTCCCGGCTCAAACCCCCCTGCAATGGTAGCTCCCACCGTGGGGCAAACGCTGTCAAAGGCGCGGCGGCCGTAGAGCTGCTGGGCAATGGGGGAGGCCGTCCCCATGGCATCCACCAACAGGCGGGCTCCCAGGCAGAACTCTTCTTGAGTGGTTAAGTCCCTAACCACCACCGTGACGCCTTGCTCCTCGATATAGGCCCGCTGAAACTCACTGCGCTCGTAGATGGCGCCGCCGCAGGCTTTTAGGATCTGGCCGCAGAGCTGCAGGAGTTTTTCGGCATCGATGGCCAGGTTGAGCACCGTCGGCGTGTGCAGGACGGGCGCGCGTACAGGGCTGTTGCCATCAAAAAACTTGTTGAACCCATCGGTGTATTCCCGCAGAATCAGGCTCTCCATCTCCTCAGAGCTGAGGAGGCCGAAGTCCACCAGCGTCTGCAGCTCCCGCCGCGAGATGTTCCACTCCCGATTCATGCGGCCAAAGGGAAGCCGTTCCACCAAGGCCACACGGTAGCCCAGGCGGGCCATGGCCGCGCCGTAGATGGCTCCCAGGGCTCCGCCCACCACCACCAAGTCCCACTCCAAGGGTGCAGGTTGGGGGGCAGGCTGACGCAACAGCACCGGTGGCCGCTGAGCAGGAGGGGACTGTACCTCCTCCCGCCAGCGCCTCTCCCACCAGTAAACCCGCTGCAGGTCAAACTCGCCGTTGGGGATGCGGCGGAAATACTTTACCGTCTGCGGGTAAAAGGGCTCCAATTGCTCAAAGATGGATCCCTGGCTGAGATCGATAGGGGGCAGCTGCGGGTAGCGGTGGGGAAACTGGCTTTGGATAGCCTTTTCCACTTCCTTTAGCCAGCGGCCCTGCTGGGGAAAAGGCCGCTCTGACCACTGGAAGATCTTGAGATAGGTGGTGTTTAGCCCCGACCAGAGGAAAACGGCCAGCTCCGCTCCAGATCCCTGTAGGCGCAGGCCGGTAGGAGTCAGCACCTTTTGGCTGCCCGTAGGCAAAGGCAGGTGCTCCTGCAGCCAGCGCAGCACTTGAGCGGTCTCTGGGCAAGGGATCTCGCGGTAGTACAGAGGCTTGAGCACAGGGCCAAGACACAAAAAGAAGCCAATCTTTACCCATTGTGACACGAGGGGAGGAGCGCTTAGGTTCCCCATGCCTCAGTAAGCCGCCTGGTGGGAGCCGACTCCAGGGCCTCAACCCCCGCCTAGGGGCTCTACGAAGCCGCAAAACATTGCTTCATCTCCTGCAGCACCTGAGCATCTTGAGAGGCAACTCTGGCGCCGGCTTGGGCAGCCCAGCACTTCAGGCTTTCGATCTGCTCGCGGGCAATGGAGGCCAAGGGCACGGTTTCGCGGATGGCCTGCAGGATGTCTTCCTGGGTGAAGTCTCGCCGAGCGCCACTGCCACTGCCCCCAAAGGCGTTGTACATGGCGTCCACGATAGCCTGCTCGATCTCGGCGCCGCTGAAATTTTGAGCTGCGGCTGCTAGAGCGTCCAGGTCGAATTCCCGCAGGCGGTTGGGGCGCAGCCGCTGCAGATGTACCCGGAAGATCTCCTTGCGCTCAGCGTGGGTGGGTAGGTTAAGGAAAAAGATCTCGTCGAAGCGGCCCTTGCGCAACAGCTCCGGCGGCAAGAGGGGCACGTTGTTGGCAGTGGCCACGATGAAGACCGGGCTGGTTTTCTCCTGCATCCAGGTAATGAGGCTGCCGAACACCCGGCGGCTGGTGCCCGAGTCTCCGTCGGCGCCGCTGGTGATGTTGCCAAAGGCCTTGTCAATTTCGTCAATCCAGAGCACACAGGGGGCCATGGCCTCCGCCAGTTGGATCATCTGGCGCACGCGGCTTTCCGACTCGCCAACAATCCCAGCAAACAGCCGCCCAACATCCAGCCGCAACAGGGGCAGCCGCCACTCGTTGGCGATGGTCTTGGCCGAGAGGGACTTGCCGGTGCCCTGGATCCCCACCAGCAGCACCCCCTTGGGGTTGGGCAGGCCGTAGCGCCGCGCCTCTTCGGTAAAGGCTTCCTGGCGCACCCGCACCCAAGCCTTGAGGTTGTCCAGCCCACCCACATTTTTCAGGGTCTCGCGGGCGGTGAAAAACTCCAGAATGCCCGTCTGGCGGATGGCCTGCTTCTTCTCCTCCAACACCAGGTCGATATCGGCCTCGTTGACCTCCTGCTTGGCGGCCAGGGCGCGGGCCAAAACGCGGCGGATGCGCTCTCGACTTAGCCCCTGACAGGCTTTGACCAGCTGCTCGCGACCCAAGGGGCTGAGCTTAAGTTTTTCGGGAGCTACATAGAGCTGGATGAGGCGGCTAATCTCTTCGCTGTTGGGCAAGGGAATATCGACAACGGTGACCTCCTCGGCCAGGTCGCTGGGCACCTCCAGAGTATGGCTGAGCAGGATCAAGGTCTTGCGGGTGCGCTTGAGCTCGCGGCTAAGGTTTTTCAGCTCCCGCAGGATGGGGGCGTTTTTGTCGCTGGTGGCGTTGCGCAACACAAAGTGCGGATCCCGCAGCACAAACAGGGTGTCTTCCTGGGGAGCTGAGCGCCACACCCGCCCCAGGGCGGCCATGAGGGAACCCCGGTCTTCGCCGCTATCCTGCCAGCCCCGTACCACGTCCCAAAACAGCAGCCGCCGCGGCGGATCGGTTCTTTTGGCTACCTGCACGAGCACGGCATCGGCCGGCTCCTCTTCCGGGGAGACCAGGTAGATCAGGGGGTAGCGGGCCCGGATCATCAGATCCAGCTCCTGGATCAGCTCCCCTTGCACCTCAGTGGCCATCCCGCTCAGGCTGGGATCTCCGCCGCTTTTCTGGTTGCGATCCGTGAGCTCTCTGAGTTCTTTTGCCAACTCTGCCATCAGGGGGATGAACAAGTAGGCTTTTTCTCTTTCAAGATAGAGCAGAGATCCCTTGCAACTCGGCCAGCATGGCACGGGCGGTCTGGGTGGGATCCGCCGCCTCCATCAGGGCCCGCACCACGGCTACGCGACTGGCGCCTGCCCGCAGCACCTCCGGCAGGTTGTGGAGATCGATGCCGCCAATGGCAAACCAGGGCAGAGAGGCCTTCTCGGCAGCCAGGCGCACGTACTCCAGGCCCGCAGGCGGTTTTTCCGCCTTGGTGGGGGTAGCGTAGACAGGGCCGACGCCAATGTAATCCACGTCGCTGGCGAGGGCTTGGGCCAACTCTTCAGCGTTGGTGGTGGACAGGCCAATCAGGCGTTGGGATCCCAGCAGTTGTCGGGCTTGGGCAACTGGCAAATCCGTCTGGCCCAGGTGTACCCCATCCGCCTGGCTGACCAAGGCCAAGTCCACCCGGTCGTTGACGAGCATCAACGCCTGGTAGCGGTCGCACAGTTGCCGCAGCTGTTTGAGATCCCAGAGCATCTCCCTGTCGGCCAGGTTCTTGCGGCGGTACTGGACCAAGGTCACCCCGCCCCGCAGCGCCTTTTCCACTACTTCCAGCCAGTGGGGCACCGGGCTGGTGACCAGGTAAAGACGGGCTGCCAACAGCCGTCGGCGCAGGGATCTGCCCAACAGCTCACTTTCAAGAACGTAGAGGTGGTAGCGCATGTCTTTGGCCAGCTTGGCCAGGCCAGGGGCCACCCACTGCTGGGATTCGGCCAGCTTGCCGTATTCTTCCAGCACCCGCAGCGCCTCCTGCACGCGGCTGCAATTGGCTTGCAACAGGTGGCTGAGATCCCGCCGCTCCTCCTCCTGGGGGTGGGAGAGCTGGGTGCCGGGGTCAGCAGGGGTGTCGCGGGCCAACCGCAGTGGGTTACTGTGCCAACGGGCTAGGGCCTGGCGCATAGCTTTGCACTCGCTAGCCAGCTCGCCGTTCTCCAGGCCAAAGCGAAACCACTCCTCCAGTACCCGGAGCCCTTCGCGAGCGCGGTCAAGGTTGGCATCGAGAATCCGGGCGACGGCTTGTGGTTTCATGTCCCCTGCGCGTGGGAGTTTCAATCCTTACTCTAAACTGGAATAGTCTCTCCGGCACCTGGGCTAGCCCTTGTCCGAAGAGGAGGCAGGCTGTTGCCAAAGGGCGTTGAGGAAAGCCTGCTGGGGCGTGTGTCCCCAGGCAAACTCACGGGGGCCGATCCCTTCCGGCAGGTAGGCCCAAGCGTAGCGCTCACAGGCAGGAAAGTAGCGGATCTCCCACCAGGGCTGGCCGGCGGCCACATCCTTCACCGCCCGCCAAAAAGGTCCCCGCTGACGGCTAAGACGGCTCTCGACGAAGTAGGGCCCTTCCAGGCGCAAGGCTTCCACCGCTGCAATAAACTCGGCTCGCTGTCGCTCATTTCGGATCATCGCCCCGGCTTTCTCTCTCAGATTGGCCCTATTTTAATTCGGTAGGCTTTGGTAGGCTCGTTTAGTCTGGCTGGAGACGACAACCTCCCCCAGCAATGAACCCCCAAAATCTGGCGCGGGTGCTGTGCCTGAGCAATGGCCACGGAGAAGATGAGGTGGCCAGCCGCATTGCCTCAGCCCTCACCCAACGAGGGATCCCAGTGCAGGCCCTGCCGATTGTGGGGGAAGGGGTGGCGTATCGACGGCGAGGGATCCCGCTGCTGCCCCTGACCCAGGTAATGCCTTCGGGGGGATTTATCTACCAGGATTGGCGGCAGCTGTGGCGGGATCTGCGCGCTGGCTTGCTGGGCCTGACGAGGCAGCAACTGGCTCTGGTGCGCTGCCTAGCCAAGCAGGTGGAGCTAGTGCTAGCCGTGGGAGACATTGTGCCCCTGGCCATGGCGTGGTGGAGCGGGATCCCCTACGTTTTCGTGGGTACGGCCAAGTCGGACTACTACTGGCGGGATGAGCGGGGGCCCTACCGCCGCCCTTGGCTGGGCCAGCCGGCTTCCGATTACTTGCCCTGGGAGCGCTGGCTGATGGCCCACAGGCGCTGCCTGGGTTCTTTTCTGCGGGATGAGCTGACGGCAACTGGCCTGCAGCAACGGGGCCTAAGGGCCTTCTACCTGGGCAACCCGATGATGGACGACTTAGAGCCGCGGGGGGAATTGCCTTTGGATCCCAGCCGGCCTGCGGTGCTGTTGCTGCCGGGATCCCGTCCTCCGGAAGCCTACCGCAACTGGGCCTTGATGATGCAGGTGGTAGAGCAACTGCCGCCGGAAATCCAAGTCTATGCAGCCCTCAGCCCCAACCTGGAGCGGGATCCCCTTCAGAAGAAGATCCCGTCTCGGCGCCGCGACCTGCTGCTGGTGTGGGGAGATTTCGGCACCTGTGCTCACCGAGCTACGGTGGTGTTGGCCATGGCGGGGACGGCCACGGAACAATGCGTCGGCCTAGGAAAGCCAGTGGTTACCCTGCCGGGAGAGGGGCCACAATTTACCCCGCGCTTTGCCGAAGCCCAGACCCGCCTTCTTGGACCTGCTGTCCACCTCACTTCTCCCCAGCAGGCCCCCGCCGTGCTCTGCCAAATTCTGGACCGCCTAGCCAGGGATCCCGATTACGCCGCCCAACTGCGGGCCCACGGGCAACGGCGCATGGGATCCCCTGGGGCCACCCAGCGCATTGCCGACCAGATCACAGCCTTGCTTGCCGGTCCCCGGGACTAATCTGTGGCGGTTCCCCAACTGCTGCCGCACCCTTGCCCCTTTGCCTACGCTGGAGAAGGGGATCCCTTGGGTAGGTAGCCGGTTCTGCCTACTTGGAGGGCATTTTGGAGCAGCTAGAGATGACCTGGGACTTGGGGCGATTTTGGAACACCCTCACCTACTACGAGGTGCTACCCTTTGCCAGCTTCTGGCGCTGGCTTCAGAATGGCTTTCAAAGCCCAGAAGTTCCCTTTATGCCTCCTTCTCTGACGCCAGCCACTTCCCTTCCTCTGGTTCTTTTGGGCGATGGCCTGCCCGAAGGTTTGACAGAGGCGTTGCGCCAGCAAGGGGCGGAGGTAGGGCAGAGCCAGGACTGGGTGACAGCCAGGGTGATCTTAGGGCTGGGAGCGCCAGAGGTGGCCAGGGCCCACCTGGAACGGCTGCGCCGCAGCGGCCAAACGGAACAGATGCTCTTCGACTTCCGCCAGCCCAACCCCCAGTTAAACCAGTTCTGGGGCATCTTGGACGATGTGGTAATGGGTGGGGTGAGCCAGAGCCAACTGCTCTGGGGAGAGGGCGAGCTGCTGTTTACGGGCCAGGTTTCCACGGCCAACTTCGGCGGCTTTGTTTCCACGCGCACGCGCAATTGGCAGCCTCCCTTGGACGCCTCAGGGTTTGCTGGCCTGGAGCTGCGGCTGCGGGGCGATGGACAGCGCTACAAGGTTTTGCTCAGGGATCAAGGCGGCTGGGACAGCCCAGCCTACGCCTACGCCTTCGACACCACCCCTGGGGAGGAGCAGACCGTCCAGGTTCCTTTTGCCGAGATGGTGCCCACCTTTCGCGCCCGCCGGGTTGCCGCTACCCCCTTGAATACCCGCCAGATCTATTCGCTGCAGCTAATGCTGAGCAAGTTTGAAGCCGACGGCAGCCCTAACCCTCGTTTTCGGCCTGGGCCCTTCCAACTGGGCCTGCGCTGGATTGGGCTTTACCGCGGTGACCCCCTGCCGCAACTGATTGGGGTGGCCCAGGGATCCCTGTCGCCCGCGTGGGTGACAGCCCTGCAGGAGAGCTCCAGCCGCTGGTGTGGGGTGGAAATTCCCGCCGGGATCGAGGGATCTACCTTAGCCGCTCACCTGCTGCGCCTTTTGCGCTCGCCCGAAAGTGTGGGCCGGGTGGTGCCTTTAGAAGCTTTCCCTGGCTAAGCTTTGACCCACTGCTGGGATCCCTTTGGGCTGCCGACGAGGCTCGTTGGATCGGGCATCTCGGTCAGGGGTGGAGGGCTCTGGGCGTCCTGGCTGCTATTGCCCTGGCTGGGAGGATCCCGCTTTCCGACCTCTTCGAGACCCCACAGACCTTGGGGCTACGAAGTCAAGGATGGCGCGTCCCATCGGGAAGAATTGTGCTCGTCAAATCTCAGAATCGAGCTTGGCACCTTTTAGGTTGGCCCCTCTGAGCTGAGGACCTGTCAGTTCAGCTCCCCTCAAGTCGGTCCCGAACAATTCGGCCCCGCTCAGGTTGGCCTCCTCCAGGTTGGCCCCGCTTAGCTTAGCCCCGATCAGGTTAGCCCCGCTCAGGTCAGCCTTCTTCAGGTTGGCCTTCCTCAAGTCAGCCCAGCGAAAGTCTCGCTCGCCAGCTATATACTTTCCTCGAATATCCCCAACCTGACGTAGGGGGATCTGATATGCCTTTGCTGCCTGCACGTGGTGGAGATTGTCGGATTTCAGGAACGTCTCCCAAGCAGCGAACTTTACCTCCCACTCCTTGTCCTCCTGCAGTGCTTTCAGGAGAAGCTGGGCCCCTTCTTCCCCATGTTGGAGAGCATCTTTGAGAGCTCGGATTCTCACTTGGGGATCCGGCCTGGCCAGGGCTTGTCGAACAGCCACCAGGCCACCCATGGCCAGATCGAATCCACTAGGCCCTTGTCCGCCCAAGCCGGGATTGAAGTTTTCCATCACCGCACTGCCTCCTAGTGAGACATTAGCTAGTCCGCCGGGATACCCGTTAGCGCTACGCGCTGGGGGAGTGTGGAGGTAGACCTTCTATCTCCTTACCAGACGCGGCAGCCCCGTGTCCTTATTGTTGGCAGGGATCCAGCAGGTGTCCAGGCAGTGGATTGGGTGGCCACCGCTCTCCTGGCCAAGCTGCGTGCGGCGTTGCAGTGGATTCAAGGGATCCCGTTGGCTTCCTCTTCGTGACGGTCCTGTCCTTTCTCCTCTCCTAGAAGCTTGGCTCTCTTTTAATCCTTCTTCACCTGTGGCCCTGCTTTGCTCCTGATGCTGGCGGGTGTTGCAGCATATCCAGGGGAGAGCCCTCCACTTTTGCCAGCAGCTTGCCGGCCCAGAATAGGGGTTGGCCTCCACAGGCTTCGCTCGTTTGTACCCTATTTTTGGGTGCCCTTGAGGGAGCTGTCTGGCTAGCGATACCCGACTGCTTGGTAACCTGGGATCCCAGCCTGTAGCAGCCCCTTTTGGCTGTTGAAGAATATGGGCCAGTATGTGCTGCGTATTAGCGACCTTCCCCTTCGGGACCGCCCGCGCGAGCGACTGCTCAGCCAAGGGGCCAAAAGCCTCTCCCACGCCGAGCTGTTGGCCATTTTGCTCAACACAGGCCAGGGGCCGGGCAAGCTCTCTGCCTTGGGCCTAGCTCAATTGCTCCTCAAAAAACTGGAAGCACAAGGAGATCCCCTTGCCCAGCTGCGCCAGGTGGAGGCCGGGGAGCTGCTTCAAATTGAGGGCATCGGCCCGGCCAAGGCGGCAACGGTACTGGCGGCCATCGAGCTGGGGCGGCGGATCTTTTTGGCCCGACCACCCGAGCTGACGGTGATCGAATCGCCAGAGCAGGCGGCCATGGCCCTAAGCGCCGACCTGATGTGGGAGACCCAAGAGCACTTTGCCGTCCTGCACCTGGATATCAAGCACCGCCTCATCGGCCAGCAGATCGTAACGCGGGGAACCGCCACGGAAACCCTCACCCACCCCCGGGAAACCTTCCGCAGCGCCATCAAGCAGGGAGCCAGCCGCATCCTGGTGGCCCACAACCACCCCTCTGGCAGCTTGGATCCCAGCCCCGAGGATCTGGCTCTCACGCGGCAACTGCTGCAGGCGGGACAACTGCTGCAGATCCCAGTTTTGGATCACCTCATCCTGGGCGGTGGTCAGTTCCTCAGCCTGCGCCAACACACCAACCTCTGGCAGGAGTTTCCCCAGCCAGAATAAACCCCCACCCCCCTGACCTACTCTCCCTGGGGAGAGGAACTATCGGTCTCCAAAAGCGGCTCAAAGCGCATGCCCACCCTGAGCTGGCCGCCGTTGACCAGATCCCAGGCCGATTGTTCTTTTCTGCCAGGCAGCTGGGCCCGTCGGATTAGGAGGGATCCCTCGCCGGTAGCCACGTACACCCCTTCTCCCTTGGCCAGTCCCACGACTTCTCCAGGGCTGCCCTGGGGAAGAGGATTAGGTGGCGGGTGCAACTGAGGAGAGGCGGAGCGGACAATCTTAATCCGCTGCCCCTGCAAGCCGGTAAAGCAGTTGGGGGAAAAGGCGCGGATTTGATTGTGCAAAGCCTGGGCCGAGCGCCGCCAATCAAGCTGGAAGTCCTGTTTTTTGAGCAGGGGGGCGTAGGTGGCCCGCGAGTCATCCTGAGGAATGGGGGTCAGCTCTCCTTTTTCCAACTTCAGCAGCGTCTCCACCAACAGACTTGCCCCCAGTTGGGCCAGTTGGGAGGTCAGCTCCAAGCCGGTCTGCTCCGGCCCGATGGGCAGCTTGGCCTGCAGCAAGATGGCTCCTGTATCCAGGCCCTCGTCCATGAGCATGGTGGTGACGCCGGTCTCGGTCTCGCCGTTGGCAATAGCCCACTGGATGGGGGCAGCGCCGCGGTAGGCCGGCAGGAGGGAGGCGTGGACATTGACGCAGCCCAGCCGGGGCATCTGCAGCACCGCCGGTGGCAGGATTTGGCCGTAGGCCACCACCACAAACACATCGGCAGCCAGCGCCGCCAGCGCCGCCAGCACCTCTGCATCCCGCCGCAAACGGACAGGTTGCCACACGGGGATCCCCTGGGCTTGGGCAAGGACCTTCGTGGGCGGAGGAAGCACCCTTTGTCCTCGTCCCTGGGGCCGATCCGGCTGGCAGACCAATCCTACTACTTCAAAAGGAGACGGCGGCTGCAGGAGAGCCTGGAGCGAAGGTAGGGCAAACTCCGGCGTGCCAAAGAAGACAACCCGCATGGCCGACCCCCTGAACCCTGCCCTTTAGTCTAGGGCGGCGGGGGAAGGCCGGGGGGGCTCGCCATCGGCAGCGTCGGCTGCTGGAGAAGGAAAGGGAGAAAGCCTGGCTGGGGGAGCCTGCCAAAAGGCGGGCTGTTTGAGATCGAATTCCTGGCTCCAGCTTGGAAAGAAAGAGCTTAGCTTTTGCCCAGAAAGCCGCAGCCGTTGCACAAAGGTCAATTCTAAGCGCGTTAGAACCCGCCGCACAAAATCCTTGGCCCAGGCCGGATCCGGCGCCTCTGCAGCCTGCAAGTTAATCTGCAGCCAGCCCAGCTTGGGATGCAGGTGAACCCGAGCGCGGATTCCTTCTGGGTGGAGCAAGTAGTTGAGCACCTCCTGGAGGGCCTCTTCATCCCCCTGCCGGGCACGGTACAAGGGGCTGTTGGGGTTGGGCGGCGGCTGGTAGCGCCACTCGCGGTGCCATTCCGGGATCCCTTCGTTGGGGGGAAAGCCGAACAGCTCCACCTGGCGCTGCCGGTAGCTCAGCGCCATTTCCTCTAGGGTTGGCAGGAGGCTCTCCAGCAGCCAGTCCGGATCCGGGAGGGGCTCCCCTTCTAAACGCAGCAACAGGCGGTGGCCGGAAAGACGCGCCTGGACTTGGAGAGAGCTCAACCCTAGGGCACTCAGGGCTGCCTGCAGGCGCGCCACCCTCTCCGACAGAGGAGGCTGGGGAGAAGCTGCAGAAGAAGTAGCCACTGGTGGAGATCCCTGGGTAGCTTCGGATCCAACCTAGCTCAGCGCCTAGAGTTGCTGAAAACCACTAGAGGGTTTGAGCAGGCTGAGGTTTAAGTCCCTGCCCCGCCTGCACGCAAACTTGCCCTTGTCGATCAAACAACGTTACCGCCAACGCTAGGGATCGGCCGGCGTACTTTTGCACATAGGCTGTTGCCCGCTCGCAGATTCGGCAAGCCAGGGCCTGTAGCACCGGCTCTGCCCAACCCAGGCTTTCCAGGTACTGCACTGCTGCTTCCACCGTTCCCAGCTCCAACAGCCGTCGCGCCTGCTCGGCTGCTCCCCCACAGCGGATCAAGGCTGCCACCAGAATCTCCAGGCGGGCATCGGCCACATGGCTGGAGGTGGTGAAGATGCCGCCTGCTAGCTTGATGAGTTTGCCGTGATAGCCAATCAAGTGAACGGCCTCCGCCCCCCGTAGCGCCGCCTCCACCAGCAGCGGCCCTACCCAATTGGCTACCCGCAGGATTTGCTCTGCCGGGATCCCTTGCCGCAGGGCTACCTGTTGCCCGTGGCTGCCTAGGCAAAAGGCCAGCCGCCTGTGCTGCTCTAGCTTCTGTTGCAGCTCTTGCCGGGCTTGCTCCAGACTTTCGGCACTGGCAGAAGGCTCCACCTCCGCCCGTGTCCCCACCAGGGCTAGCCCCTCCAGCACCCCGAAAGCAGCATTGGAGGTGCGTTCTGCCAGCAGCTTGCCTTCCGGCAAAATGATGCGCACCCGCAGGCGATAACCCTCCGGGATCCCTGCCAAAAGGTTGACCTCAAACAGATGCCGGGCGTAGGCATAGATGGCTGGGCTGCCGTCAGCGCGTCGCCCTAGCCCCTCGCCAGCTTCTAGAAGCAAAGGGGGAGCGGTGGGATCTCTTTCCTCCAGAGCCACCCACCCCCAGACCGGCGTGTTGCGGGTGAGATCCAGGTGAGGGCCGGGATCCGAGCGGGTGATGGCTAAAGCGGTGTTCTCCGACAACGTGGCCACCTGCTCCACCGGGATCCTGACCGATCCCACCTCAGGCTCCACCTGCACTGCCACGACGGGACAACCACCCTCCTGGGGCAAGGGAATCTTGAGGAGGTGATGAAAGGCTGCCTTGGCAGCAGCCACTGCAAACACGGGCAAGGTGTAACCTCGCTGAGGGGAGGAGGGGAGGGAATCCTGCATTTTTTGTTCAATCGTTAAATGATCTGGGCGAAGGGAGGGAGGGATAGAAACCTGTCTCTTTCAATGGGAGTAAAGAGTTAAGAGCGGGGCAGCTATGAGCGAAACCTTGCAGCACTATTTTGAGCGTCTGGAGGGGCAAATTCAGGAGCTAAAAGCTGCCATTGAACGGCTGCCAGAGCAGGTGGCCGCTGCCCTGCTGGCGCGGCAAGAGGCCAAAAAAGCTGTGCCCGCCTCCTCCTGCTATAGCACCCTAAACGCCGACTTGGTTGGAGATGGGAGCCATAACTTTTTGCTGGAGGAGGATCCGCCTGTAGTCGGCAACCGCCAGCCGACCTATGATCTTGCCCCTGAGGCTCAGATCCAGCGCTTGAGCGCGCAGCTAACTGCTGCCTACAACCGCATTGCCGCCCTGGAGGAGCAGCTCTTGGCCCAGCGCCTGCGCAAATAACCTAGCGAGGTTTCAGGGCAGGAGCGGCAAGGGGATTAGCTCTGCGTTGCACATCCTGCATCTGGAAGCCATGCTTGCGCAGCTCCTGATCCAGCAGCAGTTCGTTTTCCACGTAATCAACAAACAGCACACCGTTGAGATGATCGATTTCGTGTTGGATGACTCGCGCTAGCAAGTCATCGGCTTGGATTGTGCGGGGCCGTCCGCTTTCGTCCTTAAACGACACCACCACTCCCTGGGCGCGTAGAACCTCACAGAAGACGCCTGGAATGCTTAGGCAACCCTCCTGAGCAGCCACCGTTTCGCCAAGGTACTCGCGGATCTCCGGATTAATCAGTACCAGCGGCGGCACTTCTGGCTTGTCGGGATAGATGTCCACCACAATCAAGCGCTTGGGAACGCCCACCTGTGGCGCTGCCAGACCAATGCCATCAGCGCTGTACATGGTCTGCAGCATATCGCGCGCCAATTGGCGGATCTCGTCGTTGACTTGGCTAATCCGCTTGGCCGGTTGCCGCAGCACCTTGTCCCCCATGCGATAGATGTGCAGCGGTGGGTTTTTGAGTTTAACTTTGGGGACAGAAAGCGTGGCCACCATCGGGCAGGTCTCTTACAAAACAAACATCAGCTTGTCTAGCTGGTCCCCTCATTCTACACTTGCTCAAACCCCGGGGACGCCTGGAAGTTAGGCCTGAGGACTCACGACTGCTCAGGGCTGTTCGGGGATCCCTGGGCCTTCTGGTCAAGGGCTTGCTTGAAGCCCAAGGCCACCAAAATGTTGGAGAGAGTGAGAAAAGCCTCTGCCCCTCCATGGAGGGGATCCACATTGGCTAAAGAAGTGCCGTAGTGCTTCTGGGCATACAACCCTGCTGGGATGCTGACGGCAACAAAAAGCAGCAGCAGCCAAAAGCCCGCCACCGCCAAGCGCGGGATCCGGCGCAGCCGCGACAGGAAGAACAAAAAGAGCAAGTAGGGAAACAGAGAGAGAGCAAACAAGCTGTTCATTGCTTAGCTGGGATCTCGTTCCTCCGCCTGCTCGGCTCGCCAAATGCGGTAGGCTGCCCACGCCAGCGTACAGTTGCCCAGCAGGGTAAACCCAGCCTGAGCAGTCACCAGCCCCTCCAAGTTGGGGTCGTTGTCAAACCAGTGCCAGGTAATGGCACACATGGCTCCCACCAGCGCCGGCAGCATCGCCCAGCTCAGGCTTCGCCATTCGGGGCGCCCCGTTCGCTCCCCAAACTGCCACACCCAAACGATGGCCGCCAGCCACTCCAAGACGCTGGCCACGTGAATCCACCAGGTGGGAAATGAAAGGGCATGCATACACCCCTAGGCGTTGAGGAACTGGCGCAGCAACTGGCGGTAGGTGGCCTCCTGCAGCAGCATTTGCTTGTGCAGCTTGACCAGGATGTCCTTGGCTTGCTCGGGGCTCATGCGAGCCACCAGCATCTCAAAAGCCCGCTGGCGAAATTCTTGTTCCAAAGAAAGACCTGGCGTTTCCTCCATTATCGTCACCTCGAGAGGCTTGGGGGTAGGTCAGAGACTTGCTTTGGGCTATTCCAAACCTGCCCCTGACGCGCGACGCAGTCAGGATAACACATATCTTAACAATCTCCCTTAACAAGCTGCAATAAGATGCCAAGTCCTGGTAGCTAGGTGGGGGAGGGAGATCTCAACGAAGTAGCAGAAAAAGTCCAGTTCTACAGATTTGACGAGGGCGCATTTCGGATAGGGAGATGCGAAGCTTTTTGAGCAGGGATCCCTTTACGTCTTGTTATTTTGGGCAAGCGAGCAAGGCGCCATGGTAGAAGTGAAGTACCTTGAGCTGGGGCTGCTGCTCCTCCTGACCTGTGCCTTGCCTTCTTACATTGCTATGACCATTTTTGTGGGAAACCTAAACTATAAAGCTTCAACTGAAGAGCTCAAAGCCTTCTTCCAGCAGCGGTGGAACGTTAAGTCGGTTACGATCCCGAGAGACCGAGAAACCGGCCAGACAAGGGGTTTTGCATTTGTGGAGTTGGCCACCAAGGCGGAGGAAGAAGAAGCCATTAACGTTGTCAACGGTCAGGAATTTATGGGTCGGCCCTTGCGGCTAGAGTGGGCCCGGCCGCGCCGAGAGACTTAGATCCCAGGCTGGGCCTGGAATTTAGAGAAGGGCGGCTGAGATGGTGAGGCTGTTGCATTTTTCCGATGTCCATTTGGGCAGTGGTCTAGCCTACGGCTCCATCAACCCGGCCACGGGACTGAACACCCGCTTGGAGGATTTTGTGGCTTCCTTGCAGCGGTGCATTGACCTTGCCCTCGATCTAGCTGTGGACTTAGTTCTGTTTGGGGGAGATGCCTTTCCCGATGCGACGCCGCCCCCTCGGCACCAAGAACTCTTTGCCCAGCAGTTTCGCCGGTTGGCCGATGCCGGGATCCCGACCGTTCTCTTGGTGGGTAACCACGACCAATACGGGCAGGGCCAGGAGGGCAACAGCCTAGCCATCTACCGGGCCTTAGGGGTGGCGGGATTTATCGTCGGGGATCGGCTGCAGACCCATTGGATTGAAACTCGCGGCGGCCCAGTCCAGGTGACCACCCTGCCTTGGCTAAACCGCTCCACCCTACTGGCCCGCCAAGAGGGCTTGGGCCTTGACCCTGAAGGGCTGACCCAGAAGCTGCTACAGCGCTTGGATCTGGCGCTGGAAGGGGAGGCCCGCAGGTTACGGCCCGGGATCCCGGCAATTTTACTAGCCCATGTAATGGTAGATACAGCCCGCCACGGGGCCGAGCGGCATCTTTCGGTAGGCAAAGGCCTGACGGTGCCCCTCTGGTTGCTGGCGCGGCCAGCTTACCAGTACGTAGCTTTGGGGCACGTGCACTGCCACCAGGTGCTCTGTCGGGATCCCTTGGTGATCTATCCCGGCAGCATCGAGCGGGTGGACTTCGGGGAGGAAAAAGAGGAAAAAGGTTGCGTAGTGGCAGAGGTTACGGCCACAGGAGCAAGCTACGAATTTTTGCCCTTGCCCGCCCGCGCCTTTCACACCATCCGCCTCGATCTCACCCCCTATCCCCCCCAAGAAGTGCAAGCCAAACTCCTGGAGGCCATTGCCAAGGCCCCTGTAGCCGGCTCCATCCTACGCCTCATCTACCGCCTTCGCCCCGACCAGCTCGATGGCATTGACGAGCGGGCTCTGCACCAAGCCCTTGCCCCTGCCTTCAGCTACACCATTGCCCCAGAAGTGGTCAGCCCTGGCCGCATCCGCTTGCCGGGCTTGGATCCCAGACATCTAGAGCCCCTGACGGCTCTGGAGCAGTATCTAGCTGACCGCAGCGATCTGGCCCCTTTGCGCAACGAGTTGCTGGCGGCTGCCCGTCAGTTGCTGGCGGAAGCAGCAGATCCCTTGCCGGAAGGGAATGCCAACGAGGAGGAGGTGGATCCTCCAAGCCCCGCCGACTGGGAAGAGCAGCAATTGCCCTTGTTCTAGGGCTCTGCCTCCATTGCTTTGACCTTTGTCGGTCAGAGGTGGGGAGCAGGGCCGCTTCTAAAGAACCTTTGCCGCGTGATCCGGATCACTTCGGGAGGGGGGGGGAAACGGCAGAGACTGGAACTGGGTTGAAGTCGTTGGCAACGACGCTCTCAGCTCACTTCCAGGGAACTAACCTAGGCTGGCAGATCTCACCCTGCCAGTCTTTCCTTTTGTAGAGCTGGGGAGCCGTGGAAAGCAAGGGATCCCTGCAGTTATCATGTCACTGCCAGGCTCCGCCTCGACTTCGAAAGAAGCTGGAGGTGGAGTGGATTTGTCTCGAGAAAAGAAGGAGCAAAGGGCATGGAAAGCGTACTGAGATCTCTAGTGATCGGGGCAATTGCCGGTTGGCTGGCAGGGTCTATCCAGCGCGGCTACGGTTTTGGCCTGATCGGTAACATCATTGTCGGCATTTGCGGAGCAGTTGTGGGAGAATACCTTTTCAACTTGCTCGGCTTATGGACTACGGGTCTGCTGGGGAACTTGGTGATGGCAACCGTTGGGGCTCTGGTTTTGTTGGCGTTGCTCAACTTTCTTCGCCGGGCTTAACTTCTCCAAGGGGGGTACGTCGCCAGCGGGCAGGGATGGCTGACGTGACGCTGCTTTTTTTGGTTGGCTGTGGATCAAACCCGTGTCTGGTTCAGATTGCCGGGTAAGGAGCACCTCTGCTCAGGCCGGAAGCTGTCATTAAAAAAAGGGGGCCATAGAGCCCACCCCTCTTCCGTGACCTACTCCCGGCACTGAGTACAGCGCAGGGCTCAGCTACCCCCACCACCCCCACGAGCTAAAGCCGGGATGGCAGAGGGGCAGCTAGCGGTGCAGGTAAGTGTAGGCCCGCAGGTTGTCTTCAAAGTGCTGCTGCAGCGCCCTAGCCTGCTCTAGAGTGATCTGCCCCCTTTGTAGAGCGGCTTCAGTGGCGTGGTGCAGGGCTTCCACCAGGTCTTCGCTGGTGTATTGCACCCAGCTCAGCACCTCAGCAATCGTGTCTCCCTTGATCACTTGGGAGACGTGATAGCCGCCAGGACGGGTGCGGACATGCACCGCGTTGGTGTCGCCAAAGAGGTTGTGCAGATCCCCCAGGATCTCCTGGTAGGCACCTCCCAAGAACACCCCCAGCAGGTAGGGCTGCCCGTCGGGATCATGCAGCGGCAAGACCGAGGTGATTTGGCCGTCTTCGCCAAAGAAGCGGTTGATCTTGCCGTCGCTGTCGCAGGTTAGATCCGCCAAGGTAGCCCATTGGCGCGGCTCCTCGTCCAGACGGTGGATGGGCATGATGGGAAAGACCTGGCCGATGGCCCAGCTATCCGGCAGGGACTGGAACAGGGAGAAATTGCCGTAGTAGATGCTGGCCAGCATCTCGTCCAGCTCCAGGAGATCTACAGCCACGGGCTGTCCTGCCTGGTACTGCTCGTAGGCCAAGGTGCAGATCTTGTCGGAGCAGTTCCAAAACAGCCGCTCCACCTCGGCCCGCTCCTGCAAGCTGAGGGATCCCTCGATGAACTGGCGCAGGGCAGCTTCTTTTAGCTCCTGGCAGCGGCGATAATCGGCCACTAGGGTATCGGGCCGGATCTCGTAGTAAAGCTGGTTTAGCTTCTGGATCACCTCTGCACTGGAGGTGAGCTGGGTAGGCATGGGGTAGGGGCTAGCCACATTGACATCCTGCACGTCAAAGACCAACACCGACTGGTGGGACATCAAGGCCCGCCCGCTTTCGGTAACCAGCACCGGTGGCCGGATCCCGTGCGGCTGCAGGGTGGTCAGCACTGTCTGCACCACGGTGGCGGCGTAGTCCTCGACGCTATAGCTCTGGGAGAAATGACTGGCGGACTGGGATCCGTCGTAGTCAACCCCTAAGCCGCCGCCGATATCCAGGTAGCCCATCGGCGCCCCCAGCTTGACGAGTTCAATGTAGATCTGGCTGGCCTCCCGCACAGCCCGCCCGTGCACACTCGCCATCGAGATCTGCGAGCCGATGTGGTAGTGCAACAGGCGCAGACAGTGCAGCTTGCCGACTTCCCGCAGCCGTTCCACCACCTGCAAAATCTCCGTCGCTGTAAGGCCAAACTTGGCCCGATCCCCGGCCGAGGTGCCCCAGCGCCCGCTGCCTTGGGTAGAAAGCTTGGCCCGCACCCCCAGCATGGGATCAATGCCCAGGTGCTCGGCAGCCTGCAGCACCAGCTCCAGCTCCTGCAGCCGCTCCAGGACGATGATGGGCGTGCGCCCCAGCCGCTGGGCCAAGAGGGCCGTTTCCATAAAGTCGCGGTCTTTGTAGCCATTGCAGATGAGCAAAGCCCCAGGAGTGTCCAGTAGAGCTAGGGCGATCAACAGCTCCGGCTTCGATCCCGCTTCCAGGCCAAAATGGTAGGCGCGGCCGTGCTTCACCACCTCTTCCACCAGGTGGCGCTGCTGGTTCACCTTGACCGGGTAAACCCCCCGATAGACATTGGGGTAGCCAAAGCGCTCAATGGCCTGCTGAAAGCTCTGGCAAAGCTGCCGCATGCGGTCAGCCACAATCTCGGGAAAGCGAATTAACAACGGCAACTGCAAACCCCGCGCCACCAGATCCTTCACCAGGTGGTACAGGTCAATGCCCGGTTCCTGCTGCTGTAGGCCCTGTGGGGTTACCTCCACATGACCGGCGGCGTTGATACGGAAGTAGGGCTCCCCCCAGTAGCAGATGCGATAGAGCTTTTCGCTGTCTCGCAGTGTCCAGGGAGAACGAGTCAAAGTCGGCATAGCAGTCCCCCAGATACCGAGATGTGAACAGCGCAGGATTTCCGCACAGAATCCACAATATATTGCTCTATTTCAGAAGGCGTCAAGATTTTTCTCAAGCAGGGACGCTGTGCCGGAAACCGCCTAAGCCTTGCCAGATAAGGCTTTGGGCTTGAGAGCTCCTTGAAAAAGGCTCTAGCGGCAAGCTCTCTCTTTCTCTTTCTTTTGCTGTTTTTCTTAGTCTTTCTCACTAATGCTCTTTTTTGCCTCGATGGATCCCCGCTGTAACCCTGCGGGGAAGGGCACGAACGCCTGGCTGCTCCTCAGCAAAGGGGTGATTGGCGACGTGAAGTTGGTCTGGGCCTGCAACTCTTGCGGTGGCGGCCCTGGATGAGTTTTTCTCCCCACCCCCGAAGCTTCGACTCCCCAACCCCGCAGGTACGGAGATCCGTAATAGGTCGGCTTTTCAACCCCCAGAAATGGGCGGCATTCTCGCCCTAGCGTTGCCAACCACCTGGTTAAGATCGGCTCAGGAAATGGCTAAGCCTTTGCCAGATTTTCGCAAGTTGGCTGCCCAAGCTACCCCACAAGCGGATGGGCTGGCGGCGGTAACCGAAGTCCTGTACACACAAAGAGGAGAAGAAGGAGCCGATGGGAAAAGTTGTAGGAATTGATCTGGGCACAACCAACTCGGTTGTCGCCGTAATGGAGGGGGGTGTCCCCACGGTTATTGCTAATGCCGAGGGGAGCCGCACCACACCCTCAGTAGTTGCCTTTACCAAGGATGGGGAGCGCCTGGTGGGTCAGATGGCTCGTCGCCAGGCAGTGCTCAACCCCGAGAACACCTTTTACTCCGTCAAGCGGTTTATCGGGCGCAAGTACGACGAGGTGGGCGCCGAGGCCAGGAGGGTTCCCTACCAGGTGCGGCGGGATGAGCGGGGCAATGTCAAGTTGTACTCACCCCGCATGAACAAGGAATTTGCCCCCGAGGAAATCTCGGCCATGGTGCTGCGCAAGCTGGTCGAAGATGCCAGCCGCTACCTGGGTCAACAGGTCACCCAAGCCGTTATTACCGTGCCTGCCTACTTTAATGACTCTCAGCGGCAGGCCACCAAAGATGCAGGCCGCATTGCTGGCTTGGAGGTGCTGCGCATCATCAACGAGCCGACAGCGGCTTCCTTGGCCTACGGCTTGGATAAGCGCACCAACGAGACCATCCTTGTCTTTGACCTGGGCGGTGGTACCTTCGACGTCTCCATTCTCGAGGTAGGAGATGGGGTCTTTGAGGTGAAAGCCACTAGCGGCGACACGCAACTGGGCGGCGACGACTTCGACAAGAAGATCGTCGACTGGATGGCCGAAGAGTTCAAGCGCATGGAAGGGATCGACCTGCGGCAAGACCGACAGGCCCTGCAGCGGCTAACAGAAGCTGCTGAGAAAGCCAAGATTGAGCTGTCCAGCGTCTTGGAGACCACCATCAACCTGCCCTTCATCACTGCCACTGCCGACGGTCCGAAGCACCTGGAGCTGAAGCTCTCGCGCGCCCACTTTGAGCACCTCTGCGCCGACCTGCTAGAGCGCTGCAAAGGTCCGGTGGAGCAAGCCCTGCGGGATGCTAAGCTCACCAAGGCTGACATCAACGAAGTGGTGCTGGTGGGCGGTTCCACCCGCATTCCGGCGGTACAGCGGTTGGTAAGGGAACTGCTGGGCAAGGAGCCCAACCAAACCGTCAACCCCGACGAGGTGGTGGCTGTCGGCGCTGCCATCCAAGCCGCGGTGCTGGCGGGCGAGGTCAAAGACGTGCTGCTCTTGGATGTCACTCCCCTGTCGCTGGGGGTGGAAACCCTGGGCGGTATCGCCACCAAGCTGATCCCGCGCAACACCACCATTCCCACCCGCAAGTCGGAGATCTTCTCCACAGCGGAAGATGGGCAGACCTCGGTGGAAATCCACGTGGTCCAAGGGGAGCGGGAGTTGGCTCGCGACAACAAATCGCTGGGCCGCTTTAGGCTGGAAGGGATCCCACCCGCTCCTCGGGGTGTGCCCCAAATTGAGGTGACCTTTGATATCGACGCCAACGGCATCCTCAAGGTAACGGCTAGAGACAGAGGAAGCGGCAAGGAGCAGAGCATCTCCATCACCGGCGCCTCCACGCTCGATAGCAAAGAGGTGGAGCGGATGATTGCCGAAGCGGAAAAATACGCCGCTGAAGACCGCGCTCGCCGCGAGAAAATCGAGCGCCGCAACAAGGCCGACTCTCTGGCCTACCAGGCCGAGCGGCAGTTGAAGGAGCTGGGAGACAAGATCTCCTCCAGCAAGCGCAGCCAAATCGAAACCCTGGTGCGGGAGCTGCGGGAGGCCATCCAGCGCGATGACGACAGCGCCATCCAAAGCAAGGAGCGGGAGCTGCAGGAGGCTCTCTACGCCATGAGCAGCGAGCTCTATCAGCAAGCTGGCGCTTCCTCTAGCTCCACTGCTAGCGCAGGGAAGACTGCCGGCGGCAGCGATGACGTCATTGACGCCGATTTCACTGAGGCCAAGTAACCCCTGCGGGATCCCTCTAGGAAGGAGGGATCCGGCTTCTGGTGCCAGTTTCAACAGGAGGAGGGAGGGAATGGGCAAGGGTCACTAGCCCGCCTCCTTCCTTCTTCGGGGTTGGTAGCCCTCTGCCTGCGGATGCCTCCATGCAAAGCTTCAAGGACTACTACAAAATTCTGGGGGTTAGCAAGACAGCCACTGCTGAGGAGATCAAGCAGGCCTATCGTCGCTTGGCGCGGAAATACCACCCAGACGTCAACCCCAACGACAAAACTGCTGAGGAAAAGTTCAAAGACATCAACGAAGCCTACGAGGTTCTCTCCGATCCCAGCAAGCGCAGGCAGTACGACCAATTCAGCCAGTACCACCAGCAGGGTGGCTTTCGCTACCGGCGAGAGACCTACAGCAGCCCCTTTGGCGAAAGCTCCTTTGGCGAGGACTTTGGCTTGGGGGGAGGGGGCGTCGATTTCGACCAGTTTGAAGACTTTCAGGATTTTATCGATCAACTGCTAGGGCGAGTGCGCAGCTCTGGCAAAGACCGCAGCAGTCCTTCGGCCAATGCCAACTACGACGCGGAGGCCACCCTCCACCTTTCCATCCCGGAAGCGTTTGAGGGGGGGAAGCGCCGCCTGAGGGTGGGCGGGGATCGCGTGCTTGAGGTGAGCATCCCACCGGGAATCACGCCGGGCAAGCGGATTCGCCTGCGCGGCCAGGGCCACCCCAAACCCAACGGGGGCGCTGGCGATCTCTACCTCAAGATCGAGCTGAAGGAGCATCCCTTCTACCGCCTAGAGGGGTTTGACGTCTACTGTGACCTGCCGCTTAGTCCCAGCGAGGCGGTTTTAGGTGCCCAGGTGGAGGTGCCCACGCTAGACGGGCTGGTGAAGCTGCGCATCCCGCCAGGGACGCAACCAGGGCGAAAGCTGCGCTTGGCAGAGCGGGGCTTTCCCAAGGGCAACGGGGAGCGAGGCGACTTCTACGCGGTAGTTCAGATCTATTTGCCCACGCGGCTTTCGGAGGAGGAACGAGAGCTCTACGAAAAGCTGCAGCGCATCCAGTCCTACGATCCCCGCGCCGCTCTCAAGCTCTAGCTAGGCAGTTGCCTTGGCTAGCTCTGGAGTGGGCGGTTGGAGAGCCCGGTCCAAGAGCTCCATGGGGTGGTAGATGGGGATCCTGGCCTTGCCTTGCAGGCGCAGGTGCTTTTGGATTTGCAAGCGGCAGCCGATGTTGGCGGAGACAATCCCCTGGGCGCCGGTGTTGAGGAGGTTGGCCACCTTTTGGGATCCCAGCTCGTCCGCCACCTCGGGTTGCAACAGGTTGTAGACGCCGGAGCTGCCACAGCAGAGGGCAGCATCGACGGGATCCCGCAGCTCTAGGCCCGGGATCTGCCGCAGCAGTTGGCGCGGCTCCTGGCTAAGGCGCTGCCCGTGCAGCATGTGACAGGCATCCTGATAGACCAGCACCAAGGGATCCGGCTGCAGCGGATGGAGAGGAGCGGTCAACCCCACCTGAGCAAGAAACTCCTGGATGTCCTTGACTTTGGCCGCAAACTGGGCTGCTTTCTCTTGGTAGTGGGGATCCTTACCCAAGAGGTGGCCGTACTCCTTCAGCGTATGCCCGCAGCCAGAGGCAGTGATGAGAATGGCATCCAACTCGTAGCCGGCAAAAGCATCCACCATCTGGCGGGCCAGAGTTTTCGCCTGCTGCAATTGCCCTTGGTGGTAGGGCAAGGCTCCGCAACAGCCCTGGGCAGGTGGGATCACCACCTCACAGCCATTGTGGGTTAAGACGCGCATGCTGGCCTCATTTACCTGGGGGGCAAACAGGCGCTGCACACAGCCAAGAATCAGCCCCACGCGAAAGCGGCGCTCGCCCACCGCCGGGATCCGCTCCGGATAGCGCTTGGGAAAAAGGTGCTCCACCTGCAAAGGGGGCAGCAGCGATTCCATGGCCGCCAGCCGCGGGGAGATTTTTTCCAGCCCCTTGCGGATCCAGGCGCCGATCCCCATCTTTTGGTAGAGCCAGAGGGGCCAGAGCAGCGGTCGCAGCCGCTCCGGATAGGGGAAGAGGAAAAAAATCAACTGGCGGTACAGTCGATCCCAGAGGTTGCGGCGGTAGTTGCGCTCAATCTGAGGTCGGGTAGCGGCAATCAGCCGGTCGTAGCGCACCCCCGAGGGGCAAGCCGTTACACAGGCCAAACAGCCCAGGCACGTGTCGAAGTGGGAAACCACTGCCGCTGAGAGAGAGATTTGGCCCTGATTGAGGGCGTCCATCTGGTAGATGCGGCCCCGCGGCGAATCCGTCTCCTTGCCGAGGACGCGATAGCTGGGGCAGGTGGTCAGGCAAAACCCACAATGCACACAGGCATCGATCAGCTTCGGATCCGGGGGATCCACCCCATCAAAACCCGGCCCTTGCGATAAACTCATTGGCTTCGACCTATCGCGCTCTCAGCTCTACATGGCCATGCAGGGAGACCATTGGCAGCTTGCGATCCCACTCTCCCTTTCCTGCATCTTAATGCCAGAGGCGGGATCTGAGGGAGTTTACTCCCATCCAGGCGCTCTTCTGGCTCGTACTACCCTAGAGAAAGCACTTGTCAACTCTTCCCTTTGAGAGCCATGAACTGGCAACACCTCTTCACTCGCGCTTTTTGGGCGGCGACCCTCGCCAGCTTGTGCCTGCCGGGAGCGGTTCTGGCCCAGGCTAACCTGCGGGAGCTCCCTCCGGACTTGGCAGAACAGCTCACCACGGAGCGGATTTTGCAAGCCTGCGCCGCCAACCAAGCCGATACGCTGCCCAGCCCTTTCCCAGACGTGGTGCCGACCGACTGGGCCTACAAGGCAGTGCTGACGCTCTACTACTGTGGGGCCTACCGGGGGGCAATCCCGCCGGAGCAATTCCGGCGTTACCTGGAGCAACAACGGGGATCCCAAACCTAGAAGGCTGGCCCTACTTCAAAGATCGGTACATTTCCTCGATGAGGTGAGCGTAGCGCTCCGCCACGGGGTTGCGCTTAATTTTCAGCGTCTGGGTCATGAGGCCATTTTCCACACTCAGGGGCTCTGGCAAGAAGCGAAAGTCAGCAACTTGCTCGTCGGGCCGATAGCCAGGGCGCTCTTGGATGCGGCGGCGTACTTCTTGCAAGATGAAGCGGCGCACCTGCGGGTGAACGAGCAGCTCGGTCTCGGCAGTAGGGATCCCTTGCTCAGCAGCCCAGGCCTTGAGGGCGTCGAGGTTGGGGTAGATGAGGGCAGCCAATTTTTTTTGGTCTTGCCCGACGATCACAATCTGGCTGATGTAGGGAGATTGCAGGCAGGCATCTTCCAGTGGCTGTGGCTCAATGTTCTCGCCGTTGCGCAAGACAATGACATCCTTGGCCCTGCCGGTGATCACCAGTTGGCCGTCGGGAGTGAGCCAGCCTAGATCCCCGGTTTCAAGCCAGCCATCAGAGCTGAGAACTTTAGCGGTGGCTTCTGGATTGTTGTAGTAGCCCATCATCACCTGCGGGCCACGGGCCAGGATCAACCCCTTTTGGCCAGGGGGCAAGGGCTGCCGGGTTTCCGGATCGACAATGCGAAACTCCGTCCCTGGCAGCGGTGGGCCAGCCGTACCGCGCACGTTGTTGTCAGGACGCCGCGCGCATAGCACTGGCGAGGTTTCCGTGAGGCCGTAGCCATTCAAGATGGAAATCCCAACAACTTCATAGAACAGATCCAGATAGGCAGGTAGGGATGCGCCGCCGCTAATAGCATGTTGAAAATTGGGGCCTAGTGCTTGTCGCACCTTGCGGTAGATGAGCCAATCGGCCAGCCGATGCAGGGGCCAGAGCAGCCAATGTTGCAAGCGAGCCCGTAGGCGCACCCAGGGGCTGACTCCGTAATGCAAAATTGACTGGTTGCGAGCTATCCGTCCAGAGAGCACATGGCTTTCACTGACAGCCATCAGAGCACGGATTAGCCACTGCAGGAGGGGGCTTTTCTCTTTGAATTGCCGCTGGATCCCTTCATAAACGGTTTCCCAAATGCGCGGCACTGCCACCAAATAGTGGGGCTGCTCCTGTTGAAAATCTTGTTTGATAAAGCGGGGGCTGGTATAGACCAGCGTGCAGGCGCGACTAAGGAGAAAATACTCGCAAGCCCGCTCATAAGAGTGCCAAGTGGGCAGAATGCTCAAAACCTTGTTCCCCGGTTGGGGCTGTACGACCGCGCCCAAGTTCTCCACCTGGTGCATGAGGTTGCCGTGGCTGAGCATCACCCCCTTGGGCTGGCCGGAGGTGCCGGAAGTGTAGATGATGGTGGCCAACTGGGATCGCTCCAACTTGGGGGGCTCGTAGCGGTGTTCTCGCCCTGTTTGCAGCCACTGAGAAAAATTCACTACTCCTGGCTCTTCTTCGTCCGAAAGCAGCAGCAGCCGCTCTAGACCCAGCTCCTCCACAACTGACCGAACCCGTGCCAGCGTCTTCACATCCTGGGCAATCACAGCGGTGCTCCCGGAATGGCGCAAAATGTAGCCCAGCTCCGCTGGATCCGCTACGGCGCTGCGCGGCACATTGACTGCTCCTGTAAACAGCGTGGCCAGATCCGCCATCAGCCAGCGGGGGGAGTTGTCGGCAAAAATGGCTACCCGATCCCCAGGGCGAATGCCCAAAGCCTGTAAGCCAGCAGCCAGCGTCTGAATGCGGCGGAACAGTTCCCCATAGGAAATCTCAAAGACCGGCTGGGCATGGGGATCCCTGAGGGCAGGCTGGTCAGCAAACTTCTCGGCTAGGACTTGCCAGACGTTGAGTAGAGTCGTCTCTGGGGCAGCGGGTGTAGCAGCAGCGGAGACAACGGTCACAGATCCGGGCCGTAAATCACGCTTACACTTTAACAGAGCGCGCACAAACTCGAAGGCAGTCCTCCAGGGATCCCTATGCGCATTGGCGTGCCCAGGGAGATTAAAGAGCAGGAATTCCGCGTCGGCCTAACACCAGCGGCGGTGCGGGTCTTGACTGAGCAGGGGCACCAGGTGTGGGTGGAAACTCAAGCGGGCCAGGGAGCCGGCTTTACTGACGAGGACTATGAGAAGGCGGGGGCCAGGCTGGCTGCTACTCCTGAGGAGATCTACCAGCAGCAGTTGGTGGTGAAGGTGAAAGAGCCCCTGCCTGCAGAGTATCCGCTGCTCCATCCGGATCTGATCCTATTTACCTACTTGCACTTGGCGGCTAGCCGCGAGCTCACCCAAGCCCTCCTGCGTTCGGGGGCCACCTGCCTGGCTTACGAGACAGTGGAGCTGGCCGATGGCTCCCTGCCTCTTTTGATGCCCATGAGCATGATTGCTGGGCGGCTCTCGGTGCAATTTGGTGCCCACTACCTCACCCGCCAAGAGGGGGGGCGAGGCGTACTGCTGGGCGGGATCCCAGGTGTGCCACCGGGACGAGTGGTGATTTTGGGCGGAGGAACCGTGGGTACAGAGGCGGCCAAAGTGGCCGTTGGCCTGGGAGCGCAGGTGCAGATTTTGGACATTAACCTGCAGCGGCTCAACGAGCTGGAGCTCATCTTTGGATCGCGAGTGGAGTTGCTCTACAGCACCCCCCAAACCATCGAGGAGTGCGTTCGCAAGGCCGATCTCGTGGTGGGAGCGGTGCTGGTGCCGGGCAGGCGGGCGCCGATTTTGGTGAGGGAGGAGTTGGTGGCCCAGATGCGGCCCCGATCCCTGATTGTGGACGTCGCGGTGGATCAGGGAGGCTGCATTGCCACCACTAGGGCCACCACCCATGCCCAGCCGGTTTACGAAGCCTACGGCGTGTTGCACTACGGCGTTCCCAACATGCCAGGGGCTGTTCCCTGGACCTCAACCCAAGCCTTGGTCAATGCCACGCTCCCCTACATTCTCAAGCTGGCCAACCTTGGCCTGGCCGCTGCCCTGGAACAAGATCCAGCTTTGGCCAAAGGGCTTAACATTCGCTCCGGCAAGCTCATCCACCCCGCCGTGCGGGCTACTTTCCCCGACTTGGCCAACTAGCTTTAGAGGCTGCCACTACTGGTGCTCGAAGACGTTGCTATACCCCAGCAGATCCAGCTCGACAAGGGTGGGAAGGTGCTGGAAGCAACGCTGCGCCAGTTCCCAGCGCTCCTCTCGCTGCAGCATCTGGGCCAACTTGTGGCGCACCGGGATCAAGTAGCGGACGTCGTTGGCTGCGTACTCCAACTGCTCCGCCGAGAGGGCATGGACAGCTCCCCAGTCGGAGCTCTGGGCTGCCTTGTTCAACTCGACCCCGCACAGCTCGCTCACCACATCTTTGAGGCTGTGCTTGCTGGTGTAGGTGCGAGCCAGTTTGCTAGCAATCTTGGTGCAGAAGACTGGCCAGACTTGGATCCCCAGGTGGTAGCGCAGCATGGCCAGGTCAAAACGGGCATAGTGGAAAATCTTCTCGATGCCGGGATCCGTTAGCAGCTTGGCCAAGAGAGGGGCCTGCCTGACGCCGCGGCTAAACCGCAGCAGCACCACCTCACCGGCAGCGTTGGCAATCTGCACAACACAGAGTCGATCCCGCTGCGGGATCAAGCCCATCGTCTCTGTGTCCACCGCCAGGTAGGCTTCTCCGGCCAGGGCTTTGACCAGGTCGGGGGTGAGATCGTCGTCGCAAATCTGGAAGGGCTTCAGGGCCACGGGGAGCTCCCCTCAGGGCAGAGAAGGTGCTTGCTTTTCCAGAGCAGTTGCCAGCAGCCTCCAGCCCATCTGGGCTACCAGCTGGCTTTGACCACGCCAGGTAGCAGGCCGCGGTGAGCCATCTCCCTCAGGCTGTTGCGGCAGAGGCCAAAATCCCGGAAGTAACCGCGGGGACGGCCCGTTTTCCAGCAGCGGTTACGCAGGCGGGTGGGCGAGCTGGAGCGCGGCAGCTTTTGCAGTTGGGCATGCAGCTCCATGCGGGTGGCCTGGTCGAGGTTGGGATCAGCCAGCGCTGCCTTCAATTGCTGGCGCTTTTCGCGATATTTTTCAACCAAGCGCTGGCGCTTTTTCTCCCGCTCGATCATGCTTTTTTTAGCCACGGCTCACCTGTTTCCCCAATTTTTCAGCTCTACTAGGATAACGAGCAGGGGCAACTGGCAGCAAGGGGAGCCTGCCTATGGGTTAGGGGCACGCTAGTATTGCCGCCTGCGTGGTGCTTGCAAGCCACCGCTGCTGCTGGCCGCGAAGTGCTGGCGGATGCTACGCCATTACCTAGCAGGGATGGAGCTGGTACTGCAGGCGGGGTTCTCCTCTAGTCCTTGATTCACCGGACAATTGGCCACTTTGTGGCATAACCAACCTTCTGCCTCGACGTAGATGGGCTGAGCGAGTAGGCTTGCGAGTACATCTTTTCTGGTAGGCACTTTGCCTAGGCTAAAGTTGGCTCCGTCTTTAGCCGGTGTGCCTTAGGTGGGCAAGGAGCAACTACCTGCAGCTTGCGGGGAAGTCGCGCCTGTGGAGATCCCTCTGGCGGGGTAGTAGAGGTGAACTCTACTACTAGCTACGGGTCGTGGAAGCAGGAAGGAAGCCTCAACGCCGAGTGAAAGTCTGCTTTTGCCTGGGGTTGTGTAAGTCTTTCAGAGCGGTTCCTAGCGAAAGCGGAAAACCCGTTCCCAGGCCTGGCGGACAAACTCCCTGAGCCAGCCGGATTTTTGGGCGCTCTCCACCTGGGCCTTGACCACCGCCTGCATGCCTCCCTCTCCCCAACTCTGGTTGCGCTGGAAGTACTCGATAAAGCTTTTGCCGGCAATGCGGGTGAGATAGCCAGCGCTGGCTGCCTGGATGGGTGCTGTCAGCCAAAAGCCAACAACGCTGACCTCAGCCACTGTAGCTAGGATCCCGGTGGTCAGTTGGATTGCCCCTTCCACCAGACCCAAGCCAGCCAAGGTCTTAGCCAAGGACAAAGCCAGCTCCCGCCCCTGCTGTAGGTTCATCTTGCAGCCGTAGAGGGATCCCAGCTCCACCACCATCTGGGCGTTGATGGCGGCAATGGCCAGGAGATCCAGCGCTGGGATGGGGTTGGCAAAGACCACACCGGTTACAATCCACTGAAAGCGATCGACCACTTCCTCCGCCTGGCGACGCAACTGCGCCTGGAGAATGCGCTTGGCCTCCTCGCCCAACTGCTGGGATTGCAGGAGGGCATTGTCCAAGGCCAGGGATCTCCCCTCGGCATAGAGCACCGCCTGCACCCGATCCCGCACTGCCGCCACCTCGGGTTGCGGCTGCCAGGTTTGGGATCCCAGGCGCACGGGGGCCGGGTTTGCAGCAGCTGGCAGCACGTCTTCCGGTTGGATAAGGGGGTAAACCCGTTCCCGCAGCCGCTGGAGCAGAAGCTGCTGTTCCTCGGGAGTGTAGAGGTCAATTTTGTTGAGCACCAGGAGGGCCCGTTTGCCCAAGGTCAGAAGGCGGCGCAGGGGCTCCAGCTCCGACTGGCGCAGATCCCCGTCCACCACTACCAGTAACAGCTCGGCAGCCTGGGCCTGAGCCTGGGCCTCTTCTTCCCGCATGGCTCCTGCCGGCCCAATTTCCAAAATGCCTGGACAGTCCACGATCTTCACGGGGTGGAGGATGCCGGGCAGGTTCCAGTCGTAGACGGCCACGGCTTGCGTGGTGCCCAGGGTGGCCCCCACTGCTCCCACTGGCCGCCCCAGGAGAGCGTTCACCAGCGAGGTTTTGCCCGCCGAGCCTGTGCCGAAAACCACCACCTTCAGTTGAGGCTGGGCCAACTGCTGGGCTAAGCGGGCTGACCGTTCTGCCAGCGCTGCTCGGGCCACCTGATCCTGAATCTGGGCTACTTGAGCCTCCAGTTGGGCCAGGTTGCGCCGGGCTGCCTCCCACTTTTCGGCGGGGGTTGTCGGGGAAGCTAGCCGAGGGAGGCGCTGGGTTGGAGACGAGGAAGCTCGGCCAAAGAGAAACAAGTAATAGACCGAGGCGGCCAAAAACACCACTAGCAGCAGCGTCAGCACTCCAACTAACAGACCCCCTAAAAGGGGGTGGTAGCGGGTGGCGTAGTAGAGCTCGAGAAAGGACTGAATCAGCCACACAATTAGGCCTGTAAACAGGGCCAGCAGCGCCAACAACAGCAGCAAGCGCAGGTAGAAAGCCAAGCGCATGGGCCTCAATAGCCACAACCGATTGACTCTAGCCGCGGCTGCCCCTATCCCGCCAGCTTGAGGTCCTGCCGCTGCGTTCTGGCAAACTTCCAGCTAGGAAAGAGGGCGCTCGAGGATGCCACCTCCCAGCAGCAGATCCCCCTGGTACCAAACGGCGGCCTGGCCGGGGGTGACGCCAAACTGGGGCTCGGCAAATTGCAACTTCACGCGTTCCGGCGATTCCGGGATCAAGGTAGCTGGCACGGCAGGGGTACGGTAGCGCACCTGCACTTCTACCTCCAAGGGCTCTGATGGCGCTGGGATCGACACCCAGTTGACCTGCCGCACCCAGGCTTCTGCTTGGGTGGCTTCTTCCCGCTCTCCCACCACCACGCGGTTCATGGCTGCATCGATGCGCACCACATAGAGCGGACGAGGGGCAGCAATGCCTAAGCCCTTGCGCTGGCCAATGGTGTAGTGGTGAATGCCCTGGTGGTACCCCAGGACCCGCCCCTGAGTATCGACAATTTCCCCTGGCCTTTCCCCCAAGTGCTGATCCAGGAAGTTGCGCATCGAGCCGTAGGTTTCAATTAGGCAAAGATCCTGGCTCTCTGGCTTGTTGGCGGTGGCCAAGCCGTAGCGCCTAGCCATCTGGCGGGTCTGGGCCTTGGTGTACTCGCCCAAAGGGAAGAGGCTGTGGGCCAAGTGCTCCTGGCTGAGGTCGTAGAGAAAATAAGACTGATCCTTTTGGCGATCCACAGCCCGCAGCAGTTGGTAGCGCCCTAGCTCGGCGTTGAAACGTACCCGCGCGTAGTGGCCAGTGGCAATCTGCGAGATGCCCAGCTGCTCCTGGGCGTAGGCCAGCAGGGGACCGAACTTGACCAGCTTGTTGCAGCGGGAGCAGGGCAGCGGTGTGATCCCGTCCGCATAGCCGGCTAGCAGGTACTCGACAATGTGGGTTTGGAACAACTCGCGGCTATCCACAATGTGGTGCGGGATCCCCAGTTGCTCACAAACAGCAGCAGCATCCACCAGGCCGTCGGTGCAGCACTGGCCTTTCCCCCGCATCAGCCACAAAGTAACCCCTTCCACAGCGTAGCCCTGTTCGTGGAGGAGAGCTGCCACTGTGGAGCTGTCTACCCCCCCAGACAGAGCCGCCACGATGCGGGGCCGAGAGGGAAGTCCGGCTATCTCAGGATGGGGTTTGGTAGCCACCATAGAGCAGGGGATAAGAACAGAAAAGCTTGCCTCCTCCTCAAAGGAGCCCTCCAGCAAGCTGAACCCCGATCTTCAGCTTAGCTTGCTTCTAATCCGCTGTTGGGGATCCTGCTTCCGGAAAACCCCTTTGGCGCAGCCGTCGCAGGGAATCCAGAGCGGTTGCGGCAACGCTATCGTTAGGATCCTTGGCCAGATAGTTGAGGGCGGAAACGCTCTTAGGCGAGGGCAGATTTCCCAAGGCCTGGGCCAGCCGCTGCCGCACCAGCCAATCTTCCGATTGGGCAAAGCGCAAGAGGTGATCCAGCGCCCGCAGATCCCCCAGTTCCCCCAAGGCAGCGATGGCCGCCTGCTGGAGCAACTCTTCCGGCCCCTCCAACGCCCGCAGCAGTACGTCATAAGCTCGGGGATCCTTCAGGTTGCCCAACGCTACGGCAGCACTAAAGCGCACCAGCCACTCCACATCTTCGTAGAAGGCACGCACCAGCGCCTCGAAAGCCCGGGGGTCTTCTAGGTATCCCAGAGCGCCTGCTGCATTGGCGCGAATGCTGTAGTCCGGGTCCTGGGTGAGGATCTCCACCAACTTAGGCAGACAGGCGTCAGTTTGCTTGACCCCGAGCGCAAAGACGGCAAAAGAGCGCACTTGCAGGTTTTCATCGTCAACGACCTGCAGAATCAGCGGCACTGCCTGCTCTGCTGGCACGTCCCGCAACTGCGCCAAGGCCAGCATCCGATCCGCTGGTCGTGGGCTGCGCAGCCGCTCGGCAATCTCCTGTAATTGGCTAGGGTTGGCGGGATCCAAAGTGGGGAGAGCCAGAATGTTTACAAGTTTTAATTATGGCAAACTTTGCTGCCTTGGGTCAGGAATTGCTGTTCTAGTGGGAGAGGCTTGACAAAAAGGCAGCTCGAGGTTAGCCCCATTGCGAGGATTTTGGATATTTTAGTCCAGAGACGCTCTCCCAGGGGTTTTTATGGTTCGCCCACTGCTTTTGCTTGGGATCCTGCTGGGGTTGGCAGGAGGCATGTCTCTGGCTCCCGCTTTGGCCAACGCCCAGGCAGTTCGGGACGCCGAGCTGGCCCTGCAGCCGCTTTTGCCGCCGGGATCCCGCATCCTCCGCTCCCGCCGGCTCAGCAACACGGAAGCGGAAGTCTGGGTAGAATTTCGCGGCAACAGCAACCCCGTGATCATGCGGCTCAACCCCTCAGGCCGTTGGGAACAGGACATGAATGCTACCCTGGCCCGTGGAGCTAGCCAGCTGCAGGCTCTTGCCCGGCAACAGACGGCGGCTCTGCCCGAAGGCTTTGGCCAGACTGCTCCCGACCAGCCTCGGCCCTTGCCAACCCAACCTGCCTCCATCCTGATCCCACCTGTGGATCGGGAGCAGGAAACCCAGCGGGCTCTGAGTAGGGCGGGACGGGCGGATCCCTTTGTGCCCCAGAACGTGCGCGCTCCCGAGCCCCCTCTACC
>NZ_JANSHH010000031.1:0-19963 GCF_047461515.1 Synechococcus sp. W70.1
TTGCCGGCCCCCACCCACTAAGCTGGGTGGCCGGAAGAATAGGCCGCCTGGACCATGCCAGGGCCCCCGGTGGCCAGGATCAGCTGCACCTCAGGATGCTGCATCAAAGCCTGGGAGAGCTCAATCGTGGGCTCGTCAATCCAGCCAATCAACCCCACCGGCGCGCCTGCCGCCTCAGCCGCCTCTTTGACCACTTTGGCTGCAGCAGCCGTGCATCGTTTGGCACGGGGGTGAGGCGCAAAGATGATGGCGTTGCGGGTTTTTAGAGTGATGAGGGCTTTGAAAATTGTTGTCGACGTGGGGTTGGTTACTGGCACAATACCTGCCAAAAGCCCCACCGGCTCAGCAATGCGCTCGTAGCCAAAGCTCTCGTCCCGCTCGATGACGCCGCAGGTTTTCTCGTGTTTGTATTTGTTGTAAATGTACTCAGAGGCAAAGTGATTTTTGATTACCTTGTCTTCCACAATGCCCATGCCGGTCTCTTCTACGGCCAGCTTGGCAAGCGGGATCCGTTCGTTGTTGGCAGCCAGAGCGGCTTTGTGAAAAATCCGGTCTACCTGTTCTTGGGTGAAAGTTGCATATTCCGCTTGGGCAGCCTTCACCTGCTGGATCAAGGTTTCCAGCTCGGCTAGATTGGTTACTGGCATCGGTGGATCCCTCCAAAACTCATCAAGACTTAGACGATAGGAACAATTGACAATCGGATAGTTGGAAATAGTCGAATAACCCGAATGGCAATCTAGGCGCCAACAGGAGCAGGAACTTGGATTTCGGTGGTCAGGGTGGGGGGATGGGTGAGCGTATTGTGAATGATGCAGGCATCAACTGCTTTTTCCAGCCCCTTTTGATGCCTTCCGTCCAGCGGGATCCCAGTTTTTACACGAATGTGAATGTTGTCTAGGCGAGCCGGATGCTCAACTTTCTCCGCCGTGACCACCACCTCTAGTCCACTGGGATCCAACTGCCGAGCTTCCAGATATTTGACGGCATAAAAACCAACACAGGCGCCCAGAGAAGCCAGAAACCATTCCGGCGGCGTCATTCCCTGATCTCGACCGTGATTGTCCAAAGGCTGGTCGCTGAGAATGCGGTGCCCTCGGCTTTCCGCTTGGAACTGAACACCATCGTGGTAGGTGACGCAAACTTCCATTGGGGATCCCTCCTCTTGGGGTATTCTTCAGTTCACATAGAGTCCGTAAAGTTAGCCTGGGGATCAACTTGGATTCCAGTCAGCTCAGGGCCAATCTGGAGACGGTGCAGAGATTAACTGTGAATCACTTCGGATCTAAGCGTGACCTGGCTATGCTGACCCAAGCCGCAACTGCAGAATTGTCAAATAGCCACCAGTCCTTGATCCCGAAAGATTTGTAAGGCGTGATTCACCTGTTCGGGTGTGGGTGGATCGACATCGGCAAGGGTGTAAGGCAATCCCAATTGCTGCCATTTGTATTCCCCCATCTTGTGAAAGGGCAAAACTTCCACCCGCTCCACGTTGGATAGGGTGGCTACAAACTCAGCCAATCCCTTAATGTTTTCCTCGGGATCCGTTAGTCCGGGAACGAGGACAAAACGAATCCAGGTGGGCTTGTGAATCTGATCCAAATAGCGAGCCAGATCGAGAGTGGGCTGCAGCGAAACGCCAGTAACTTTGCGATAGAGCTCCGGCAGATAGGACTTGATATCAAGGAGCACCAAATCCGTATGGGCCAAAACTGGCTTGGCCACTCCCAAGGGCGCGTAGCCGGAAGTGTCCAGCGCTGTGTGCAAGTCCAGCTCGTGGCAGCGGCGGAAAATCTCAGCCACAAAGGTGGGCTGCATTAACGGTTCTCCCCCGCTGGCCGTTACTCCCCCGCCTTTGAGGTAGTAATTGCGGCAGCGCTGGATCTCCGCCATGAGGGAGTCCACTGTCACCACCTGGCCAGCATTGGGATCCCGACAGTCCGGATTGTGGCAGTACAGACAGCGCAGAGGACAGCCCTGCAGGAAGATGACAAAGCGGATCCCTGGCCCATCTACCGTGCCACAGGTTTCAACCGAGTGAATGCGGCCGGTCACCGGCCTCGAGGGGTTGAGGGAGGTACCCATAACTTCTATTCTCAATGGCTTTTGCAAAATATCAATTAATCTTGAGGTTTTCTTCCAAATTGCTGGCTACGTTGCCCACCCCCTGGCTTTGACTTTGGGTTTACCTGGGCTGGGTTTTCTTAAGTTGAAAACCGATGGAAAGACCCCAAAGGGTCTACTGGGAGACACCTGACGAGATGTTGTGTAGGCGATGCGCCTTCGGATCAAAGCCCGCTGGGAAATGGGTATAGGCATCGAAATCGGCGTGATCCAGCAAAGCTCCTTCCAAGAGAGCACCTCGGAAATCGGTGCCGAAAAGCAGGCATCCTCGCAGATCGGCTCCAGATAGGTTGGCGTTGCTGAAATTGGCAAAGCTGAGATCACACCCCCGCAGGTTGGCGCCTGCCAGGTTGGCCCCGCTGAAGTCGGCAGAGCGCAGGTCGGCACCGGCTAGGTGGATCCCTTGTAGGTCGGCCTGGAGCAGCTCGATCCCTTGGAAATCTCGCTGTCCTGCCGCGTAGTCTCTAACCAAGTCCAAAGCGCTATAGCTCATCGAACCTCCTTGCTGGGGGATCCCTTTCCCTGGGTATGGGCAGCCTTCAGGGATCCCCTGGCCGTCGTTTAGAAGTGTTGATGGAAGGTGCGGTTAATCACATCCAGTTGTTGCTCGCGGGTGAGCTTGATGAAGTTCACCGCATAGCCGGAAACCCGGATGGTGAGCTGTGGATAGAGCTCTGGGTGCTCCATGGCGTGCAGCAAGGTCTCGCGGTTGAGAACGTTCACGTTGAGGTGAAAGCCGCCATCCCGCATGTAGCCATCCAGCAGCCCCACTAGATTGGCAACCCGCTCCTCCGCTGTGCGACCTAGGGCCGCCGGCACGATGGAGAAGGTGTTGGAGATCCCATCCAGAGCGTCGTCGTAGGGCAGCTTAGCCACCGAAGCCAGCGACGCCACCGCCCCCTTGGTGTCGCGGCCATGCATGGGGTTGGCCCCAGGGGCAAAGGGTTCACCTGCGCGCCGCCCGTCAGGGGTGTTGCCGGTTTTCTTGCCGTAGACCACGTTGGAGGTGATGGTGAGGATGGACTGGGTGGGGATGGCATTGCGGTAGGTCTTGTGCTTGCGCAGCTCGGCCATGAAGGTCTGCACCAGTTGCACCGCAATGGAGTCAACTCGGTCGTCGTTGTTGCCGTATTTGGGGAAGTCGCCCTCCACCGCGTAGTCCACCACCAAGCCCCGTTCATCCCGGATGGCCCGCACCCGCGCGTATTTGATGGCGGATAGGGAGTCGGCTGTTACCGACAGGCCGGCCAACCCAAAGGCCATGGTGCGCAGCACGTCCCGGTCGTGCAGGGCCATCTCCAGGCGCTCGTAGCAGTACTTGTCGTGCATGTAGTGGATGATGTTCATGGTGTTGACGTAGGTTTTGGCCAGCCAGGCCATCATCTGCGCCATGCGCGGCCACACCTCGTCGTAGTCCAGGACATCGGCGGTGATGGGGGCGAAAGCAGGAGCCACCTGCTCGCCGGAGATCTCATCCCGACCGCCGTTGATGGCATAGAGCAGGCACTTGGCCAAGTTCACCCGCGCTCCAAAAAACTGCATCTGCTTGCCGATGCGCATGGCCGACACGCAGCAGGCGATGCCGTAGTCATCCCCCCAGTAGGGGCGCATCAGGTCGTCGTTTTCGTACTGGATGGAGCTGGTTTCGATGGAGACCTTGGCGCAGTAGCGCTTGAAAGCTTCCGGCAGCCGCTCCGACCAGAGCACCGTCAAGTTGGGCTCCGGCGCCGGCCCAAGGTTGTAGAGGGTGTGCAGCATGCGGAAGCTGGTCTTGGTCACTAGAGGCCGCCCATCTAGCCCCATGCCGCCGATGCACTCGGTTACCCAGGTGGGATCCCCACTAAAGAGCTCGTTGTACTCCGGCGTGCGCAAAAACCTGACCATGCGCAGCTTCATGACAAAGTGGTCGATGAGCTCCTGGGCCTCTTCCTCGGTGAGGATCCCGGCCTGCAGATCCCGCTCGATGTAGATGTCTAGGAACGTGGAAACCCGCCCCAGGGACATGGCGGCGCCGTTTTGCTCTTTGACCGCTGCCAGGTAGGCTAGGTACAGCCACTGGATGGCCTCGCGGGCGTTGGTTGCGGGGCGGCCTAGATCAAAGCCGTAGCTGGCCCCCATCTCCTTGAGCTCGTACAGGGCTTTGATCTGCTCTGAGAGCTCCTCCCGCAGGCGGATGGTTTCTTCATCCATCGTGTCCACCTCTAGGCTGGCCTTCTGCGCCTCCTTGTCCTCAATCAGCCGATCCACGCCATAGAGAGGTACCCGCCGGTAGTCACCGATGATGCGGCCCCGTCCATAGGCGTCCGGCAAGCCGGTGATGATCCCAGAGCGGCGGCAGCGGCGCATCTCCTCCGTGTAGGCGTCGAAAACCCCGTCGTTGTGGGTCTTGCGATACTTGGTAAAGATTTCCTTAACGCGGGGATCCAGCTCGTAGCCATAGGCCTTGAGGGCCGTTTCTACCATACGGATGCCGCCAAAGGGCAGGATGGCGCGCTTTAGGGGCTTATCCGTTTGTAGCCCTACGATCTGCTCCAGCTCTCGGTCGATGTAGCCTGGCGGGTGGCTGGTGATGCTGGAAGGAAGGTCGGTGTCGGCATCCAAGATCCCACGCTTCCGCTCCAAGGCCATCAGATCTTGAACTTTGGCCCACAGCCGCTGCGTGCGCTCGGTGGCCGGCGCCAAAAAGCTTTCATCCCCGGTGTAGGGGGTGTAGTTGCGCTGGATGAAATCTCGGACATCGATGCAGCGCTGCCACCGCCCAGGCACGAAATCCCTCAAGCTATGTTGTTTACTTGTGAATTCTGTAGGCAAAGCTACAGAAGACTGGGCGCTCACTACCATAGCAATCCCCCTGGCCACTCGGCCTGACAGCTATGCAACAGGCTAGACCTAGAGCAAGACCTCTCCTCAGCTACTGCTAAGGGCTGCTGGCATCTTTGCAAAAGGGACGATCTAGCCACCGGTGCAAGGGAGAACTTTTAGCAACTCTGATGTTTCTTTTTTCAGGCGTTTGCAATACACCTTGCCCACTTCAATTCTAGTTCCTTCTCCTCTTAGGAGGCCGCTGTCTCTGTATTTTTAATCCCGTTTTTAATATTTTCTTAAGGGGTTGCTAAGGGGGCTTGCCAAACGGCTAGCTTAGGCCAAGGTAGGTTGGAGGCAGCACCCCCGATCAATCAGGCGCCACAGCAGTTGCTTGAGGAAATCTTCACGAGTGGTGCTAAGGCACGGACAACAAATGGGGTTACTCTCGGCAGCTCGAAAGAGCAGATAAGGAGGCCTCGGAAATAAGAGAAGCCTTTCTGAGAATTGGAAAACAACCACGAAAAGCAACTATTCCCCTTCCCGTCCTGAGCTGAGGATCCGCTCCCCCCCTAGAGGCAAGAGTTTTGAACTAGAGTAAACTTTGGTGTTTGTTTTGAGAGGAGTGTTAAATACGACATCTGAACCACCTGGGCCTTGCCTATCATCCTGCTTGGCGCTGGGCAGTTTTGGTTCCTGGACTGAGCTCCTTCCTTGAGGATTGCCGATTGCTGTGCTACATATGAACTTAACTGCCGAGCATAGGTATTTATTACTAAGCGGCTTGTCTGTGGCCAGAAGAGGGCCTGGCTGAGCCGAGGAGTGAGGAGGAGTGTGATGTTCAAACGGTTGGCGGAACAATACCGCAGCTACGTTCAGGATCTGGTGATGAGTTTGCAGGCGCTGGCCATTGCTTTGGAGAAGCGGGGCTACCCGGCCTCCTGCTACACCTGCGGCACCTCCTTTGAGAGCGCTTCCTTCATGGTCAGCTTGCGGGAAGGGCATCTGATTCGCTTTTTAGTCTCCGAGTGCTCCATCAGTTGGACGGAGATGCGGGATGAGCGGGAGCTGATGAAACTAGAAGGAGCGGAGGCCATTCGTCAGCTTCAGGATCTGGTAGAGCTAATCAAAGACGATCTAGCTGCTAGCGCTGCACCAGCAGAAGCTCTGGCCCATAGCCGTTGATCCGCGTCTGAAAGACCTATACAACCTCGGACAAAAGCAGACTTTTGCTCCAGGTTGAGCCTTTCTTCCTGCTTCCACGACCTATAGCTAGCAGCAGAGTTCACCTCCACTACCCCACCAGAGGGATCTCCGCAGGTGTCACTTCCCATCGAGCTGAGGGGAGTTGCTCCTTGCTCTTGATCGAGCACACCGGCTAAAGACGGAGCTGACTTTAGCCTAGGCAAAGTGCCTAGCCGAAGAAATGCAGCTGCTCATCTACTGGCTTAGTTAATCCACGTCAAGGCAGAAGATGCGCCGGCGAAGCTACGCATCGTCGCTACCTTTCCTCTATACCCCCAAGGGGATTCGAACCCCTGTCGCATCCGTGAAAGGGATGTGTCCTAGGCCTCTAGACGATGGGGGCATCTCCAAACGAAGCGATCTTGATTGTAAAGAGGCAGGTTTAACTCTGTCAACTTGAATCTCTTGCTAGTCACCGTCGCCCGTCCCCCATCCTACCCCGGCCAAGATCAAGAGTCCCAGGAGAGCCAGACCCAGCAATCCGGCGATCACAAGGGGTTCATCCGGGATCACATCCATTTACACCTCATCTCCGCAGATTGATAAATTGATAATGAGGATCCCAGCGGCAGGCTACCTAGGCAGAGCCAGGCAACTCCTCTGCAGGGGGCAGTTATCCCGTGGCTTAAACTACACTATGGTAGCAACCCATCGCTTGGACTGGCATGATTCCCACTGTTATCGAGCAATCTGCACGCGGCGAGCGCGCCTTTGATATTTACTCGCGTTTGCTACGGGATCGGATTATCTTCTTGGGCACGCCGATAGATGACGACGTAGCCAACCTAATTGTGGCCCAGATGCTCTACCTGGAATCCGAAGACCCTGAGAAAGATATCTACCTCTACATCAACTCTCCTGGCGGCTCTGTCTATGCCGGTATGGCCATCTACGACACCATGCAGCACATCCAGCCAGACGTCTCCACCATCTGCATTGGCTTGGCCGCCAGCATGGGAGCCTTTTTGCTGGCAGGGGGTGCCAAGGGCAAACGCATTGCCCTTCCCCATGCCCGCATTATGATTCACCAACCTCTAGGGGGAGCCCAGGGTCCAGCCACCGACGTCGAGATCCAGGCTAGGGAGCTCCTCTTTATCAAAAACAGCCTCAACAGCCTGCTTGCCTACCACACGGGCCAGCCGCTGGAGCGTATCGAGCGCGATACAGACCGCGACAACTTTATGACCCCAGAACAGGCCAAAGAATACGGCATCATCGACCAGGTAATCACCAAGAAGCCCCAGCCTTCCCTGACGACCGTTTCCTAGTCCTCCTGGCTGCCAGGGAGTCTCTTTCCTAGCTCCCTGCCAAGGGAGCTGGTGTCGTCAGGTGGGGGATTCTCCCAGGAAGATGTGAAGAAAGTCAAAGAAATCTATCCCGTTGCCAGCGGAAGGCCTGGCTTGCTTTAAGTAAGCTAATCAAACTCATAAAGAAAGTAATGATCTGGCTTTCATCGCGGATGGTAGCTTAGGATTAAACCCAAGAAGGTGGAGCTGCATTATTGAGATCGCAGGGGCAACAAGAGCTGGAAATAGTCCATAGAGGCTTTCTGGACTTGGTGCGTTAAAGCTAGCGATGAAAGGAGTCAGGGAAGAGGGCTTACAGGTTGAGGGGAAAGGGGTAGGCTGCAAGGGTCGAGCCTACCGATTGTGAGGCAGCTCCAAGGCCAGAAAGGGCAGGCAGTTGAGGCTCCTTACCTCTGCTTCCTCGCCTGTTGCCTGAAGCTGGAGATGCTAGTTCTCAACTTTGCAGAGTTTGTCATTCGTGTAGAGGAGGATTGACGTGGCCTATTCAGCAACGAAAACCAAGAGCGGCTATCAAGCGGGGGTGAAAGACTACAGACTGACCTATTACACCCCTGATTACACGCCCAAAGATACCGACATCCTAGCCTGTTTTCGGGTTACGCCTCAGCCAGGCGTTCCTCCAGAAGAAGCAGGGGCAGCAGTAGCAGCTGAGTCCTCGACGGGCACCTGGACAACCGTTTGGACCGATCTGCTCACTGACTTGGATCGCTACAAGGGCCGCTGCTACGACATCGAGCCGGTTCCTGGCGAAGAGAACCAGTACTTCTGCTTCGTCGCCTACCCGCTGGATCTCTTCGAGGAAGGCTCAGTAACCAACATGCTCACCTCGATTGTGGGCAACGTCTTCGGCTTTAAGGCCATAAAGGCGCTGCGGCTAGAAGACTTGCGCATTCCCGTAGCTTACCTGAAGACCTTCCAGGGCCCTCCCCACGGCATTCAGGTAGAGCGGGATAAGCTGAACAAGTATGGCCGTCCGCTGCTGGGCTGCACCATCAAGCCCAAGCTGGGTCTTTCCGCCAAAAACTACGGGCGAGCTGTGTACGAGGCACTGCGGGGTGGGCTGGACTTTACCAAAGACGACGAGAACGTCAACTCGCAGCCTTTCATGCGCTGGCGGGATCGCTACTTGTTTGTCATGGAAGCGGTCCACAAAGCTCAGGCCGAAACCGGCGAGATCAAGGGCCACTACCTGAACGTGACCGCGCCCACCTGTGAGGAAATGTTCAAGCGGGCGGAGTTTGCCAAGGAGATTGGCGCTCCCATCATCATGCACGACTACCTCACCGCCGGCTTTACGGCCAACACCAGCCTGGCCAAGTGGTGCCGCGATAATGGCATCCTGCTGCACATCCACCGCGCCATGCACGCAGTGATCGACCGGCAGAAAAACCACGGCATCCACTTCCGGGTGCTGGCCAAGTGCCTGCGCATGTCTGGCGGCGACCACCTGCACGCCGGTACGGTGGTGGGCAAGTTGGAAGGCGACCGCGCCATCACCATGGGCGTTGTGGATCTCATGCGAGAAAACTACGTCGAGGCGGATCGCTCCCGCGGCATTTTCTTCACCCAAGATTGGGCTTCTATGCCTGGGGTCATGCCGGTGGCTTCTGGAGGGATCCACGTTTGGCACATGCCGGCGCTGGTGGAGATCTTCGGGGACGACGCGGTGCTGCAGTTTGGCGGCGGCACGCTCGGCCACCCATGGGGGAATGCTCCCGGTGCAACGGCTAACCGCGTGGCCCTGGAAGCCTGCATCCAAGCCCGCAACGAAGGCCGAGACCTGATCCGAGAGGGCAGCGACATCATCCGCGAAGCAGCCAAGTGGTCACCAGAGCTGGCGGCTGCTTGCGAGCTGTGGAAAGAGGTTAAGTTCGAGTTCAAGCCGGTCGATACGCTCTAAAACTCTCTGGGGGCAAGGGATCTCTGGACTTTCTTGCCCCCTTGGCCCAACCCCTGGATCGGTCATGGATCTAAAGCAGATCGCCAAGGACACGGCCAAAACTTTAATCAGCTACCTGACCTATCAGGCGATGCGCACGGTGCTGGCCCAGCTGAGCGAGACGGATCCTCCCAGGGCCCTCTGGCTGCAGCAGTTTTCTGCTCGGCAAAGCTTCCAGGATGGGGAAGCCTATCTTCGGGCTTTGCTGGCAGAGCGGGCCGACTTGGCCTACCGCATCATGACCGTTCGGGAGTACCTGGCAGCGGAGGTGGTCGACTACTTGCCGGAAATGGCCAAAACCGGTATTCAACAGGCCAACATGGAACACCGCCGCAGCCACCTGGAACGGCTGACTTCAGCAACCGGATCCCTGCCGGTCACCCACCCAGAGGCAGGATCCACTCTCCAAAACCCTACACCTGAAACGGAGTAAGTTATGCAAACCCTACCGAAAGAGCGCCGCTACGAAACCTTTTCCTATCTGCCACCCCTAACGGATCTGCAGATCCTCAAGCAGGTGCAGTACATCCTGGATCAGGGCTACATCCCTGCCATCGAATTCAACGAATCTTCCGAGCCAACCGACCACTACTGGACTTTGTGGAAGCTGCCGCTGTTTAGCGCTACTTCTCCACAGGAGGTGCTGACTGAAGTGCAGGCCTGCCGCAGCGCTTACCCCCATTGCTTCATCCGCGTGGTGGGCTTCGACAACATTAAGCAGTGTCAGGTGCTGGGCTTCTTGGTCTACAAGCCAAGCGGCTTGCGCTAGAAGCTGTTCTGCTGTTTTTACACCCCTAGGGGAGAGAGCTTCCGGAAGGCTCCTCCCTTTTTCCTTGGGCTCTCTTTACGCTCCAATCCCCAGGAGGGCTCCCAGCCCCACCGCCAAAAGAGCGGCAAGGGTTGTCTGAATGCCGTTCACCATCTCATTGGTCATCCAGGCCAGGCGGGGCTGCAGCACTACCCCCATCCAGCTTTCTGCTAGAGTGGCCAGGATGCCGGCCAGCCAGCAGGCGCTCAGCCACCAGGGATCCCCTCCCACCCATTCTCCGCCAATCCCCCAGGCCAAGGCGGACATTCCACCTGCTGCTGCCACCCCCGCCAGGGATCCCTCTAGGCTGACAGCTCCCTCCGTGCCGGCAGGCACCGGCTGAAAAGTGGTGATCAAAAAGGTCTGCCGTCCATAGGCTTTGCCTACTTCGCTGCTGACGGTATCGGCCAATTTCGCTGCAAAGCTGGCACTATACCCCAACCACCACAGGGAGTGCGGAAAGAAAGCGTATCCCACTGCGCATACCGCCCCGGTCAAAGCAGAGCCCCAGACATTTTCTGGGCCCCGCGCCCCTCCTCGCTTCTCGGCAATTCCCTGCGCCTGCTTCCGGTGGATCCCCAAGCGGGTGACGGCTGTGCCGACTAAAAAATAGGCGGCTACTACCAGGTAGCCCCGCCACCCCAGGCCACCCCACACCAACAAACCCAGCAGCCCTGCGTGGAGCACCCCAGCCCGGGTCAGCGCCTTTTGGGGACTCTGCAGGGCTAGCCCCACGAGAAGTAAATTGAGCCAAAGCGCCACTCCCCACTGACTTAGAAGCCATCCCTGGCCCATCAGTGCCCTCCGTCAGCGGCAAAGGTGGCTAGCTTTGGCTGTGGCAACGGAGAGGGAGGGATTCGAACCCTCGACGGAGCCTTTTGGGCCCCGTAACTTCTTAGCAGGAAGCCGCTTTCGACCACTCAGCCACCTCTCCAAGCTGGCAGAGCCAGCGGCAAGCTGGGCGCCAACTTCTAGCTCACCTATTGTAGAAGATGGGATCCCAGCCGGCAACTGTTCTCGGCGGGGATCCCTGGCTGCCCTTAGCTCACCACCTGCACGTAGATATCGAAGCTGCCGCTGTTGTCGCTGTAACTGCCCTTGGCGGCGTTGACATTAAAGGCAATATCCAGGTTGGGATCCAGATCCACCTCTTGCGGCTGCTCGGGCGAGGATTCCCAGACCTGTCGGGCCACCAACTGGACGTTGGGCTGGAACAGCACCAGGCCGTAGCGGCAAAGGCCAGGGTAGCGCCAGTCGGGAGGCGTGGGGATCCCTTTGCCGAGAGGGGAGCGAATGCTGGTGGAGAAAGAGAAGCCATAGCGCCAGGCTACATTTCTTACGAAAAAGCGAATGCGGCTGGCCCGCAGCGGCTGCCCTTGCCAGTACAGGACATTGCCGGCCTCGTGGTTAACCCGCAGGCCACAGAAGGCAATCCAGCCCTGCAAATTTTCCTCTTGGGGCTGACTGCCCTCGATCACCACGGCTTGGCTCCAGTCCAAGTCGCTGCCATCACAGGTAATCTCTGGAGGGACTTGCGTCAAATCCACTTGCAGAAGCTCTAGCGTAGCGGGTGTAACCAATTGGGTAGACATTGCTATCTCCTTAGTTTCCTTGCAAGGCAAGATTGTGATTGTGAAGCCTTAAGAAGTTTTAAGGCAAGCTGATAAAAAACAGCTCCAGATTCTCGTAAGGCTCTCTATTGGAAGTTCTCTCTCTTGCTAGCTCTAGCAAATCCAGGTTACCCAAATTGCCCAAAGAGCGGGTTCGACTTTTTCAAATTTTTACCAAAAGTGCTGAAAGACCAGGTTCAGATGCCTTTTCATTAATGTAAATCGACAACGTGAATGGCGGAATGTACTGGGAGGCTATACACCCTCAAGGCTAAACTAGCTCTGCTTGATGAGTAACGACTATTTCAGAAGAAAAAGATTTCTTTCAATATTTCTAACTCCGTTGCTAGCAAAAGCTGAATCTCGAACTCGAGGGGGGCGAGTTTTCCCAATTGGTGTCCTAGAACACTCGGACTCTGCTGTCCGAGAAGCCTTTTGCCGAGGCTGGCCATAACCTGGAGCGCTTTAGCCGGAGCTTCTGATAGGATCGCCATCACAGGTCTCAACAGGTCTTAGGGTGCACGGCGCCCACGGCATGCACAACCACTTGACTTCCTCCGCTGTCACCGATCTCGAGATCATCTCTTTGTCAAGTCCCCAGCAGGCCATGTCCCTGGCGGGCGTGCAGGAGTCTAACTTGAAGTGGATTAGCCGCTGCAGCGGCGCCTCGGTTACCCTGCGAGGGCAGGATCTCTATCTGAGGGGAACACCTCAACAGCGGCAGCAGGTGCGGCAGTGGCTAGAATTGCTCAAACCCCTTTGGCAAGCCGGGCACCCTGTAACAGCAGTCGATGCTGAACAAGCCTTCCGTGCTCTCTCCAACCAAGAAGCTGAGGTTTATCGGCAAGTGCAGGCAGGGGTTTTGGCTCGCACCCGCAAGGGAGAGCTCATTCGGCCCAAAACGCCCCGCCAGCAGGAGTACGTACAAGCCATTCGCACCCACGATCTCTGCTTCGGCATTGGGCCAGCAGGCACGGGGAAAACCTATCTAGCAGCCGTTGTCGCCATCACAGCCCTGCAAAACCGCGAGTACGAGCGTTTGATCCTGACGCGACCAGCAGTAGAGGCGGGGGAGAAGTTGGGCTTTTTGCCAGGGGATCTGGTGGAAAAGGTGGATCCCTACCTGCGGCCTCTCTACGATGCCCTGTTTGAGTTTATCGACCCGGCCAAGCTGCCTCAGCTAATGGCCCAGGGAGTCATCGAGGTGGTGCCGCTGGCCTACATGCGGGGGCGTACCCTCAGCAACGCTTTCATTATCTTGGACGAGGCCCAAAACACCACCCCTGAGCAGATGAAGATGGCCCTCACTCGGCTGGGCTTCCGCTCCCGCATGGTGGTTACCGGGGATCTCACCCAAACGGATCTGGGCAAGCATCGCCTGTCGGGCCTGGCGGCTGCAGAGCGCATCCTAGCGGGGGTGGAGGGGGTGGCCTTCTGCTACTTTGACCAGCGAGATGTGGTGCGCCACCCTCTAGTCCAGCGGATTGTCGAGGCCTACGCGCGCTACGAAAACCAGCAATGAGGCCGAAGGCGATCTTTTTCGATGCCGTCGGCACCCTGTTCCGGGTGCGGGGCAGCGTGGGCCAAGTCTACAGTCAGCTAGCGGCAGAATACGGGGTAGCCGTGGAGCCACGGGCGTTGGATCGCGCCTTTGCCCAAGCTTTTGCCAGTGCTCCGCCACCCGCCTGCGTGGGCTTGACGGGATCCCTTTTAGAGGAGTGGGAGCGGGCCTGGTGGCATCAAGTGGTGCGCCAGACCTTTGCCCAGGTGGAGGGATCCCTTACTGCCTTTGGGGAGGAGCGCTTTGCAGTGTTTTTTGCCCACCTGTTCGAGCATTTTGCCGCAGGGGACCCTTGGGAGCTCTATCCCGAGACGCTGCCAGTTTTGCAAGCCCTGCAACAGGAAGGGATCCAGCTAGGGGTAATCTCCAATTTCGACAGCCGTCTAGTGCGAGTGCTGCAGGCGCTGCAACTGGACGGCTATTTTTCTAGCCTTACTCTCTCTACCCAGGTGGGCTATGCCAAGCCCGATCCCCGCATCTTCCAGGCTGCCCTAGCGGCCCAGGGGATCCCGCCTGCCGCTGCCTGGCACATTGGCGACAGCCGCCGCGAAGACTATGAGGGGGCCAAGGCAGCAGGCCTGAGAGCCCTCTGGCTGGATCGAGAGGGGAAAGACGGCTTCTGCCAAGAGCGAATCGAAAACCTGTGGGGCTCCCTCTTGCTGCTCAGGGGGCCAGAGCGGAATTGAGCAGTAGCGGGGCAAAGACCCCATCGGGCTTGAGCAAGTAGCGCCGCAGGTTCATCTGCCGCTCCAGAAGGCAAGCATGGCCGCTTAAAGGCGAGATCTCCACCTGGGCCTGGGGCAGTCGCTCCGCCAGACGCCGCACCTCCTGCACCGAGGGCAGGAGACGATCCCGCCCCCCCGCCACCAGCAAGGTTGGCAGCCTCATCGACTCGAGGGGCAAATCTTCCACAGCAAAGGATCCCAGCAAGGCTAGACGATGGGCAACCACTTCCGGAGAAACGCTGTGCACGGCCTGGCGCAGCCGCTCCCGATCCGGCGGCTCCATTTGGCCCAGCTCCGCCAAAAACCCTAACCCCCGCTCCGCCAGTTGGTAGTAAAGTCCCGGCGGCAAAAAGGGCAGGAGAACCTGACCTGCCCACCACCAGGGCCGGCGCCGCAGCGAGGAGGCCGGATTGACCAGAATCAGGCCACGACAGCGCTCCGGCTGCTGGGCAGCTACAGCCAGGGCTAGGCAAGCTCCGAAGGACTCGCCACACAGGTAGGCTCCCTCCTCCAGTTGGGATCCCACCCAATCGGCCAAGCTCTCCCAGCTATGCCCCGCTTCGGGATGGTTTAAGCTCAGAGGGCGGACGCGAAACTCGGCTTGCAGAGCCTGCGCCTGCCGGTAAAACAGTTTGCCCGTGCCATCCATACCCGGCAAATAGAGCAGCAGGGGCCGCTTCTGGCGGCTTGGACTAGAGGCGGTGGGCTTGCTTTTCAATCTTTCCATCTCCTTGTCAACCCCAAGCGCACCTGTTCGCGGGCGGCTGCCGTTAACTCCCGAATGAGCTGCAGCCGCTCCTGGCGGCAGGTATAGCGCCTTGCTCCCCTCACCCAAAGAGGGGATCCCACTCGAACCACCACCTGACGGTAGATCACCACCGGATGCCCCCCCGGCTGCTGAAAGCTGGGCTCTGTGGGGTCAAACCAGCGGAAGAAAGCCATGGGGATGTCGATTGCCCGCCACTCCTCTTGGGCCCACACTGCCACCGGCAGGACTGGCAGGGGATCCACGCCAGCAGCCAAGGCCAGATGGGCAAAGCCCGGCTGGAACCGCCCCACCTCCTGCGGTAAGGTCTTGCGGGTCATCTGCTCCGCCCCTTCGGGGAAAATTCCCACCGCCCCGCCCGCTGCCAGGGTGGCCTGCGCCTGGCGAAAAAAGGCAAGCTGTGAACCCGATCCCTGCTGGAGGGGGATACAACCCAGAGCCAAGGCAACCTCCCGCAAGAGGGGCACTTGAGAGAGGTAGTAGTGGCAAGCAAAGCGAATTGGCCGATCCAGCCCCGCAATCAGCACCGGCGCATCCAAAAAGCTGCGATGGTTGCTTACCACCAGCAGGGGGCCCTGGGGAACCCGCTCCTTGCCCTCCACCCACACCTCCGTCTGGAAAAGGCCAAGCAAGAGCTGCGCCAGCGCCCTCGCGTCGGGGAACCCGCTTCGCTGCAGGAGCTGATCCAGCACCGCTCGCCACCCTGCTCAGTAATCCACTCCGCGCCGCAGATCGGCTCCCTGCTCGGCGTAGTGCTTGTGGCTCACCATTTCCGAATGAACAGAGGCAAGCTCAAAGTAGGGCAGAGGCGCATGGCAGCGCCCTGTGATGATGATCTCCGTGTCCCGCGGCTTGCGCAGCAAAGCCTCGACAATGGGCTCCACGTCCAATAGCTCCAGATCTACCGTCGGGTTGAGTTCGTCCAGGATGATGGTCTTGTAAAGCCCCGAGGCGATGGCTGCCCTAGCCAGCTCCCAGCCCCGCTCTGCCTCCACATAGTCGATTTCTTGCTGCTTGCCCCGCCAGACAATGGCGTCGCGACCGCAGCGCTGGTGATCCACCAGATCGGGATAGCTCTCCCGCAAAGCGCGGATGGCTGCATCCTCTGTGTAGCCTGTTCCCCCCTTGAGCCACTGCATGATCAGGACGCGGTGGGAGAGATCCTTGCTAATGCCGCGCCCAATGGCCTGCAGAGCCCGGCCCAGAGCGCTGGTGGACTTGCCCTTGCCGTTGCCGGTGTAGATCTCGATGCCGCTGAGGGGGGGCTGTCCGTTCTGGGGATCCGCCGCCCGCCGCACGCTGCGCATTTCCGAGTGCAGATCTGCTAGGTCGATGATTTCCTTGGGGGCGCCCCGCCCGGTGATGATGACCTCCATCTCCTCTGGCTTTTGCTTGAGGGTGCTGACGACCTCATCCACAGGCAGCAGGCCCAGATCCAGCACCGGGTTTAGCTCGTCCAGCACCACCACCGAGTAGAAGCCCGATGCCAGCGCCCCCTTGGCTACATCCCAGCCGCGGCGAGCCTCTTGGCGGTCAAACTTGGTAATCTCGTCGGGGCCGAAGAACTCTCCTCGCCCCGTGCGCAGTTGATCGATAAGGTGGGGGAAGCCCCGCTGCAGAGCGGCAATCGCGGCGTCCTCTGCATAGGTGCGGCCCGGTCCCTTGAGAAACCGCACCAGCAACACTCGGCTAGGGGCCGAGTTTTCAATCCCCAGCCCAATTGAACGCAGCACAACCCCCAGAGCCGCCTGTGACTTGCCCTTGCCCTCGCCGTCGTAGACGTGGATCTGACCTCGCCGGCGATCAAATTGTTGCGCCGTTACAATGCCGATTTCTGCCCTGCCGCTCCGCATCCTGCTGTTGCCCAAAGTGCTTTTTGCTAACCCCCATCTTAGAGTCTAGCTAAAGGAGCCGGGGAAGCCCAGAAGAGGCTGGAACTGACGAACACCGGGATAAGATGAGCAATGGTTGTCCAGTCCAGTGCTTGTCTAGCGAGGGATCCCGCTTGTACCCGAGTGCGTTTTCTTCTCGCCCCTTGCCCCCTGCGGTCGAGAGCCCCATTGATCTGGTGGGACGGACGCCGCTCATTCGCCTGCGGCGGGTTACTGCTGATTTGCCGCCGGCGGTGCGAGTTTACGGCAAAGCAGAGTGGTACAACCCCGGCGGCTCGGTCAAGGATCGCCCGGCCCTGAACATGATTCGCGCTGGCGAGCGCGAGGGCAAGCTTACGCCTGGCAAGATTATCCTGGATGCCACCAGCGGCAACACGGGCATTGCCTATGCCTGGATAGGGGCAGCTTTGGGGTACAAGGTGAAGCTGGCCCTGCCGGCCAACGCTAGCCCAGAGCGTAAGAAGATCCTCGCTGCCTACGGGGTGGACTTGGTGCTCACGGATCCAGCCCTCGGCTCCGATGGGGCCATCGAGAAAGCCCGCGCTCTCTACGCCGAAAACCCCGATCTCTACTTCTATCCCGACCAGTACAGCAATCCCGCCAACTGGCAGGCCCACTACGAGACCACAGGGGTGGAAATCTGGGAACAAACCCAGGGACAGGTCACCCACTTCGTAACCGGGCTAGGCACCAGCGGCACCTGCATGGGGGTGGGGCGACGCCTGCGGGAGTACCGCTCTGATATCCAGATCATTGCCATGCAGCCGGACTCCCCCTTCCACGGCCTCGAAGGCCTTAAGCACATGGCCACGGCCCTCAAGCCAGCGATTTACGATCCTAGCTTGCCGGACCGGCACCTCGAGGTTTCCACCGAAGCCGCCCAGAAGATGGTGAAGCGCCTAGCTTTGGAGGAAGGGCTACTGGTGGGCATCTCTTCTGGTGCCAATGTGGTGGCTGCCCTTGAGGTGGCTCGCCAACTTTCCAGGGGGGTGGTGGTCACCATTTTCTGCGACGGGGCCGACAAGTACCTCTCGGAGCGGTTTTGGACCGAGGACTAGGGTTGCCGGCCCCTTAACACCCCGGCCTTTTTGCTGCTAGGATAGCAGGAGTCCAGCTAGCGCGGATGTGGCGGAATTGGTATACGCGCACGTTTGAGGGGCGTGTGGCTTTGCCATGCGAGTTCGAGTCTCGCCATCCGCAGTGAGCTTTCACGCTTGACACTTCTCCTAGAGGGAGCTCTTTGCGCTACTCCCGGACAGCACCCTGAAGGCGTGCGCCTTGGGTGCGGGCAAAGCGCAGGTCAGCTCCAACCAGGTTGGCATACGCAGATCGGCCCCGCGCAAGTCCGCGCCGTAGAGAGATTAGCCCCCCGCAGGTCGGCACCGCGCAAATCCGTCCCCTCCAGGTAGCTACCGCTAAGATTGGCGCCGCGCAAGTTGGCTTGCGGCAAATTGGCTCCCACCAGGTAGGCACCGCTGAGATCGGCGCCGGTCAGGATAGCGCGCTCCAAGTTGGCCTCGATGAGGTCGGCACCCTGGAAGTTGGCTTCTGCCAGATCCAGGTTGCTTCCCAGACGGCAGTTGGGGCAGGCTTTGGAAGCCAGCAGGTAGCGCAGGAAGCAAGCGTTGGGGGTGGCAGCGGCAGTGGAGGCAACCGTTGCCGTGGTCAGCAGCGCCAGAATAGCGGAAGCTTGGAGAGGGAAATTCATGGTAGCCAAGTTAACGACAACAACCCAGCGGAGCGAGGTTGTCCTGCATTGCTCCCAGGATAGGGGCATCTGGACCTCCTGGAGCGGCGGTGGGGCCCACTGCTTTTGCTGGAACTAGCTTTCGGGATCCGCCAGCATTGATTAGGAAAAAGCGTCTAGTCCTGGGCTGGCCCTATGCAGATTCGACTGGAAAACATCTGTAAGCGCTATGGCCGCCGCGAGGTGGTCAAGGATGTCAGCTTGAGCATCGAGCAAGGGGAAATCGTCGGGTTGCTGGGGCCCAACGGAGCGGGGAAAACCACCACCTTCTACATCATGACTGGCCTAATCCAGCCCAACCGCGGCCATGTCTGGCTAGATGACCAAGATATTACCCATCTGCCCATGCATCGCCGCGCCCAATTGGGGATCGGCTACCTGGCCCAGGAGCCGAGCATCTTTCGCCGCCTCAGCATTCAAGACAACCTGCTGCTAGTTATGGAGCAGACGGGGGTGCCTCGCCGCCTCTGGCAGCAGCGCCTCAACCACCTGCTCGAGGAGTTCCGCATTGCCCATGTGGCCCACAGTTTGGGCTTGCAGGTGTCGGGGGGAGAACGGCGCCGCGCCGAGATTGCCCGCGCCCTGGCTGCTGGGATCCACGGGCCGAAATTTTTGCTGCTGGACGAGCCCTTTGCGGGGGTGGATCCCATTGCGGTGGCCGACATCCAGGAGGTGGTGGCCAAGCTCAAGCAGCGGGGCCTCGGCGTCTTGATTACCGACCACAACGTGCGGGAGACGCTGGAGATCACCGACCGGGCCTACATTCTCAACGAGGGAGCCATTCTGGCCAAGGGCACGGCAGCAGAGCTGGCGGCGGATCCCTTGGTGCGCAAGTATTACCTGGGGGAGAAGTTTCGTCTTTGAGGCTGCTCTGGCTTAGCGCCAGGAGTACAAAGCTCGCAGGCGTTGGCTTTTCTTGTGTTGGTGGGCTTGCATCCGGGCCAGCAGCTCATCCAGAAGGGCAACTGCCTCGAGGAGATAGGGGCCTTTGTTGAGCATGACGCACTCGGCGCGGGCAGACAGCACCGCATCGGAAAGCTCAGGCCGCGAGGGCAGGCCCTCTTTGGTGAGCTGATCCAGCACCTGCGTAGCCCAGACCACCGGCACATGGGCCGCCTCGCAGATCCACAGCAGTTCCTCCTGGATCTCCCCCAAGCGCAGCCAACCTATCTCTACGGCCAGATCCCCCCGGGCAATCATCACCCCCAGCGGTCGGCAGCCGTCGGCGGCCGCGATCAAGGCGGGTAGGTTTTTCACCGCCCGCTGCGTTTCAATCTTGAGGAGCAAGCCCAGATCAGGACGGGCCTGGCGCCGCTCCAGCTCAGAAAACAGCAACTGCAAATCTGCCGGCTGCTGGACAAAGGAATAGCCCACCAGGTCGGCATGCTGCACCACAAAGTCCAAGTCTTGGCGATCTTTCTCGGTCAGAGGCTGGAT
>NZ_JANSHH010000032.1:0-202408 GCF_047461515.1 Synechococcus sp. W70.1
AGGGGTAAGCTCTGCCACTAGCTACGGGTCGTGGAAGCAGGAAGAAAGCGTCAACTTGGAGCAAAAGTCCGCTTTTGTCCAGCGTTGTATAAGTCTTTCAGAGCGGTTCAAGAGGTTTCCGTCATCGAAGCCAGAGCAGCCTGCACATCGGCTAGCTCAACTTGATCGGTCAGCTCCGCTTGGCCAATCCGGCGCGGCAAGACAAAGCGGATCCGTCCTTGTTTAACTTTTTTGTCGGCCTGCATGACCTGCAAGACAGCCTCCCAAGGGATCCCGGCAGGCCAGTGGCTGGGCAGCCCTGCCCTCTCGATCAGGTGCCGCTGCCGTTCGGCTTCGGTGGCACTCCACCAGCCTAAGCGACGGGCAATCTCCCCGGCAGCTACCATGCCGATGGCGACAGCCTCCCCGTGTAGGTAGCGGCGGTAGCCGGTAACGGTTTCTAGGGCATGGCCAAGGGTGTGGCCGTAGTTGAGAATGGCCCGCAAGCCCCCTTCGCGTTCGTCCTGCTGCACCACCCAGGCTTTGCACTCGGCACAACGCCGCAGCAGATAGTGCAAGTCTGAGGGGGCAAAATCGGTGTAGCGGCCTAGCCTGGGCTGCTTTTCCAGAAACTCAAACAGGTCGGCGGCCTGGATGACACCGTATTTGATCACTTCGGCCAGGGCAGAGGTAAACTCCCGCCGGGGCAGGGTCTGCAACACCGTTGGATCCATCCACACCAGGCGCGGCTGGTAGAAGGCCCCAATGAGATTTTTCCCACCAGGATGGTTGACGCCGGTCTTGCCGCCAATGGCCGCATCCACCATGGCCAAAAGCGAAGTGGGCACCTGCACCCAAGGGATCCCGCGCAGCCAAGTGGCAGCGGCAAACCCAACCATATCCCCGATGACCCCGCCTCCCAGGGCAATGAGAGTGGAAGAGCGCTCCAGGCCAAAGCTCAAGGCGGCGTCGTAGATCCTGGCCACCGAGCGCAGGGTTTTGTAGCGCTCGCCAGCAGGCAAAAGAAAAAGATGGGCAGCAAATCCTGCTTGTTGCAGGCCCTGCATCAACTTTTCGGCAAAGTGCTTGGCAATGCCCGGATGGCTCACCACCAGCGCCTTGCCGGCAAGTCCTCTGGCTCGCATCTGCGATCCCAAGTGGATGAGGTTGTGGCCCCTAGGGCCTTCTGGAGATTGGATGACGATGTCGTAGGAGCCGTGGGGAAGCTTGACAGGAATCAGACAGGGATCCATGGGCGGGGAATCCAGGGTGGCACGCTCTGTTACTTCACCTTCTCCCACCTGCAGGTTAGGACGGGATCCGGCTTTAACTTGTAGTTGTGTCTCGAAGTCCTTATGATTGAGGTATAGCCTCAAAAAGTTCAAAAAGCGCTTTTGCCCCTACCGCAGGGAGGAGTTTCATGGCTGGCAACACCGGGGAACGACCTTTTGTTGACATTATTACCAGTGTCCGCTACTGGGTCATTCACGCCCTGACCATTCCCGCCTTGTTTTTGGCAGGCTGGCTTTTTGTGAGCACGGGCCTAGCCTATGATATTTTTGGCACGCCGCGCCCCAATGAGTATTTCACTGCAGAGCGTCAGGAGTTGCCCATTGTAAGCGACCGCTTCAACGCTCTTGAGCAGCTGGAGAGGTTGACGCGCTAGAACGGGGTGAGGGCAGCAACTTCGCAACTGTTACAGTTTGTAAAAGAGGCAAGGTCTGAGCGATGGCAACTAAACCAGTTACTAAACCTGATGCTGACGAGCCTGTTTTTTACCCTGTTTTTACTGTCCGCTGGCTGGCAGTGCATACTTTGGCCATCCCAACTGTTTTCTTTCTGGGAGCCATTGCGGCAATGCAGTTTATTCAACGGTGAACCCCTATGGCTGATCAACCTGAAAAGAACCCTAATACCCAGCCGGTAGAGCTAAACCGCACCTCCCTATACCTGGGCTTGTTGTTGGTGTTTGTGCTTGGCCTGTTGTTTTCTAGCTACTTTCTCAACTGAAGCGAGGGTCATCCCTACTTCTAACAGTTGAGGAAGGACTGCAGGGATCAGTGCAAACCCGTTTTTGCTGGAAGCTAGGAGTGTAATCTCCTTTCGGTTCTTTTGGAGGTCAGTTGCTATGACCAGTCAAGCAAGGATCCCCCTGTGGATAGTGGCTGTGGTTGTTGGGCTGGGGGTGATTACGGTGGTTGGACTCTTCTTCTACGGCTCCTATACCGGTCTTGGATCGTCGGTGTAGTTTAGATTAGAGAAATAGGGAAGGGCGAGGAGCAGTAAGCCTCGCTCTGTCTCCTTCTACCTCGCGTGAAGGGGAAGAGTGGCCGTGCGGCGCAGCTCGCCGTCCTGTCTTATCCAGTGGGGTGGCACGGCGTCGTTAGACCAGAGCGCAAAGGTCAACCTTTGCGTACCTTTATTTTGGAGTGCCCCTTGGCTTGATTTATGGAGGGGAGGATCTCGCGGTAGGAGCCGTATTCTTTTGACCTAGCTGCACTTCAGCTAGGTTTTTTTACAGGATCCTAGAAACACCTGGGCAGCAGTGGTGCTGGGAAAAGCTATTTGCCTAGGAAAAAGTCAAGGACTGGGGAGGCGCAGGCAAAAACGGATCCCTTGATGAGGGTCTATATCTCTGTTAAGCGAGCATGAACTTTTTTAACGATCCGGACGGCGGCTGCTAGGAGGAGAGCTGAGGCCCCGTAGAATGAATCCCAAAATTCCAGGCAGGATCTTCGGACATGGATTACGTTCGCACCTTCAATGACGATCCCTGCGAGGGGCATCTTTCAACGCCCATTAGCGATTCTCCTGTCACCCGTCTGTTTATCAACAATCTTGCCATTAACCGCCGCGGCCTCTCTCCTCTGCTGCGGGGGCTGGAGATTGGCTTGGCCCACGGCTACTTCCTGGTGGGGCCGGAGATTCTTCTAGGCCCGCTTCGCGATTATCCTGGGGCAGCCAATTTGGGCGGACTGGTTACGGCAATGGCCATTGTGCTGTTGGGAACCGCCTGTATGTCGGCCTATGGCAGCGTTACCTTTGGAAACAAGCCAGAAACGCCAGGAGCTAATCCTTTGTCCACAGCCCGCGGCTGGGGGGATCTAACAGCGGGGTTCTTCCTGGGAGGTATGGGTGGTGCCTTTGCTGCCTACTTCCTTTTGGAGAACTTTGCCGGGATCGATGCCATCTTCCGAGGACTGGTGAATTAGTTGTCAAGCTTGTCAAGGCACTGGAGGGGAGCAAGACTATGACCGGTTCTTACGCTGCCGCTTACCTTCCTTGGATTTTCATCCCCATTGTTGGTTGGCTGCTGCCGGCAGTAGCCATGGCTGTGCTCTTTTTGTACGTTGAGCGCGACTAACTCTAGTCTCGGTGGGTCTTGGAAGAGGGATCCCTAGCTAGGGATCCCTCCCTTTTTGGCAGGAGGGTGGACTTTGGCAAAACGGCTGTTTCACCATGGAAAAGTTGCTGCTGGTAGAAGGCCAAAAGCTAAAACTGGGTTCTCAACACCATCGTCCTAACCAAGCCAAAAAGCAAGGTTACAATACCCGTTTTCTGGGCGGCCTTGGCGGCGCTGGCGTTCCCACCGCTGGCTCACCAGGAAACCCAGGCAAGTCCGGGCCGGGTAGAATTCTCTAACTCAAGGTGGCTACGGGCTGAGCTTCTACCAAAAGCTGCTGAGTCTGCAAGTCGATAATGGTGGCTAGCAGGCGTCGCGAGGCGTCGATGGCAAATTCTACCCGCAGGCGGTCTTCCCCGACTCGCCCAGGGGGCTGCAGGCGGGCCAGGCAAGCTGGCTCAGTACCAGGGGTCAGGGATCGGAAATCGGTTTGCCGGGTAAGTTGGCGGCTGCTCATGCGCCCCAGCTCGTCGTAAACCACCTCGGCTTGGGCCACTTGGGCCACTTCCCCCACATCGAGGCGAACTTCGGTCTGGCCGTCGTTGGCCACCTGCAAGATCAAGGGCTCGGAGCGCCGGCAGGGGTAGGGGCTGCCCCGCTCGAACAAAGGGTAGTAGATATAGCTTTTTTGCAAGGGATCCCAGAGGCGGATGGCGTAGCTGTGGTGGAGGCGATCCTCCAGCTTCACCTGGCAGCCCACCTGCAGGGCGCCCAGGGCCACGGCATCGAAGGGGCGTTCGCAGCGGACTTTCTTTTTGCCGAAGTAGGAGCGGAGCAGCTCTTGGACTGCCGGCAGTTGGGAGCTCCCTCCCACCAGAAGCACTTGCTCAATTTGGCTTTTGGCCAACCCCCTTGCTTGGGCGGTGAGGAGGACATCGTCTAGGGACTGGCGGATTTGATCCAAGAGCTGGTGGGCTTCTAAAATCTCCTCTAGCGCCTGCCGATCCAAGCGCAGCTCATAGGCGGTCAGGGCCTCGTCGTCAAACCAACTGCTCACGGCCTCGGGCTGAGTGGAAAGGGCAATCTTGAGCTGCTCTGCCTGCTCCAAAAGCGTAATCCAGCTCAGGGCCCCAAGCTGCTGTCGGCTCAACCCCAGTTGTCCCAGCAGGTATTCGGCAATCCAGATGTCGATGTCCACCCCGCCTACGTAGGCATCGGCTTTGGCAATCACCTCCGCCTTGAGAACGGAGTTACCTGCCTGGGGGGCCAGGGTGCGCACTAGGCTGAGATCCAAGGTGCCGCCGCCGAAATCCACCACTAGCACCACGGATCCCGGCTGGCCGACCGCATAGCCCAGGGCAGCGGCAGTGGCCTCGTCCACGATTTGAATGGGATCCCAGCCACAGGCGCCGGCCACCCTCCGCAGCCAGTTCAAGTAGCGCTCAAAGGAGCCGACAGGGGCTGTAAACACCACCTGTTGCGGCTGCAGGCCCTCCTTCTGGACAGCTTCCATCACCGCCTGCAAAAAAGCCTGGGCCACCCTCTCAGCGTCGTAGCGCTCCCCATCCAGAACTCGCGGCGGAGGCACAAACTCTGCTACCAACTCCCGCTTGAAGCCCTGAAACAGCCGCTGCGGATCCACCGCTCCCCAACGACCAGCGCGCACGGTTTCCCCTACGAGGAGCTGGTTTTTGCCCTTCACATAGACCAAGCTGGGAATGGCCGAGTGGGCTTGCTCCTGCCGGGAAAGACCGGGAAAGCTGAGCAGGCGGGGCGCTGCTTGGACGGGATCCCAAACTGCCACCACCGTATTGCTGGTCCCAAAGTCAATGGCTAGCGTCGCTTTGGAGACAGGTGCCATCAGCTCCATCCTCCGGGCAGAGAGCGGCTGACTTTGGCAGGGCAGAGAATATAGTCTCCCCGGCGATAGCCAACAAAGCGGATGTAGACGGGATCCCCTGGCCGAATATCCGGCTGATCCGGCTGGTGCAGTTGCGGGTCGAAGGGGACAGATTCAAGAGGGCTGCCGATGGGCTCATACCCCCAGTGCTGCAGCAGGGCATCCAAGGAGCGAAAGAGAGCCGTTACGTTTTGGGCCGGCCAATCGGGCTTGCGGCGGGCGATTTCGCGAACGGTGGGGTAGCTAGTAAGCAGCGGCTGCAGCAGGGAGAAGAGGACTTCTGGGGAATCGGTGGATCCCATTTTGTCATGTCCGTTTAGGCGCAGCAGGAATCCCAAATCCCACTGCAGGGCGGCAGCCAGCTTTTGTAGTTGCTCCAGACGCAGGGATCCCCACTTCCCCTGGCGCACTTGATCGAGGGCACGGCGGCTGATCCCTGCCCGTGCTTGCAAGGCCCGCCATGAGAAGAGGCCAACGGCCTGCATGCGTTCCTGCAGCCAATTGTCCAGCGGTCTCTCGGCCATTGAATTTTGCCAGGGATCCCTACGATCATGCCGCAACTTGGGTTTGGGCTCAGGGATCCACAAGGCTCAGGGAACGGCTTATAGCTTCCACATCCCGGTCGTAGCGCTCGCGCCGGTTGGCCGGGTACACGAATTCAAAGCCGGCTTGCAGGGAAGGTCGGACAAGCTTTTTGAGGTAAAAAATCCGCTGACCGTCTGGTTCGTAGCCAGAGATCACCAAGAAATCCCGACCGGCAACTTGGTAGGTAACCCGGCGTCGGATGATCGGCTGCGGCGCAGCTCTTCTTGCAAGGCGCTGGCAGGCGTTGCTTGAAAGACGTTGTAGCCGCCCCAAGCGCGCAGCTCAGCTCCCGATTCCCGATAAATACCTGGCCGTCGCTGTTGTCAGCTTCCCCTTGGGGGATAAAGTCTGCCGGGTAGTCGATGCGGTAGCCAAAGCGGGCATTGATGTAGGGTTGAAAACCTAACTGGGCTGAGATTCCCTCACCAAGCTGAGCCCAGCAAGCAGACAGGCTAGGCACGCGGCAGATCTTCTTAACAAGGACTCCGTCCCGCTAACGCGATCGGTAGCCCTCTCCATACCCCTAAGTGTAGGCTGCTCTTGGAGAAGGCTGCGCCCAAAACCAAAATCCGAGGACTCCGGAAATCTTTTCCCTACAAAGAGGTCGGCCCATCTCCTTCCTGAGAGTTCTGTAGAATTGGGGAAGTTTATCTCCTATTGCCGGCTGCCAAACTCCTGCTAACCCTCTGCCATGACCACGACTTCCCCAGCTACTGCTGCCCATCCTGCTGCTTTGGATCCCCTTGACCCGAGGGTGCGTCCGGATCCCCAGGGCCGGTTTGGGCCGTTTGGGGGCCGGTTTGTGCCGGAAACCCTGATGAGTGCCCTCACAGAGCTGGAGGAAGCCTTTGAGCGGCATTGGCGGGATCCCGACTTTCGCGCCGAGTTTCACAGCCTACTGCGGGACTTTGTCGGGCGGCCCAGCCCCCTTTACTTTGCCCAGCGGCTTACCGAGCACTACGGCGGCCCCCAGATCTACCTGAAGCGGGAGGATCTCAACCACACCGGTGCCCACAAGATCAACAACGCCCTTGGCCAAGTGCTGCTGGCGGTGCGCATGGGCAAGCGAAGGATCATTGCCGAGACTGGCGCTGGCCAGCATGGGGTGGCCACGGCAACGGTGTGTGCTCGTTTTGGGCTGGAATGCGTCATCTACATGGGGGCAGTGGACATGGAGCGGCAGGCCCCCAATGTGCAGCGGATGCGCCTGCTGGGCGCTGAGGTAAGGGGGGTCGAATCAGGCACAGCCACCCTCAAAGACGCCCTCTCCGAGGCCATCCGCGACTGGGTAACCAACGTGGAGACCACCCACTACGTCATCGGCACGGTGGCCGGACCCCACCCCTACCCGAAGCTGGTGCGGACCTTTCACGATATCATCGGCCAGGAGACGCGGCAGCAGTGTCAAGAGAAATGGGGAAGCCTGCCGGACGTGCTGCTGGCCTGTGTAGGCGGCGGCTCCAATGCCCTGGGGTTGTTCAACGAGTTTGTTCAGGATCCCCAGGTGCGGCTTATCGGCATCGAGGCTGCCGGGGAGGGCTTGCACACCTCCCGCCATGCCGCGACCCTCAGCCGCGGTCGCATTGGGGTCTTGCACGGGGCCATGAGCTACCTGCTGCAAGATGAAGAGGGCCAGGTGCAGGAGGCCCATTCCATCAGCGCTGGCTTGGATTACCCCGGTGTGGGGCCGGAGCACAGCTACTTAAAGGAGATTGGGCGGGCTGAGTACTACGCAGTTACCGACGACGAGGCGGTGGAGGCGCTGCTATTGCTGTCGCGCCTGGAGGGAATCATCCCCGCCCTAGAGACGGCCCACGCCCTGGCCTACCTGAAGACCCTAGCCCCTCAACTTGGCCCCCAGCAGCGGGTAGTGGTCAATTGCTCTGGGCGGGGCGACAAAGATTTGAACACCGTTTTCAAGTACTTGCAGCAGCGGGGGCGCAGCCTAGCCTAGGGTCTCGCCTAGAGGGACTCAAGGCGCCTACTGAAAATGGCAGCTTGCCGGGCCAATGGAAGCAGAGCCGTTGCATGAGTTCTAAGGCCCAAGCAGACTTGTGGCTAGCCGCCGTGCTGGGCAACACCCATGTGCGCTGGGGCTGGTTTGCCGGAGAGAACCTAGTCAAGGTAGAGCAGTTTCCCACCCACCAGCCCTTGGCCTGGCCAGAAGAGACGGAGCTGTGGCTAGCTGCTGTCGGCTCTGCCCCTTTGCCGCCGGCATCTCCTTGGGTGCATTGCCTGGAGTTGTCGCAGGTGCCGCTGCGGGATCCCTACCCAAGCCTGGGGCTGGATCGGGCACTAGCTCTGTGGGCCGCTGGGATCCGCTACGGCTGGCCCTGTTTGGTCATCGACGCCGGCACTGCTTTAACCCTGACGGGAGCTGACCCTGAGGGATCCCTGGTGGGAGGGGCAATCCTGCCTGGCCTAGGGCTGCAGGCGCAAGCCCTAGCCGACCACACCGCCCGACTGCCCAAAGTGCAGTGGGATCCGGCAGATCCCTTGCCCCCCCGCTGGGCCAGGGACACCGTGGCCGCCATCCACAGCGGCATCCTTCATACGCTGCTAGCGGGATTGCGGGAGTTCCTTGCCGACTGGCGCCGCCGCTTTCCCCAAGGCCCGCTGCTGCTAACTGGCGGCGATGGCAAGCTGCTCTATCCCCACCTGCGCCCCCTCGACCCAGAGCTGCGCTGGGATCCTCACCTGGTGTTGTGGGGAATTGCCAGCTGCCGTCAGTTGCACCGCGCCGCCCAGCAGTTGCCTAGGGCAGAATAAAGCTATCAGCACAGGGGGATTTTCAACGGGATCCCATGGCCAACGGCAACACCTTCGGCGTCCTGTTTTCTGTCACCACCTACGGGGAGTCCCACGGTGGGGCGGTGGGGGTGGTGGTGGACGGCTGCCCACCGCGGCTGCCCCTGAGCGAGGCCGACATTCAGGCAGAGCTGGATCGGCGCCGTCCCGGCCAGAGCCAAATCACAACTCCCCGCCAGGAAGCCGACCGCTGCGAGATCCTCTCTGGCGTTTTTCAGGGCTTTACCCTGGGCACGCCCATCCACATCCTGGTGCGCAACCAGGACGCCCGCCCCCAGGACTACAGCGAAATGGCCACCACCTTTCGCCCTTCCCATGCCGATGCCACCTACCAGGCCAAGTACGGCATCCGCAACTGGCAGGGGGGAGGACGGGCCTCAGCGCGGGAGACCATTGGCCGGGTGGCTGCCGGAGCCATTGCCAAGAAGATCCTGCGCCTGGCGGCAGGGGTGGAGATCCTGGCCTACGTGCAACGGGTCAAAGACGTGGAGGCCCAGGTGGATCCCAGCTCAGTAACAGCCGAGCAGGTGGAAGCCAACATTGTCCGCTGCCCCGACCCAGAAGCAGCGGCGGCCATGATCCAGAAAATTGAAGCAGCAGCACGGGAAGGGGATTCCCTGGGGGGAGTGGTGGAGTGCGTGGCCCGCCATGTGCCCCGCGGCCTGGGCTGCCCGGTGTTTGACAAATTGGAAGCCGACCTGGCCAAGGCGGTGATGTCCCTGCCCGCCAGCAAGGGGTTTGAGATTGGGTCGGGATTTGCCGGCACCTACCTGACCGGCAAGCAGCACAACGACGAGTTTTACATGACTCCCAGCGGCTGGCGCACCCGCAGCAACCGCTCCGGCGGCATCCAAGGGGGCATCAGCAATGGCGAAGACATCGTCCTGCGGGTGGCCTTCAAGCCCACTGCCACTATTCGCCAGCCCCAAAACACCGTTACCCTCGACGGCCGGGAGACTGTCTTGGCGGCGCGGGGACGCCACGATCCCTGTGTCTTGCCGCGGGCAGTGCCGATGGTGGAGGCGATGGTAGCCATAGTTCTCTGCGACCATCTGCTGCGCCACCACGCCCAGTGTGGATCCCTGGTCTTGCCGGAGGTGCCCCTTCCTGTCACCGCCGCTTCCCAAGGCTAGGAGTTGCCAGCCATGGCCAAGACCAAAACCGTCTGGGAGTGCAGCCAGTGCGGCGAGCGCTATCCTAGGTTTTTTGGCCGCTGCGACAACTGTGGCGCCTGGAACACGCTGACGGAGGTAGTCGTCACCTCCTCCCCCAAGTCTAGGCCCCTGCAGCGTCTTGTTCCCCCGCCTAGCCGCACCAACGGGATCCCCCAGTTAGCTCTCCCCATCACCCAGGTGTGCTCGGATCGCCACCCTCGCCTTTCCTCTGGCTTTGGCGAGTTTGATCGGGTGCTGGGGGGTGGCATTGTGCCGGGATCCCTGGTGCTCATCGGCGGGGAGCCAGGCATTGGCAAGAGCACCCTCCTGCTGCAGACTGCCGCGCATCTAGCCAAGCACAAGCCCACCCTGTATGTGTCGGGGGAGGAGTCAGCCCAGCAGATTAAGCTGCGCGCCGAGCGGCTGGGGGTAGAAAGCGAGCAGCTCTACCTCTTGGCCGAGACCGAGCTGGAGGCCATTGTGGCCGAGATCCAGGCCCTACAGCCGCAGGTGGCGATCATCGACAGCATTCAGGCCATCTTCTGGGGGCAGCTCAGCTCAGCACCGGGATCCGTTTCCCAGGTGCGGGAATGCGCCGGCCTGTTGATGCGAGTGGCCAAGAAGCTGGGGGTGGCCCTGCTCATCGTTGGCCATGTAACCAAGGATGGATCCCTGGCCGGGCCCAAGGTGTTGGAGCACCTGGTGGATACAGTTTTGTACTTTGAGGGGGATCGCTTCCAGAGCCACCGCCTGTTGCGCGCCGTCAAAAATCGCTTTGGGGCAGCCCAGGAAATTGGCGTTTTCGAGATGACTGCCTCTGGCTTGGTGGAGGTGGACAATCCCTCGCAGCTTTTTTTAAGCAGTCGGGATCAGGTTACGCCGGGAACAGCTACTATCGTCGCCTGGGAGGGCACTCGCCCCTTGGTGGTAGAGGTGCAAGCCCTAGTCAGCCCCACCAGCTACAGCTCCCCCCGCCGCACTGCTACGGGCATCGAGCTCAACCGCTTCCTACAGATCTTGGCAGTGCTAGAAAAACGGGTAGGGATCCCGCTTTCCAAGTACGATGCCTACGTCGCCTCCGCCGGGGGCATCCAGGTGGCCGAGCCCGCTGCCGACTTGGGGGTGGCCGTGGCGGTGGCCGCTAGCTTCCGGGATCGCCAGGTGGATCCCTTCACCGTCGTGATTGGCGAAGTGGGCCTGGGAGGACAGGTGCGCCCGGTGGCCCAGTTGGAGCAGCGCCTCAAGGAAGCGAGCAAGCTGGGCTTCCGCCACGCCATCATCCCCAACAGCCCCGTCTTGGCCGATGCGGGCCTGCGCCTGAGCCGAGTGCAGCGGCTGCTGGAGGCTCTGCTGGTGGCTCTGCCTAGCTCCGAGTCCGAAGCCCCACCTTGCCTTGTTGCTGAAGCCAGCTATGGGAGAACGTCCTAGAATGGAGGTTTACGAACGGCAACCAGATCCCTGGGCAGGTGGGCACACGATTAGCGTTGGCGAGGGATCGAGCTATAGCGCTGGTAGCCCTGTTTCTCTTCGTGGTGTACCTCATCGTCTCCAGCGTGAACGCCTAGGCAGAGCGATAGCTGCTCTTCCTAGGAAATCTGACCAAGAGGCTCCGAGTTAGCAGCCTGTAGGTGACTGCCCTATCGCTGTAGGGGGCAAAGCCGCCCTGGGGCAGGTGGCCAGGGGGCAGGGCTTTGGATCCAGTTTTTTGGTAGAATTCGGTAGCCCCTTGCGGCTGACGGGATCTAGAGAGCGGCGATCCGCAAGGTCGGCTGACTAAAAGGGTTGCAGGGTGAGGTCAACTCGTGCGAATTGCGGTTGATGCCATGGGGGGCGACTACGCTCCCGCGGAGATTGTCAAGGGCGCCCTACTGGCCCAACAGCAGCTGCAAGTGGAGATTGCACTGGTAGGTCGGCTAGAGGCCCTCGAGCCTTTTTTACCCCGGCCCCTGCCGCCTAAAGTTGCCCTCGTGCCTGCTGAGGAAGAGGTGGGCATGGCCGAAGAGCCTCTGGCGGTGCGCAGAAAGCCGAAAGCCTCCATCAACATTTGCATGCAGCAGGTGCGCGCTGGGCAGGCGGATGCAGTGGTGGCTGCCGGCAACACGGGTGCGGCAATGGCGGCCGCTTATCTCCACTTGGGTCGCCTGGCAGGGATCGACCGCCCAGCCATCGCCGCCCTTTTGCCTACCCTCAAAGGAAAGCCGGTGCTGTTGCTGGATGTGGGTGCCAACGTGGATTGCCGGCCCCGCTTTTTGGAACAGTTTGCCCGCATGGGATCCCTCTACTGCCAGTGCGTCCTGGGGATTGAGAAGCCGCGGGTCGGCCTGCTCAACATCGGCGAGGAACCCAACAAGGGCAACGATCTAGCCCTAGCCACCCACCAGCGCCTGGCCCAGTTGCCAGGGATCCACTTTGCCGGCAATGCGGAGGGGCGAGACGTGTTGACCGGGGACTTTGACGTGGTGGTCTGCGACGGCTTTGTCGGCAACGCCCTGCTCAAGTTTGCTGAAAGCGTCGGCCAGGTGATCACTCAGGTGCTGCGGGAAGAGCTGCCCCGGGGCTGGCGCGGCAAGCTGGGTTGCTGGCTGCTCCAGCCTAACCTCCAGCAGGTAAAGCGGCGCATGGACTACGTGGAGTATGGGGGCGCCTTGCTCCTGGGGGTTAACGGCATCTGCGTCATTACCCACGGCAGCTCCAAGGCGCCAATGGTGTACCACGCCATTCGTCTAGCCAAAGAGGCGGCAGAGCAGAAAGTCTTGCAGCGACTGCAGGCGGAAATGGTTGACCCTCGCGAACCTGAAGCCAGCACCGAGCAGCGCCCTGGGAACACCTCCGGTCCCTTGCCGTTGGGATCCCTAGAGCGAGGGGAAGGGTAGTGCCCATGCCCAACAACCGCCTCCCCAGCGTACGCCTAGTGGGGGTAGGGGCTGCTCTTCCGGATCCCTGCCTGAGCAACGATGACCTGAGCCAGATTGTTGCCACTTCTGATGAGTGGATTTGGCCTCGCACCGGCATTCGCCAGCGGCGCATTCTGCCCCCGGAGCTGAGTGTAGTGGATCTGGCGGCCCAGGCGGCAAGAGCTGCTCTGGATCAAGCTGGGATCCTGCCGCAGGAGCTGGACTTACTTCTGCTAGCCACTTCCACCGCTGTCGATCGCTTTGGCTCGGCCCCGCGGGTGCAGGCAGCCCTGGGGGCAAGTCGGGCAGTGGCCTTTGACCTAACGGCAGCTTGTACGGGGTTTGTGTTTGCGGTGGCCACGGCGGCCCAGTTTCTGCAAACTGGGCTGTACCGGCGGGCGCTGGTGGTGGCAGCCGATGTGCTCTCTCGCGCCGTCGACTGGACAGACCGCGCCACCTGCGTTTTGTTTGGGGATGGAGCAGGGGCAGTGGTGCTGGAAGCGGGAGAGGTGGGAGCCGATGGGATCCTCAGCATTGAGCTGCGCAGCGATGGCAAGGGCAGCGAGCTACTTAGCTTGGCCATGGCCACTGAAGCTAAGCCCCTGGTGGGATCCCTGCGGGTGGGGCAGTACCGCTGTTGCCCCATCGTCATGAACGGCCGCGAGGTCTATAAGTTTGCCGTCCAGGCGGTGCCGGAGATTATCGAGAAAGCCCTCCTTCAGGCTGGGATTCCAGCCGAGGCAGTCCAGGGCTACTTCATCCACCAGGCCAACCAGCGCATCCTCGATGCCGTGGCCAAGCGCTTGCAGCTGCAGACCCAGCAGGTGGCCAGCGTCCTGGAGCGCTACGGCAACACCTCAGGCGCCTCGATCCCCATTGCTCTAGCCGAATGGATTGGTCAAGGGCGGTTTGGCCATGGAGATCTGGGGGTGATGGCGGGCTTTGGCGCCGGCCTCACCTGGGGGGCCATTGTCTTTCGCTGGGGCCGATGAGCTCGGGAGGGGTGGTGATGACCATTGCCTGGATCTATCCTGGTCAGGGATCCCAAGTGGTGGGCATGGGAAGGGATCTCCAAGACTGGCCAGGAGCTGCCCAGAAGTTGGCTTTGGCGCGGGAGGTGCTGGGGTGGGATCCCTTGGCCCTTTCCGAAGAGCAGATCCACCAGACCCGCTATACGCAGCCAGCCTTGTTTACCGTGTCGGCCCTCTTGAGCGACTACCTCTATGCCCAGGGCCAGACGCCTGGCTGCACTGCTGGCCACAGCCTGGGGGAGTACAGTGCCCTCTATGCCGCTGGAGTGTTTGATTTTGAAACCGGCCTGCGGCTGGTGAGCCTACGAGGCCAACTGATGGAGCGGGCAGGGGATCCCCCTGGCAGCATGGCAGCGGTGATTGGGTTTGATCGCACCAAGCTGGAGCACCTCTGCCAGATGACCCCCAACGTTACCATTGCCAACGACAACAGCCCAGAGCAGGTGGTAATCAGCGGCTCGGTGGAGGGGGTGCAGGCTGTCTGTGAGCAGTTGCAGGCCAAGCGCACCGTTCCCCTCAAAGTCAGCGGCGCCTTCCACTCCCCTTTTATGCAGGCAGCAGCAGAAGAGTTTGCCCACCGGTTGCGGGAAGTTGAGTTTCAGACACCCCGGGTGCCGGTCTATAGCAATTGCACCGCCACGGCCAGCCGCGATCCCCAAGCCCTCAAACAGGCGCTGCTGGCCCAGATGACAGCCCCTGTGCGGTGGCGAGAAACGGTGCTGCAGATGGCTGCCGACGGCGTTCAAGAGGTGTGGGAGATTGGCCCTGGCAACGTGCTGACGGGCTTGGTGAGGCGGACAGCGCCCAGCTTGCGACGGCGCAACATCAGCAGCCTCAGCGACTACCCAGCGGGCAGCTAGAGCCCAAAGCGTTGGGATAGAGGCGGCTACTTCTGTGCTATGTGTAGTCGAGGGGGACGTTAGGGGCAACCATGGCAGGCAACTCCATTCGCTTTGGCACCGACGGCTGGCGAGCAGTCATTGCCGAGGGCTTTACGTTTCAGAACTTGGCCCTTGCCGCCCAAGCCAGCGCCCAGGTGTTGGCCCGCACCTATCCTGGGGAAGGGATCCTCATTGGCTACGACAACCGTTTTCTCTCTGAACGCTTTGCGGCCCACGCAGCTGAGGTGGTGGCTCGACTGGGGATCCCCGTCTACCTCTCCGCCTGTGCGGCCCCAACGCCGGCCTTTAGTTGGGGAGCCAAAGAGCAGGGCTGCCATGGCGCCCTGGTAATTACCGCCAGCCACAACCCACCCCACTATTCCGGCCTTAAGGTCAAAGGTGGCTTTGGCGGCTCTGTGCCCCCGGAGGTCACCGCTGCCATTGAGCGGGAGCTGAGTAGCCTGCAGCCCCTGGGATCCACCCGCGCCCCTATTCACACCTGGGATCCCTGGCCCGGCTACCTGGCTCAGCTTAGTCGCTTTGTGGATCTAGAAAAGCTTAGAAGCTCCCCAGCCAAGATCTGGGTGGATGTCATGTTTGGTTCCGGCGCCGGTGGCCTCAAGCGGCTGTTGGGGGAGAAGGTGATTGAATTGCAGGCGCGGCGGGATCCCTTGTTTGGCGGAGTCTCACCGGAGCCGCTGCCGCAAAACCTGCAGGCTTCTGCCCAGCTCATTGCCGCCGATCCTGCCCCCTTGAAAATCGGCTTGGTCTTCGATGGCGACGCCGACCGCATTGCCGCCCTCGACGGACAAGGCCATTTTCTCAGCCCCCAGGTGCTCATCCCCATCCTCATCGACCACTTGGCAGGGCGGCGCGGGCTGCGGGGGGAAGTCGTCAAAACCCTCAGTGGCTCGGAGCTGTTTGTCAAGGTGGCCGGGCGCTATGGCCTGCCGGTTACGGAAACACCCGTGGGCTTCAAGTACATTGCCGAGCGCATGCTGAGCACCCAGGTGTTGCTGGGGGGAGAGGAATCGGGTGGCATTGGCTACCTGGGCCACATCCCCGAGCGGGATGCCCTGCTTTCGGCGCTGTACTTGATCGAAGCCGTTACCGAAACCGGGCAAGACCTGAGCGCCCTCTACAGAGCTTTGCAGGAACGAGAGAGGTTTAGCTCGGTTTACCAGCGCCGCGACCTGCCCCTAGGGGATCAAAGTCAACAAACCCAGCTATTCCAACGGCTGCAGAGGGATCCCCCGTCTGAGATTTTGGGACAGAAGGTGATCAAGCATTTCGACAAAGACGGCCACAAGTTTACGCTTGCCGACGGCAGTTGGGTGATGATCCGCGGCAGCGGCACTGAGCCCCTGCTGCGGCTGTATGCGGAAGCCCAAACCGCGGAAGCAGTGAACCATCTTTTGGATTGGGCGGCTGGGCTGCTCAGCAAAAAGGTGGGAGAAAACTGAGGCCTCCCACCATCTCTACTTCCAGAGTTTGCGCCACCGTTTCAAGCAGTTGCTTCCGTTGTCTTGGCCTTGGCTCGGTCAAAAGTGCCTGGCGGCTCGTAGACAAATTCAAACAGGTTGCCATCGGGATCCTTGCCATAGAAGGAGGCGGTGCCATCTCGGTGGGTGTGGATCTCGCCCACCGGGATCCCCTGGGATTGCAGGCGCCGATGGTGCTCCTCCAGCTCCTCCCTAGTGCTGAAGACAAAGCCAAAGTGGGGCCCTGCCGCCCGGTAGCCTGGACCCAACAGCGCCAGCCCGTCGTCCCCAGCTTTCATGTAGGCCCAGTCGGGATCCTTCCAGACATTGACCATCCCCAACTTTTCGTAGAACTCTACCGCTTTGGAGACGTCTCCGACACGGATGGCAACATGTCCCAGTTGCCTAAGTGCCATATCCTCCTCCCTGCTCAATCCCTATAGCCCAGCATAGCCTGCGCAGGGGATCCCCTTCTCCCCAGGAACGGGGAACTCTGTTTGATACAGAGCTAACCTTGCTCCTATGCAGATAACCGGCGCTTATCCCATTGGCTGCTTGGCCAAGAAGCGCTCTAGTTCGTCTAAGGCCTCTGCATCCATTTTGGTTTGCATGGGGCAGAACTTAGGCCCGCACATCGAGCAAAACTCTGCCGTTTTGTAGATATCTGCCGGCAAGGTCTCGTCGTGGTATTCGCGAGCTCGCTCTGGATCTAGGGACAACTCAAATTGTCGATTCCAATCAAAGTTATAGCGGGCTCTAGCCATCTCATCGTCGCGATCCCTGGCCCCAGGCCGATGGCGGGCAATATCCGCAGCGTGGGCGGCAATCTTGTAGGCAATGAGGCCATTGCGCACGTCCTCTGCATTGGGTAAACCCAAGTGTTCTTTGGGGGTGACGTAGCAAAGCATTGCCGCCCCATACCAACCGGCCAAGGCCGCCCCAATAGCAGAGCTGATGTGGTCGTAGCCGGCAGCAATATCAGTAACCAAAGGTCCCAAGACGTAGAAGGGAGCCTCGTCGCATTCCTCCATTTGCTTGCGCACGTTAAACTCAATTTGATCCATCGGCACGTGCCCTGGCCCTTCCACCATCACCTGCACATCGTGCTCCCAGGCCATGCGGGTCAACTGGCCCAGGGTTTTTAGCTCGGCCATCTGGGCCTCGTCAGAGGCATCGTGCAAGCATCCTGGTCGCAAGGCATCGCCCAGGCTAAAGGAAACGTCGTATTTCTTGAAGATCTCGATGATGTCGCGGAAGCGAGTATAAAGCGGATTTTGCTTGTGGTGGACCAACATCCAACGGGCTAGGATCCCGCCGCCGCGAGAAACAATGCCCGTTAGCCGGTTGCGCACCAGCGGCAAATGTTGAATGAGGATCCCAGCATGGATGGTCATGTAGTCCACCCCTTGCTGAGCCTGCTTTTCGATAATGTGCAAAATATCCTCTTCTGAAAGCTTTTCGACATTGCCATGGACGCTTTCTAGAGCTTGGTAGATGGGTACCGTGCCGACAGGAATCGGCGAGGCTTGGATAATGGCCGTGCGAATTTCATCCAAATTGCCGCCGCCGGTAGACAGATCCATAACCGTGTCGGCGCCGTATTTGATGGCCAACTTTAGCTTTTCCAGTTCCTCAGCCAAGCTGGAAGAGGTGGGGGAAGCGCCGATGTTGACGTTGACTTTGCAGCGGGAAGCAATCCCAATGCACATCGGCTCGAGGTTGGTGTGGTTGATGTTGGCGGGGATGATCATGCGACCCCGAGCTACTTCCGAGCGGATGAGTTCCGGGGGCAGCTGCTCCCGGCGAGCCACATACTCCATCTCTTCGGTAATGATGCCCTGGCGGGCATAGTGCATCTGAGTAACGTTTGCTTGCCCACGACGGCGGGCCACCCATTCGCTGCGCATGGCCTAACTCCGGTGCTTGCTTGCCTACGCTGGTACGAATCAGATCAGGTTCTGAGGAGGGGAGCCCCCAGATACCTCTAGCGTGCTGTGATCCTATCACCGAATTTCGGGACTTTCCGAAATCTAACAAAGGCTCAGAGGGAACGTTGAGGCCAACGGGCTATTGCGCAGAGGAACTCTCGCCTGGCTCCGGCAGGTAGAGTCGGTCTTCTGAGGCATCGTATTCAAAGAGCTCTGCATAGCGGCCCCAGTCAATGGCAGTGGCAAACTGCCGCTCGGCCTCTTCATGCGGGAAATGCTCGTCCCAGAGATCCAAGAAGAAGTCCGCCCGCATGGAGCGGCTGTTTTTTTCTTCCAGAGTCTGCAGGATGCTGCGGAACACGGGCACCCGTGCCAGTAGCTGTTGCCGGAAGAGATCCTTGCTGCGCAGGATGGTGGTGTTGGCAAAGTCTTGGCCAATCTCGGTGAGTTGGACCACCCTGCCGGTTACCTCGGCAAAGCCCAACAGCACTGCTGCATCCAGAATCGGCAGCAGGTCGTCTACTGCCAGTTGCAGCCGTTCAGCCAGCTCGGCAATTTCCACTCTTGCCTGCGGCCATTCCACAATGAGCTCCAGCAGACCGCTGATGCCGCCCACCCGCGCGTGGGGTAGGGGCAAGGCGTAGGGAGAGGGGGCCCTGGGGACAGCCACCTCACTGGTTACCGGGATCTCCGGATTGGTCATGATCTCGTAGATGTAGTCCACCAGGGACTTAAATCGGGGATCCGTACGTTCATGGGGTCGCGGCAGGTCGATTTTCACCTCTCCCCGGATCCGCCCTGGTTTGGAGCCCAGGATCACTACCCGATCCGCCAAAAACACCGCCTCTTCGATGTTGTGGGTCACGATGAGAATGCTCTGAGAAGGAAAGGCGTGGGTGTTCCACAGCTCGTCGATCTCCCCCCGCAGGTTCTCCGCTGTCAGCACGTCCAGGGCGCTGAAGGGCTCGTCCATGAAAAGCACCTTCGGCTCCAAGACAAAGGCGCGGGCAAAGCCCACTCGCTGCTTCATGCCCCCCGAGAGTTCCTTGGGGTAGGCATTCTCAAATCCATCCAGCCCCACCAGGTCGATGGCCTTGAGAGCCTTTTGCCGCCGGATCTCGCGCGGGATCCCTTGCGCTTTTAGCCCCAGCTCCACATTTTCTTGTACTGTCAGCCACGGCAGAAGGGCAAAGCTTTGAAACACCATGGCCACGTCGGGGTTGGGGCCGCGCAGGGGTCGGCCATTGCTCCACACCTGCCCTTGGCTAGGGGGGATCAAGCCTGCCATGATGCGCAGCAGGGTACTCTTGCCGCTGCCGCTGCGGCCCAGCAGAGCCAAGACTTCCCCTGCCCGCACCTCCAAATCAATCTGGCTTAAGACTGTAAACTCTCCCTTGCCCTCGGGCAAAGGAAAGCGCTTGTAGACGTTCTCAACCTTAATCAAAACAGGGGAAGTTGCCGAGCTCATAGATTGATAAAGAGATTGATAAAGACTAAAGGTGATATTTTTCCTCTGCCAATTGATACAACCGCCGCCAGAAGAGGCGATTGATGCCTACCACAAACAGACTCATCATGCCAATGCCCAAGGTAATGCGGGGCCAATCTCCCCCTGCAGTTGCTTCGGCAATGTAGGTGCCTAGGCCCGTAGCTTTTAGAGTTTTCGCTCCCCAGGTTACAATCTCGGAGACAATGCTGGCATTCCAAGCACCGCCGCTAGCTGTTATTCCTCCAGTGACCCAGGCGGAGAAGATCCCTGGGATGATCAGCTTTTGCCAGAGCTTCCATCCCCGCAGACCCAAATTCATAGCCATTTCTCGCAAATCGGTGGGGATGCTCTGGGCGCCGGCAATGGAGTTAAAGAGAATGTACCACTGCGCTCCCAGAGACATCAGCAAAATGCTGCCCCACTCAATGCTGATCTGGGCGCGGATGAAAAGCAATGTGACAAAGGGAAAAAGAAAATTGGCCGGAAAAGCTGCTAGAAACTGCACCACTGGCTGCAGCAGCTTCGCTAGGCGTGGATTAAAGCCAATGGCCACCCCAATTGGCGTCCAGACCACAGTGGCTAAAGCCAAGAGCACGCTAACCCGCAGCAGCGTGAGGATCCCCAGGCCAAAGACTAGCATCACCTCCCCAAAGCCGACGGTGGTGGATACGAAATAGACAATCCAAACCCCAAGGCCGCCAACAGCCAACCAGGAGAGCCGGGTCAATAGCCGCTCACGGCGCCGCTCAGCCTCGGGGCTGAGGGGATCTCCCCAGCGGGGGCGGGTCAGGTAGGCCAACAGCCGATCCACCCCCTCTGCCAAAGGGGAAAACCCCCTGCCAATTAGCCGCGGGATCCGGGCGGTGGTGAGCAGATCATACAGCCAGGACTCCGGCACAGCCGCCCCGGCGCTCTGTTCCAGGCGAAACTTGTCTGACCAAGCAACCAGAGGCCGCCAGAAGAGCTGATCCACCAGCAGGATCACCACTGCCATGGTTAGGATCGCCCACCCCAGTTTGGGCAAGTCCTCGGCTTGAATGGCGGCTTCCACGTAGGATCCCAGGCCCGGCAGCGTATACTCCTGGTTGAGCACGCTAATGGCCTCGCTAGCGGCCACAAAGAACCACCCCCCGCCAAAGCTCATCATGGCGTTCCAGATGAGACCGACCATTGCCGCCGGCAGCTCCAACTGGGTAAAGCGCTGCCAGCCTGAGAGGCGATACAGGGTAGCAGCTTCCACGAGCTCTTGCGGCAAAGTGCGCAGGGACTGGTAGAAGGAAAAGGTCATGTTCCAGACCTGGCTGGTGAAGATGGCAAAGATAGAAGCCGCCTCCAGTCCCAGCAAGCTGCCAGGAAAAAGGGCAATGAAGCCAGTGACAGTAATGGAGAGGAACCCCAACACCGGCACTGATTGCAGGATGTCTAGCAAGGGGATCAAAATTCGCTCTGCCCAGCGACTTTTCGCAGCTACGTACCCGTAGATCAGGGTGAAAAGAGTGGAGAAGGCGAGGGCAATGAACATGCGCAAGGTGGAGCGGGCGGCATAGTAGGGCAGCTTGCGCGGATCCAAGTCGATTCGGGGCACCACAGCTGGCGGCTGAAACTGCTCAAAAGCCCCTGCCCCCACCTGGGCCACTACCGCCAGGAGAACCAACGTGCCGAGAATGATGGCTCCATCGGCAGCCCCTGCTGGCAGCCGTCGAAGCACCTCCGGCGAAGGAAAAGTCCGCATCTCCCTCGAGGCAGCCTACGCCCGCACCCAGTGTACACCTTCCCGCCTAGCCAGAGCGGGAAGCTACCTGACTGGGAGTCTAGTGGCGAAGCTTGGGGCGGAAGAGGTGGGCGTGGTCAGGGCTGTAGAGCCGCGAGCGAGCCGAGCCACCTCCTGCCAGGCCCCGCAGCACTGGGCTGATGAGATAGAGCACCGTGCGCTCTAGGCCAGCTTGGCGGCTAAGGGCAGCCATCTCCGCCAGGGATCCCAGCCAGATCTGCTCGTCCGGCCACCCCAAACGGTAGCAGATGGCAACGGGGGTATCGGCGGGATAGTGGGCTAGGAGATCCGCCTGGGCCCGTTCCACGTGGCGGGCGCTCAGGTACAGACACAAAGAGGCGCGGTGAGCCGCTAGACTGGCTAAAGCTTCTGCTTCCGGCACGCGCGTCCGGCCGCTGGCACGGGTGAGAATGATGGTCTGCACCAGTTCCGGCACCGTCAGCTCTACCCCTAGACGAGCCGCTGCTAGCTGAAAGGCGCTCACCCCCGGCACGATCTCAAAGGGGATCCCTGCCTCAGCCAACCGAACCAGCAGCTCGTGTAGAGCGCCGTAAAGACAGGGATCCCCATCCTGCAGCCGCACCACCCGCAGCCCTGCCTTGACCCGTTCCACAATTTGCGGCAGCAACGTCTCTAGGGTAAGGGAGCGCGTGTCGATGGCCTCAACCCCAGGGCGACAGTGGGCTAGCATTCCCTCTGGCACCAAAGATCCGGCGTAGAAGACTACATCTGCTTGCGAGAGGACTCTCTGGCCGCGCAGGGTTATGAGCTCTGGATCCCCGGGGCCAGCGCCAACAATGTGGACAGGCCAGTAGGGCGAAGGTGACTTGGGCATTGACTCTCTTTCTTTACTCTCGCAGCGTGCCTCCTAACAGTAGGAGCTAGGGGGCTGGGACGAGACGCTGCTGGAGGATTTGGGCTGCCAGCAGCATATCCAAGGGAGTGGTCAGCTTGAGATTGGACTCCTCCCCTTCCACGATGTAAACCGGCCAACCCAGCTTCTCGAATAGAGCCGCATCATCAGTTACCTGCCAACCTTGGGCCAGGGCCTCCCGATGGGCTTGCCACAGCAACGGCAGGCGAAAGCCCTGGGGCGTTTGCGCTGCCCACAGTCGACTGCGCTCTGGCGTCGCTTGGATTTGGATCCCCTTGGGGCCGCTCTCGGTCACTTTAATCGTGTCTTTGACAGGGATCGCCGCAACCAAGCCATCCACCTGCTGTAGGGCAGCGCTGCAGCGATCAAAGAGCGCCGGCGTAGCCAGGCAGCGGGCTCCATCGTGGATCAGCAGCCGTTCTACCGTTCCCAGGCTATAGAGATACTCAACTCCCCTGTAAACCGACTCCTGCCGCGTGGCCCCTCCCACCAGAAGCTGTACTGGCTTGGCCGGAGCAACTGCCGCTACGATGGCCTCGATGGCTGGCCAGTCGTGGGGCTGGCAGAGAATGCCAATCCACTCAATGGAGCAGGCCCGAGCTGCAGCTTCCAGCGTCCAAGCCAAAATTGGCCGGCCCAAAAGCGGCAACAGCAGCTTGTTGACTGTCGCCCCCATCCGCTTGCCACTGCCGGCCGCCGGGATCAAGAGGTGCATGAAGTTGCAAGAACATCGAGCCGCCTTCCAGTTTAAAGCAAGGGGGGGCCTCCCTTGGCCCCCTTCAGGATTGCCGGCACAGCAACCCTCGGCCCCGCCTCAAGGCTGCTCCAAATTGGCTGCAGCGCTTACAAAATCCGGGTAGGCCACGTTACCGTGCTCGCCCACATCCAAGCCGGCCAGCTCCTCTTCGGCACTGGTGCGCAGGCCAACGGTTGCCTTGAGGATCAAAAACAGGATCAAGCAGGTGATAAAGGGCCAAAAGAAATAGGCTAGAGCCCCCACGACCTGCACCCCAAATTGCGCCCAGGTCACTCCTGACTCGGCATGGGCAAACCAAGGGATCCCTGCCGCCAACAGCCCCCAGAGGCCACAGGTAGCGTGTACTGAAATGGCGCCCACCGGGTCGTCAACTTTCAGCACCGTATCCAAGATCACCACCGAGATCACCACCAGAATCCCGGCAACCGACCCAATGATCAAAGCTCCCAGCGGGTGGACGGTGTTGCAAGGAGCGGTGATCCCTACCAAGCCAGCCAGCACGCCGTTAGCGGCAAAGGTCATGTCTGGCTTGCCAAAATGCACCCAGCAGGTGATCATCGCGCCAATGGCTCCTGCCGAAGCTGCCAGCAGCGTGTTCATAGCAATCCAGCCAACATCAGGGCTGGCAGCGGTGGTCGAGCCAGCGTTGAATCCAATCCAACCAAAGGTGAGGATGAACACCCCCAGCATCCCCAGGGGCAGGTTGTGCCCAGGAATTGCCCGCGGCTCCCCGTCAGGGCCATACTTGCCAATGCGAGGGCCAACCACCATTGCCCCGGCCAATGCGGCAGCGCCTCCCACCAGGTGCACCACCCCTGACCCGGCAAAGTCGATAAAGCCCAGGTTTTCCAACCAGCCCTTGGTGCCGCCGTTGTAGTCGCCGAACAGGCCATTCCAGGCCCAGCTCCCCGAGATGGGGTAGATCAGCCCAGAGATGACGACAGAGTAGATGAGGTAGGCCACGAACTTGGTGCGCTCCGCCATGGCCCCGGAAACGATGGTGGCAGAGGAGGCGGCAAAGACCATCTGAAAGACGAAGAACGTAAAAGGCCAGTCCCCTGCTTCGTGGGCTTGCTGCCAGCTAAAAGCAAACCAGCTCCTGCCGAAGAAGCCGCCACTCTGGCCAAACATCAGGCCAAACCCAATGAACCAGAAGGCGCAGCAGCCCATGCAGAAGTCCATTAGGTTTTTCATCATGATGTTGGCAGCATTTTTGGAGCGGGTAAAGCCCGTCTCCACCATGGCAAAGCCAGCTTGCATGAAGAACACTAAGGCTGCCCCCACCAGTGTCCAGATGGTGTTGGCGTTTTTCTGGACAGCTTCGGCCTCCTGAGCGAAGGCGCTCTCCTGACCAAGTAGAAAAACCAGGGAAATCGTCAGCGCAGCAGCTAAGCCCCACTGGGCTGGTCGCCAGAGCCGCTGCACTACTTGGCCTTTGAGCCTTTGGATCATCATTGTAGACATGTTTTTCGACTCACCTAGCAAGACGGTACTTTTGGCAACGCCATTACAACAAAAAGATACGCCCTGCCACCTCCCAAGCCAAGATGAGGCTGAGGTGAGAGACTGCAAAAACAGCTCCTTCACAGGGCGTCTTGGTTCATTTCACCGGTGCGGATGCGGATGGTTTTCTCGACAGGGCTGATGAAAATCTTGCCGTCCCCAATTTCGCCCGTGCGAGCTGCTGCAATTAGCTTCTCCACCACCGTATCCACCAGGTCATCCTCGACCACGATCTCCACCTTTAGCTTCTGCAGGAACTCGACGGTGTACTCGGATCCCCGATAGCGCTCAGTCTGTCCTTTCTGCCGACCAAACCCCCGCACCTCGGTTACGGTCATGCCGACAATTCCGGCATTAACCAGGGCTATCTTCACCTCATCAAGCTTGAAGGGCCGAATGATAGCTTCAATCTTCTTCATTTGCTTTCTCTGCCCCAGATAGCTCGGCTCACTTCTAGCATCGCTATCCCCCGCAAGTTGTAACTTCAGATACAGTCTTGGGACGGCGAGAGGAGCTTCCCTCTGGGACTATTAGACGAAGGCTGAGTCCTGGAGGAAGCCAGCTTGGCTGTAACGAGAGCCACCGCCAGCCACCACAGCATCTGCACCTGAGGGCGGTACCAGATGGTGTCCACCAGCCCGTGGGCCATCATGCCAGTGCAAGCCGCTAAGCCTGCGGCCACCCACAGGCCCTCGGGATCCCGGGAGCTAAGCAACCTGTTCCAGCATCTCCAGCCGTGATCCCAGAGCACCAGCAAAAACCAGGCAAAAGCCAGGGATCCAAGCAAGCCAGTCTCCACGGTAAGTTGCAGCGGCACGGAATAGGCCCCGAGGGCGCTGAAGTTGCCCCGCTGGTAAAGGGGATAGACGCGGCTAAAGGCAACATTGCCGGGGCCGATCCCCAAGATGGGAAAGTCGCGGATCATGTCCAACACTGCCGCCCAGACGTTGAGACGAAAATTGTTGCTGGTATCCAGCCTTCCCCAAAAGAGACTCCGAACCCTTAGCCGCAGGGGGCGTACCGTCAAGATCGCAAGCAGCAGCGCAGCTGCGCCCCCTCCCAACAAGGTCGGCACTGTCCATCGTCGCCAGCGGGCCGGCAGGCGGGGGGTGTGCCATTGCGCCAGCAGCACCGCCATCATTCCCAGCGCTGCTAGGCCGCCAATCCAGGCGCCGCGACTGTAGGTCAGGACCAAGCAGAGGAGGTTGACGGCTGTTGTAAAACCAACTAGGAGCTTTACTCCCCAGCCTGGCCAGAGGAAAACTGCGGCTAGACCTAGAGGAACAAGCGGAACCAGGTAGCCCCCATACAGATTGGGGTTGCGCAGATAGCTGTACACCCGCGTCAGGCCCGCCAAGCCTGACTCCGGATCTACCCAGGTGGCCAGTTCTGCTGCCCCGTAAAAGTACTGCCGCAGGCCATAGACCCCCATCGCCAAGCTGACCAAAAGCAGGGATCCGACAATCCAATCCCGGAACTGGGGCTTGCGCAGCAGACGATGCAACAACAAATAGCCGGCTAGGTAAAGTGTCAGTTTCAGCCAGCCCTTCAGTGCTGCGTAGGAAACCGGGGAGAGAATGGTTGCCAAGGTGGCAATTCCCCAGAAAAGGCCCAGGGGCAGGTGCAGCGGCAGACCCATCGGCATTTCCACCAAAGCGCCCAGGCCCACCAGAGCGGCCATGGCCAGCAAAATTAGCCCCAGGATGCCAGTGGAGCTCTGCGCAGAAAAGACCCAGTAGAGCAGCACCAAGCCCAAGCCAATCCAGTCGGAGGTTTGTACAAGTAGGCTACTCTTGCCCCAACTCCGTAGGGAGCCCGACAAACGACCCAAGAAGCTGCCCTGCCACCAGGACTCGATAGGGAAATCCCGCAGTAGAAAACCCTGCCAAGCTCGCTTTGCTCGATCCATAGCTCCCTGCTGTGTTGAGCAGGTAGGCACCCCTACCCCAAGTTTTGTTCCGAGTTTATAGCTCCGGGAGTTGGGACTGGGAAGCTGAGTGCTAGATCTTGCTCCTAGAACTTTAGGAAACCAAGCAGTATGGGGTGCGCGCTAGACCAAGCAGGAAGTGGCTTCTGGAGCTACTACCGCCTCCCTCTGTGAAAGGGCGATCTGCCGCTTAGACAGGGGAGACTACGGGCTGAAGCTGCGATCCCTTCACTTTTAGGTAACCAGGAAACCAACTCCAGCCTCCAGCTTACCTTCATTCAATTGCTCTCGGTAGAGATCGCGATAGTGGATCTGAACGCGAAGAGGCCTGCCTAGCCCCAAAGCAGATCCCAGGCAGCGGGCCAAAACCTGTACCTTAAACTCCAGATCACCAGTGTTTTTCATCGCCCTCGACACACTCCTGCGGCCTCAATTTAGTATGAGGACCTTTGAGATTTCCTCAGTGGGAACACAGAATTTGCTGCTTTACAGAAATGGCTGGCACAGCCTACTTATACGCATGTTGCATCGACGAGAATGTAGCATTAGCTACTCTTTCCTAAAGATAGGGGTGAGTTCTACTCATTCCCAAACTTGGACAAGCTCCCCCCATCGAATGCAGGCTGTCGGTTAGGTTGAACACAGGCGTGGAAATCTGCGGGCATGCCCGTTTACCTTTACTGGGGGGATGACAGCTATCGCTTGATGCAGGCGGTGCAAGCGCTGCGCGATCAAGTGCTGGATCCCAACTGGGCAGCCTTTAACTACGATCGCCTGCCTCCGGAAGCCACGCTTGCTGGGTTTAACCAGGCCATGACGCCGCCTCTGGGATCCAATGCCCGCTTGGTTTGGCTGGAAGAGACAACGCTTACCCAGCATTGCCCGGAAGAGCTATCCAAAGAACTGGAGCGGACGTTAGCCTATTTGCCTCCCACCACCCATTTGCTCTTGACCACTAGCAGCAAGCCGGATGGGCGGCTCAAATCTACCCAGCTCCTAAAAAAAGTGGCCATTGTCCGCGAGTTTTCCCAACTGGCCCCCTGGGATGAAGAGGGCATTCTCAAGCAGGTACACAGCGAGGCCCAGCAGCGGGATCTCAAGCTCAGCCCAGAGGCAGCCCAGAAGTTAGCTGAGGCGGTGGGCAACGATAGTCGCCGATTGGCAATGGAATTGGAAAAGCTGGCTTTGTTTACGGCAGGCCAACGGGATCCCATCTCCCCTGAGCAAATCGAGGCCCTGGTTCCTGCTAGCGCCTACAACAGCTTTCAACTGGCCGCCTCCCTGCGCCAGGGCAACTTGGATCGGGCCCTGCAGATCCTGACCCATCTGCTGGATTCCAACGAGCCAGCCCTGAAGATTCTAGCGGTTTTGGTGGGCCAATTCCGCACCTGGCTGTGGGTGCGGCTGCTGCTTGAAGAAGGAGAACGGGATCCCAAAGTCATCGCCCAAAAAGCAGAGATCGCCAATCCCAACCGGGTTTACTTCTTACAGAAAGAGGTGGGATCCCTAAAAAGCTCGGCGCTGCTGGGGGTGATGGAGCAACTTTTACAACTGGAATATCAGCTCAAGCAAGGTCAGCCAGAGCGAGAAGTGTTTCAAGAGGCTCTGATTCAGATCGTGGCTATTCTCCAGAAATCTTGAACTTCTCCGCCCTTGTTGCTCAGTCTAGGGACAGTTCTGACAATTCTCTGAGCTTCGGTACTCAAAGCAGATAGAGCAGGATAAATAGCACAATCCACACCCCATCCACAAAGTGCCAATAGATCTCAGCGGCCTCGACGCCAAAGTGATGTTGGGCACTGTAGTGCCCTGGCTTCAGGGAGCGCCAAAGCACCGCCAAAATAAACAGCAACCCTGCTGCCACGTGCAGCCCGTGAAACCCGGTCAAGACATAGAAGGTGCTGGCAAACAAATTGGTGGTGAGGCCAAACTCCAGGTGGCTGTACTCGTAGAGCTGCCCAGCCAGGAAGATGGCACCCATCAGGGCAGTGAGAGTAAACCACAGTCTCAGGCCCTTGACATCATCGGCCTTGATGGCCAACCCGGCTTTGTGAATAACCAAGCTGCTGGATAGCAAAATCACCGTGTTGATGCTGGGCAAAAGCAACTCCAACTCCGGCGTCCCTTCCGGTGGCCAGACTGGGGCGGTAAGGCTGTAGGCCAAGTAGGCCATGAACAGGCCCAAGAATAGACAGCCTTCCGCTACCAGGAACATCAATAGACCAAAAACGCGATGATCTGGGTGCTCAGCATGAGCGGCGTGAGCCTGAGGGTGACCGAGCATCACAGCATCAGAACTGAGGGATCCTTGCATATTCTTGCCCAATCAAACCGTTCGCGTTAGCGGGACGTAGTCCTTTTCTTGAATTCCTCCCAAGACCATGGGGGCAGGCCAGCCGAGATCAAGACAGGAATAGGGATACCCAGCCAGCAAGCCACTGGCTAAGAAGAGGTAGTCTCCGCTTCTGCCAACGCCAGCTCCCGCAAGCTCTTCAACTGGGCAGCAAAGTAATCCAGGGTTTCCTTGCTGTGCAGGCCGTAGTCGTAGGGACCAGTCAGCAGAATGGGATCCCCGTAGAAGTTGTGGGGGGGCGGTGGGGAAGAGGTCGTCCACTCCAGCGTCAAGGCCTGCCAGGGGTTGTCTCCGGCCTTGGGACCGGCCACCCAGGAGTAGATGGCGTTAACCAAGAAGGGCAGCGTGGAAATGGCAAGAATAAAGGCCCCCACGGAGCTAATCCAGTTGAGGTCGGCAAATTGGGGATCGTACTGGGCCACGCGGCGGGGCATCCCCATCAGGCCCAGCTTGTGCATTGGCAAAAAGCACATGTTGAAGCCGACAAAGGTTAGCGCAAAATGCACCCGCCCCCAAAACTCGTTCAGCAGCCGCCCGGTCATCTTGGGGAACCAGTGGTAGATGCCGGCATAGATCCCGAACACGCTGCCACCAAACAACACGTAGTGCAGGTGGGCCACCACAAAGTAGGTATCGTGGACGTGAATATCCAGGGGCACTGAAGCGAGGATAATGCCGCTCAACCCCCCAATGACAAACATCGAGATAAAGCCAAGGCCAAACAGCATGGCCGACCGGAAGTGGATTTTGCCGCCCCACAGAGTGGCTAGCCAGCTAAACACCTTGATCCCCGTGGGAACAGCAACGGACATAGTAGCAATCATGAAGAACACCCGCATCCAGTCCGGGGTGCCGCTGGTAAACATGTGGTGCGCCCAGACGATCAACCCCAAAAAGCAAATAGCCAAGCTGGAATAGGCGATGGCCTTGTAGGCAAAGATAGGTCTGCGGGCATGCACCGGCAAAATCTCGGAGATGATACCGAAGACCGGCAAGATCATGATGTAAACCGCCGGGTGGGAGTAAAACCAGAACATGTGCTGGTACACCACCGGATCCCCGCCACCGCTGGGGTTAAAAAAGGACGTGCCCGCCAACAGGTCAAAACTCAGCAAGATCAACGCGCCGGCCAAAACTGGTGTTGCAATGAGGGTGAGAACAGACGCTGCTAGCATGGCCCAGCAAAACAGCGGCATGTCCTGCATCCTCATGCCGGGCATGCGCATTTTCAGGATGGTGGTGATGAAGTTAACTGCGCCTAGGATTGAAGACGTCCCCGCCAGCAAGATACTCAGGATCCAGAGCTCTTCCCCCACCTTGCCGCTAACTAAACTCAGAGGCGGGTAGGAAGTCCAGCCAGCAGATGGGGGTTCTAGAAACAAGCTAGCCAAGAGCAAGATCCCAGTAGGCGGAACCAGCCAAAAGGCCACTGCATTGAGCTTGGGAAAGGCCATGTCCCGCGCCCCAATCATCAGCGGCACGAGGTAATTGCCGAAGCCCCCCACCAAAGCCGGCACAATCCACAAAAAGATCATGATCGTGGCGTGCAGGGTAAAGGCGCCATTGTACCGCTCAAAGCCAAGAAAGTCCGCCTCTGGGGTAGCCAGCTCGGCTCGTACTGCTACAGCCAGCGCTCCCCCCACCAAGTAGAAGAAAAAGGTGGTCACCAAATACTGGATCCCGATGACCTTGTGATCCGTAGAGAAGGTAAAGAAGCGCCACCAAGGTTCTGCAGGCGGATCCAGGCTGCCCCTGGGGGCAGCAACGAGGCTAGGATTGTCCTGTAGCTGAGTCATGGCAAAAAAGCTCCTAGTTTCAGCCTGTTCCCGTTCGCGTCAGCGGGACGGAGTCCTTGTGGAGTTTGAGAGAGGTCAAATCCGCAGGCGAGACCCCCAAACGCTGGTGGTGGACTTGGGCAAAAGCCGAAGCAGCCGCAGGGGAATCAGCCGGAGGGTGATGGTGAGTGGGGGGAGAATCTGCAGCAAGAGCTAGGGCACTGCTATCGCCGCGAGCGGCTAAAAGTTGCTCCTGCTGCCAGCGCTCGAAGTCTTCTGGTCTTTCCACAATCAATTGCGTAGCCATCACCCCGTGGTAGGGGCCGCACAGCTCCGCACAAATGATGGGGTAAGTCCCCAACTGGGTAGGCACAAACTCCAGGTGGGTCTCTCGGCCTGGAATGAGATCCTGCTTTAGGCGAAATTGCGGCACCCAGAAGGCATGGTTGACATCAAGGGCCGTCATATTCAAGCGCACCCGCCTGTTGAGGGGAAGGTGCAGCTCACTAGTCACCAAGCCCGATTCATAGGTAAACAGCCAACCGTATTGCATGCCCTGCACCTGAACGACCAGATCCGGCTGGCCCATCTCTTTCCCAGGTAGCACCACAGGGGTATAGGCATAGCCCGGCTCCCCTGCCTTGGCTTCCTCGGAAGAGCCCATCCCCATGGCCGTGTGCATATGCCCGCCCACATTGGTGCCTCCGTAAATAGCCTGGTAGACATCTATGCTGGCTAGGCCCAACCAAAGGATGATCAGAGCCGGCACTGCTGTCCACACGATCTCCAACAGCACATTGCCGTGACTGGGATCCCCGTCGCCGTGCTCCCCCCGTCGCTTGCGGTAGCGGATGACACAGTAGAGGAGCACCCCTTCCACCACTAGAAAGATGCCGGTGGCGATGGTGATGGTGCTGTTGAAGAGGCTATCGAAGAGGGGAGCTGAGTTGGCTGCCGCTTCGGGGAGGAGATGGTGATTCTGGCCATACCAGAGGCTGGCTAGGGCTAACAGAACCCCAATCCCCACCAAAAGGATATTTTTGAGGGCACTCACAGCTGCTTTTCCCCCTGCTACTGCCTGCCCACTCCAGCAGATTCTGTCAGCAGAGCCAGAGCAGGCTTGTACTCATTTCCATTCAACTTGCAGGAGCTGGAGAGAAGGGTCTGTCCTTAGGGATCTTTTCGGGATCTCGGTCGGAGCGCCGGATCCCTAGCTTCACAGCGGCCGTCTACTGAGGAAGCGTAGCTCAGCACAAAGAAATTCTTAAAAAGCCTTCGCCAACCGCAAAGCCGCATTTAGAATCCGTTGCAGAAAGACCTCCCCTCTGCCTCTGAGTGGCTACTAACCCAGCTAGTGGGCAGCTAGATAGGCTGAATTCGGTAACTGAAATTACCATTGGCTGTTGGTCTTGACTTTTTAGTGCAGAGTGTTGACCTCTCTAGAGGCAGATCTGATTGAAGTATTTTTTCAGCTGCAATGGACCCCTCAATTCCTCGATCTCACCTCCTCTCTTCTTGTCCCGTTCGCGCCAGCGGGCCGGAGGCCTTTCCCTTGCCAGGGAGGGAGCTTTCTCTGCGCATGGGGCGAGCTCTGCTGGGTCTAGCAGCGGCCACTTGGCTGTTGATGGGGCTAGGCAGTGCCACTCGAGTCATGAATGCTGGACTTGCCTGTCCAGACTGGCCTCTCTGCTATGGGGAGCTGCTGCCCACCGAGCAGATGAACCTGCAAGTGTTTCTGGAGTGGTTTCACCGCCTGGTGGCTGCCGGTGTGGGCTTGGCCACGCTGGTGCTAGTGGGGTTTGCCTGGCTGAAGCGCAAGGCCTTGCCCAATTGGCTGCCCTGGGGTCTGAGCTGGGCTTTTGTCTTGGTCGTGACCCAAGGGATCCTGGGCGGGCTGACAGTGACGGAGCTGTTGCGTTTTGACATTGTGACGGCTCACCTGGGCACAGGCCTGCTATTTTTTGCCACGCTGCTCACCCTCGGGTTGCTCGTTTTGCCGCGCTTTGCTTCTTCCATTCGCGCTACTCGGCCGGAGGCCTTGGAGGGGAGAGCTGCAGTTGGCTATTTGCCTTGGCTGGGTTTGGTGGCGGTGTTGCTGGTGTATGTCCAGAGTCTTTTGGGGGCCTTGGTGGCCTCGCGATGGGCTCTGCACCAGTGCTTGGCTGCGGGCGAGTTGTGTGGGGTCATGAACAGCCACTTGCTGGGAGTAGCTCCAGCCACGCTAGCGGTGGTGGGGGTGGCGGCGGCCACAGGTCGGCGGCGGGTCTCAAAGATTCTCAAGCTGCTGGGCTATGGGTCGGTGGGGCTTTTGCTCGCCCAGGTGGGGGTTGGTGTTCTCACCTATCGCTACCGGCTGCAGGTGGAGCCCTTGACAGTAGCCCACCAGATGGTTGGGGCAGCTTTGCTGGGGTGTTTGCTGGGCTTTACGGTGCTGGCCTGGCGCCTGCGCAACAGTGCCCCTAGGCAGGGAGAAGACAGGGCTGGCACTCAGCCAGGGGCTGCGGCTGTAGCAATGACTGGTGAGTAGTTCCATGGCAGAGATCCTTCAAAGCTACCGCCCAGCCGCTTGCCAAAACGCCACGCCAGGGGCTAGTCAGTGCCCAAGCCTAGGCCAACTTTTGCGCAGCTATAGCCAGTTGGTGAAGCCGAAGATCATCGCCTTGCTGTTGGTGACCACGGCTGGCGCCATGTGGATGGCAGGCAATACGGATCCGTTCAAGTTTGGCGTCACCCTCCTAGGGGGTGGGATGGCGGCAGCAGCAGCCAATGTCCTCAACATGGTGTACGACGCCGATATCGACCGGCTGATGGAGCGAACCTGCCACCGTCCTCTGCCTGCTGGCCGCATTCAGGCGCGCCACGCTCTGGTGTTTGCCGGGATCCTTGCTCTGGTCTCCTTCAGCTTACTGGCCTATTTCACCAACCTCCTAGCCGCTGGTCTGGCCATGGCAGGGATCCTAGTGTACGTAGGGGTCTATACCCACTGGCTGAAGCGCTCCAGCCCCCAGAACATCGTGATCGGCGGAGCTGCGGGGGCGATCCCACCTTTGGTGGGGTGGGCAGCAGCTACGGGCAAGCTGAGCTGGGCCGCCTGGGTGATGTTTGCCATCATCTTTCTGTGGACCCCGCCCCACTTCTGGGCTTTGGCGATTTTAAAGCGAGAAGACTATGCCCGCGCCGGCGTGCCCATGCTGCCGGTGGTAGCAGGAGAAGGGCCAACTGCCGCTCAAATTCTTCTCTACGCGCTGCTGGTGGTTCCGGTTAGTTTGTTGTTGGTCTACCCCTTGCACGTACTGGGATCCTTGTACCTAAGCGCGGCAGTGCTGCTGGGATCCCTTTTGGTTTGGAAAGCCATGCAGCTGTTGCGGAGGCCGCAGGATCGGGAGCGGGCAGCCTCTCTCTTCACCTTTGCCAACCTCTACTTGCTGCTGTTGTGCGGCGCCATGGGCTTGGACAGGTGGTCGTTGACCCACGCCCTCTGGGAGCAAGCCCTTGCCTCCCTCCAGGGGATCTATGCCCCTCTAGTGCGCTGGCCGGCCAGCTTGTAGAAGGGGGATCCCTGGGTTGACAACTCACCGATTACCCTAGTTGGCTCAGCCGGCAGCATTGCGGGGCTTGCGAAAAACTGTTCTGTTGCCCACCCTTTTTTTGCGATACTGCTTGCTACGGGTGGGTATGTTTGAGAGCAACAGCACGATAGCGATGCAGCCTCTGGTCAAAGGGCGGCCTCAACGTCTTCGAGGCCAGCCAAGCTTAGCAGGGTTCCACCTCTCCTGGGGCCTCCTAGTCAACTTGCTCTGGGCTCTGCCTGCCCTTGCCCAAGCGGAAGTGCCTGACTCTGCCCCCTCCCTCCTCTTAGATAGCCGAGCCATCCGCACTCCCAACCTGCCTCCCACCCTCTCTGTTCCTCCCGGAGCCCGCCCTGCTACTCCCCCCCCAGTCCCGCAGGGGGCCACCAGAGCGGAAGAATTAGTGGCGCCTCAATCCCCTTTGGAGGTGCGTATTGAGCGGAGGGAGGGCCTATCTCTCCAAGAGGCGCTGGAGATTGCCGTTGCCCAAAACCCGGCAGTACAGCAAGCAAGGCTAGCCGTCAAACGGGCTGAAGCCGGCGTGGCCTTGGCGCAAGCAGCCTTTGCCCCTACCCTCTCCACGCGCGTCAACTACCAGTACAGCGAACCTCCTGCCCCCGGCAGCGGGCCCAGCCGCCCATCCCATACCCTCTCGGCCAGCGTGTTGCGGCTAGACTACACAGCCTTCGACAACGGGGTCAGGGCGCAAAACCTGAAGCTTGCTGAGGAAGCTCTGCGCGTTGCCCAACTGCAGCTCGAGCAAACCCTGCAGACAGTGAAACAAGCGGTGGCCAACGCCTACTACGACCTGCAGAGCGCTGATGCCCGCGTGGCCATTAGCCAGGCTGCGGTTGCTAGTTCTGAAGCCACCCTGCGGGATGCCCAAGCCCGCGAACGGGCCGGTGTGGGTACCCGCTTCGAGATCCTCCAGGCAGAGACTGAATTGGCCAACAACCGACAAGCCCTGCTGGCAGCCCAAAACGACCAACAACTGAGTCGTCGCCGCCTGGCCGAACTGCTGAACTTTCCCAGTCCCACCGATGTGCTGGCTGAAGAGCCTGTCGAGCCGATGGGAGAGTGGGATCTGAGCCTAGAGGAAACCATTGTTGCTGCCTTTGCCAAGCGTCAAGAGCTGGAGCGCCAGCGCCGAGAGCTGGAGCAAGCCCAAGCTCGGCTGCGCCTAGCCCAAGCCAGCAACGGTCCCCAAATTAGTTTGTTCGCCAGTCTCGACGCGGCAAACGATTTTAGGGCCGACCGCAACAGTTTCGATGTCGGCTATTCGGTTGGCGCTAACTTTAACTTGACCTGGTTTGATGGGGGAAGGGCGGAGGCCCAGGCTCGCCAAGCCGAGATCGACAGGCAGGCGGCTGTGAGCAATTTCGTTGGCACTCGGAATGAAATTCAACGCAGCGTAGAAGAGGCCTTCCTCACCCTCAGCTCTAGCCGGGAACGGATTGAGACGGCCAAAGTGGCAATCGCCTCGGCAGAAGAAAGTTTGCGGCTAGCACGGCTGCGCCTTCAGGCTGGTGTAGGCACACAGACAGAGGTGATCAACGCCGAGGCCGCCCTCACGACTGCTCGGGGCAATCTTGCCAATGCGGTGATTGCCTACAACCGTGCTCTGACCCAGCTGCGGCGGGCCATCGGCAGCCTCTAGGGATCCCTAGAGCTTGCGGGAGTAGTACTCAACTACCAACAGCTCGTTGACGGGCGCGCAGATTTGCTCGCGCGAAGGCAGATCCTTAATGCGGCCGCGCAGCTTCTCCTTGTCAAACTCCAGGTAATCCGGCAAAAACAGCCCTGGGTACTCGGCGTAGGCAGCCACCAGCCTGCGGGAGGACTCCTTGTTCCTAACTGTAATCACATCGCCCACCTTGCACTCATAGCTGGGAATGGTTACCTTGCGGCCGTTAACTTCAATGTGGCCGTGGGTCACCAACTGCCGCGCCGCCGGAATCGTCGGGGCCATGCCAAGGCGAAACACAATGCAGTCCAGACGCATCTCTAGAAGCTGCAGCAGAGCTAGCCCCGTAGATCCCTTGGAGCGGCGTGCCTTGCGCATGTAGCGGATCATCTGCCGCTCGCTTACCCCGTAGTTAAAGCGGACTTTTTGCTTTTCTTCTAGGCGGATGGCGTATTCAGACTTTTTCTTGCGCTCCGCCCCATGCACACCTGGGGGGTTGGTGTTTTTGGGGCGCTTGCGAGTCAGGCCAGGCAGGTCAAGCCCTCCGAAACGGCGAATGATCCTCAAGCGGGGTCCTGTGTAGCGAGACATGCAGGCTTTCTCCAAAAGCAGCAGATAAAAGTTAAGTGAAGCGCCAAAAAATTGGCGATCTCCTATGTTAAGCTCTCAGCCCCTTTTTAGGGCAAGGGAGCCGCTGCCATCAGTCGCGGCGAAGCTTCAATTGGGTGCGGATGAAGGCGCGATCCTCGCTGAGCAGGCCGTTGAGGGTGCGCCGCTCCCCCAAGATGGGATCCGGATCCAAGCCAATGGCCTCTAGATCTGCCAGCACCATCAGCTCCACCAGTTGGGCAAAGGTTACCTTGGGCTGCCACCCCAGCACCCGCTTGGCCTTGGAGGCGTCCCCCAAGAGCAGATCCACCTCCGTTGGGCGGTAGTAGCGGGGATCGATCTCAATGAGCACGCGATCCTTGTAGACTCCCTGTTCTTCCAGTCCGGATCCCCGCCAGGTAATGGGCATGCCCACCAAAGCAAAAGCCCGTTCTGCAAACTCCCGCACGCTGTGGGTTTCGCCAGTAGCCAGCACGTAGTCATCTGGCTGGGGCTGCTGCAGCATCATCCACATTCCCTCGACGTAGTCTTTGGCGTAGCCCCAGTCCCGCTTGGCATCTAGGTTGCCTAGATAAAGCTTGTCCTGCTTGCCGGCTACAATACGGCTGACGGCACGAGTGATCTTGCGAGTAACAAAGGTCTCGCCTCGCCGCGGGCTTTCGTGGTTAAACAAAATGCCGTTGCAAGCAAAGAGGTTGTAGGCTTCGCGGTAGTTGACCGTCTGCCAGTAGGCGTAGACCTTAGCACAGGCGTAGGGACTGCGGGGATAGAAGGGGGTGGTCTCTTTTTGCGGGATCTCCTGCACCAGACCAAACATCTCCGAGGAGCCGGCCTGGTAAAACTTCACCCGGATCCCAGTGCGCTGTTGGTAGTCGCGGATGGCCTCCAGGAGGCGTAGGGTGCCCATGGCTACTGAATCAACAGTATATTCCGGGGCATCGAAACTCACCCGCACGTGGGATTGGGCCCCCAGGTTGTACACCTCCGTCGGCTGCACCTGCTCCAAGATCCTGCGCAGGGTGGTGCCATCGGTGAGATCCCCGTAGTGGAGAAACAGCCTAGCCGTGGGATCGTGGGCGTCCACGTAGAGGTGGTCAATACGGTCGGTATTGAAGGTGCTGGCCCGGCGGATAATGCCGTGGACTTCGTAGCCTTTTTGCAACAACAGCTCGGCCAGGTAGGAGCCATCCTGGCCAGTAATGCCAGTAATCAAGGCACGTTGGGTCATGGGGTTAGCACCCGTAGGACAGCAAATTGCCCAGCTTAAAACCTAGAGCTGCAGCTCCTAAGGCAAAAATTATAAGGCACGCCTCCTCTAGGGGAACTAACGCCTAGGAAGAGCCAAGCTGACGCTCTTTAACCTGCTGCAGGGCTGGGCTCAGGGCCACCGGCCACGGATCCGGCTGGCGCAGTTGCCGCACCCCTGGCGGTAAGCGCAGCACCGAGGCGCGGCTAGTGCGGGCGATGGCTTCTAGATCAGGCAGAGGCTCCAGCAGCACGCCCCGGCGCATGATCTGGCGCAGCAGCGGTTCGTAGCCAGGGGGTGAGGTCTCGTCAGCGTGGCCGAGCAAGTCTCCCTCTGGGCCGCGGAAGATTTGCTTACGTCCTGGCAGGGTGGCTTTGGCAAAGGAGGCCTTAGCCACGGGAATCCCGTTGATCTCCACCAATTTGTACACTCCGTTCACCCCCTCGCCGGTAACCAGGCGGGTGCCAACCCCATAGCCGCTAATCGGTGCCTGGGAGCGGTGCAACCGCTCGATCTCGTATTCATCCAGATCGCCACTGACAAATACCGGCGCCCCCTGGGGCAGGATGGCCTTGACCTGGCGGGAGAGGACTTCCAGATCTCCGGAGTCGATACGCACGCCACCAATTTCGCCTCGGGATCCCAGTTGATCCGGCTGGGTGGCTGCAAAGAGCTGGGCGGCGGTGCGCGCCCCTTGGATGGGATCGTAGGTGTCAATCAGCAGAACCGCTTGGGGAAAGTAGCGCCGGAAAGCTTGAAAGGCGCGGGTCTCATCTCCCCCCGAGAGGGCGGCAATGGCCATCACGAGAGAATGGGCCATCGTGCCCGCTGGCTTGCGTCTCAATTTCAGGGCTGCCAAGACATTGGAGGTGGCATTGAACCCCGCCGCCAGAGCTGCCCGCGCTGCCCACAGGCCTGCTTGGGGGCTGAAGGCCCGCCGTGTGCCAAACTCCAGCAAAATGGCCTCATCTCCAGCAGCATCGCGCATGCGGGCCGCCTTGGTGGCAATTAGGGTTTGGTAGTTGAAGGTCGTCAGCAGATAGGTTTCCACCAGTTGCGCTTGCCAGAGAGGAGCCTCCACCCGCAGCAGGGGCTCGTTGGCAAAGACGGCTGTTCCCTCGGGTACCGCCCACACATCCCCCTCAAAGCGGCAGCTAGCCAGCAGCTCCCAAAAGCGTTGCGGTGCCTCGGCAAAAATGCCCGTCTCCTGTAGTGCCTGCAGGGCTTCCGGCGGAAAGTGCAACTGCTGTAGGTATTCCACCGCTTGGGCTAGCCCCATGGCGATGAGGTAGCCATAGTCCGTGGGCAAGCGCCGCACAAATAGCTCAAAGGCCGCTGGCTGATTCTCCAGGCCCTCCCCCACGTAGCAGGCGGCCATGGTGAACTGGTAGAGATCTGTCAGCAGGCCATAGTCTTGAGGCTGTAGGGGGGAAAAGTCTGGGCTGACCATGGAACCCTCAAGCAAGCCAGGGAGGCAGCATGCAAAAAGCGGTTGCCCAAGTTGGAGCTACCATGGTAGCAAGTTCAGCCTGCCAGGGATCCCTAGAAACGGGAAGCGCCATGGACACCTCTGCGCCGCAGTTGACAACTCCGGTGCCGTCACCTCTGCCTCTCCCCTCCCACTTTGATCCCGGGCGGGTGGGGGAAATTTGGCGGGTGTCCTACCAACAGCGGGCGCTGGAGGCGGAGCAGTGGGCCCGGGAGTACCGCATCCCACCAGCGGCAGCAGATCGAGTACGGGTGGGCCTGTTGCTGATTGATGTGCAAAACACCTTCTGCATTCCTGGCTTTGAGCTGTTTGTGGGGGGGCCCAGCGGCCTGGGGGCCGTGGAGGACAATCGCCGCCTGTGCGAGTTTATCTATCGCAACCTGGCCCACATCACTCAGATCGTGGCCACCTTGGACACCCACACCGCTATGCAGATCTTCCACCCCATCTTTTGGGTGGATGCCCAGGGATCCCACCCCGAGCCAGCTACAGCCATCTCGGCAGATGAGATCCGCTCGGGCCGCTGGCAAGTCAACCCTGCCATGGCCGCCAACCTCACCCAGGGGGATCTGAGGCGGCTGCAGGCCTATGTCCTCCACTATGCTGAGCAACTGGAGAAAGGGGGAAAATATCCCCTCGTGGTCTGGCCCTACCATTCCATGCTTGGCGGGATTGGCCATGCGCTGGTGCCGGCAGTAGAAGAGGCAATCTTTTTCCACGCCATTGCCCGCTGCAGCCAGCCCCGCTTAGAGCTCAAGGGATCCAACCCTTTGACGGAAAATTACTCTGCCCTCAGCCCGGAGGTCTTGACAGGGCCGGAGGGGGATCCCATCGATGAGAAAAATGCATCCCTTATCCACCACCTCCTGGAATTTGACGCCCTGATTGTCGCTGGCCAAGCCAAAAGCCACTGCGTCGCCTGGACGGTGAGCGACTTGCTGCAGGAGATCCAAGCTAGGGATCCCAGCCTGGCCAAGAAGGTCTACCTTCTGGAAGATTGCACCTCGCCGGTAGTGATCCCTGGCTTGGTCGATTTTAGTGAACAGGCGGAGGCAGCCTTTGCCCGCTTTGCTGCAGCGGGGATGCGGCGAGTGCGCTCTACCGAGCCCCTCTGGAGTTGGCCTGACTTTCCCCGGCCTCTTTAGGATGCGGCAGGACAGCCTGTACGATCGCGTCGGCGGTGATCCCCGCCCCGAAGCCAGTTCCCTGCGCCCCCCCACTGGCGCTCGCGACTTTCTACCGCGGGAGGTCCAGCGGCGGGAAAGGCTGGAGGCGCAGCTAACTCAGGTTTTTCGCCGCTACGGCTATCAACGCATCATCACACCCACCCTGGAGCGGCTGGAGACGCTGCTGGCTGGAGGATCCATCCGCGGCGAGGCCGTGCTGCAACTGCGGGATGGGGAAGGAACGATGCTGGGGCTGCGCCCCGAGTTTACCGCTTCTATTGTGCGGGCGGCGGCTACTCGGCTGGCGGGCGGGCCCCTGCCCCTGCGGCTTTACTATCACGGCAACGTCTTCCGCAATAGCCGGCGGGAGGAGGGATCCTACACTAGCCAAGAGTTTTTCCAGTCTGGAGTGGAGCTCATCGGTGCAGGCGGGTGGCTAGCAGATGCCGAGATCTTGCTGCTTTTGGCCGATTGCGTGCGCGCTGTCGGCCTCAGCAACTGGACGTTACTTTTGGGAGATGTGGGCTTGACCGAGAGCCTGCTCAACCCTGTTGCTCCCAAGGCCCAGGCGGCAGTGCGCCGCGCCATAGCCCAGCTTGACTACGTCTACCTGGAGTCCGCCCCTTTGCCAGAAGCAGCCCGCCAAATTGGCTTGCAGATTCTGGGGCTGCGCGGCCAGCCTGACCAGGTTCTACCTCAGCTTGCCCAGCTTCCGGTGCCGTCGGAGCGGCTGCGGGATCTGCGGCAGTTGTGCCAGATCCTAGAGGCCCATCAGGTGCGGGTGGTGCTAGACCTTAGCTTGCTGCAGACTCTAGCCTACTACACCGGCATTGTCTTCCAGGCAGTGGTGGGGGGAGAGGTCATCGCCCTGGGCGGGCGCTACGACCGGCTCTATGCCCTCTATAGCCCGCAGCAACTCGAGCAGCCAGGGATTGGTTTTACCCTCCTGCCGGATACCCTGCTGCGGCTTTTGCCCCCCGATCCTCAGGCCGAGGCTGCAGCCTGCAAGCGGTTGGTGGTGCCGCTGGTGCCGGCAGGGATCCCGGCAGCCCTAGCCTTGGCTGCCCGCTGGCGGGAGTCAGAGGCGGTGGAGCTGGAGTTGCTGGATCGGACGCCCGAAGAGATCGAGGCCTACGCCCGCCAGTGCCGGATCCCCGAGATTGCCTGGGTGCAGGCTGATGGCAGCTACCACATCTCCCACGTGGACTAAATATCCAGAGCCGCCAGATCCAACTGGCCGCTGTGGGCTTCAATAAATTCCCGCCTGGGGCCGACGGCATCGCCCATCAAGATGGTGAAGATGCGATCCGCCTCGGCGGCATCCTCGATGGTGATTTGCTTGAGGACGCGCGTTGCCGGGTTCATGGTGGTTTCCCAGAGCTGCTCCGGCATCATTTCCCCCAAGCCCTTGAAGCGCTGGATGGTGTACTTGGCGTTGGCCGGCAGGCTGCGCAGAACTTGCTCCTTTTCCGCCTCGTTGTAGCAGTAGCGCACATTGTTGCGGCCCCACTCAATCTTGTAGAGGGGCGGACAGGCAATGTAGACGTAGCCCTGCTCCAAGAGCGCCTTCTGATAGCGGTAAAAGAAGGTAAGCAGCAGGGTGCGAATGTGGCTGCCGTCCACGTCGGCGTCGGTCATGAGGATGATGCGGTGGTAGCGCAGCTGGCTGGGATCAAACTCTTCCCCCTTGACCCCCAAGCCCAGCGCCGTGATCATGGCCTGAATCTCAGCGTTTTTGTAGATCTTGGCGGGATCGGCCTTCTCGATGTTGAGGATCTTGCCGCGCAAGGGCAGCACTGCCTGGAACTGGCGATCCCGGCCCTGCTTGGCGCTGCCCCCTGCCGAGTCGCCCTCGACCAAATACACCTCCGACTCTGCGGGATCGCGGCAACTGCAGTCGGCCAGTTTCCCCGGCAGCGTGGAGGACTCCAAAGCCGACTTGCGGCGCACCAATTCCCGGGCCCGGCGGGCCGCCTCGGCGGCGTTGAAGGACTGGATGGCCTTGTCGACAATCCCCCTAGCCACGTTGGGGTTGAACTCGAGGTACTCCGTGAGGGCCTCCGAGACAATGGTCTGGACAATGCCCCGCACCTCGGTGTTGCCCAACTTGGTTTTGGTCTGCCCCTCAAACTCGGGGTTGGGCACCTTGACCGAGACAATGGCCGTCAACCCCTCCCGCACGTTTTCGCCCGCCAGGTTGGGATCAGAATCTTTGAGTTTGTTGAGCTTGCGGGCTTGGCTGTTGATGGTGAGGGTGAGGGCAGTCTTCAATCCCTCCAGGTGGGTGCCCCCTTCGGTGGTGCGGATGTTGTTGGCAAAGCCAATGACCGTATCGGTGTAGACATCTCCACACCACTGCAGGGCGGCTTCTACCTCAACCCCATCCCGCTCCCCGTGGATGTAGATAACGTCGGCGTGGAGGGGGGTTTTCTCGTGGTTAATAAAAGCCACGTATTCCTTAATGCCACCCGTAAATTGATAGACTTCGCAGTGAACGGGATCCCGCCGCAGATCGCTGAAGGTAATCTTCAAGCCGGCATTGAGATAGGCCAGCTCCCGAAAACGGCTTGCTAGCAGATCGTAGTCAAACTCCCGCTCGGGGAAAATCAGGGCATCTGGCTTAAAGCGTACCTCTGTGCCTCGCTGGTGAGATCCCGGAGGCTGCGGCTCAGCCTTTAGGGATCCCACGACTGCCCCCCGCTCAAAGCGCTGAAAGTAAACCTTGCCATCTCTCCAGACTCTGGCCTCTAGCCACTCCGAGAGGGCATTTACTACTGAGACGCCAACGCCGTGCAGCCCCCCGGAGACTTTGTAGCCGCCTCCCCCAAACTTGCCGCCGGCATGCAACACGGTCATGACCGTCACTAGCGCCGGCTGCCCTGTTTTTGGGTGGATGTCTACCGGGATGCCGCGGCCATTGTCCAGCACCGCCACTGAACCGTCGGGGTAGAGGGTAACCTGGATCTCGTTGCAGTAGCCGGCCAGGGCCTCGTCGACCGAGTTGTCCACCACCTCATGCACCAAGTGGTGCAATCCCTTTGGCCCCGTGGAGCCAATGTACATACCAGGCCGCCTGCGCACAGCCTCCAAGCCCTCTAGAACTTGGATCTGCTCTGCACCGTAGTTTTCTGTCATTGCAATCGCAGCCTCGCTAGCACAAGTCCGGAAAAATTGACTCTTGAGGCCAGAGAAGAGGCCATTACCCAAAACACTGCCGCCATGATAGCACAAAAGCCTAGAAGGGCAAAACAGCGGCCTTCGAGGGCTGACTTAGCCAGGGGATGCAGGAGGGCTAGCTGTCTGGGCCAAGAAAGCTCTCCACCAGGCCCGGTGGCGGCTGCACCTGCAGTTGGCCTTTTTCCAGATCCACCACTGGCACCAGAGCTTTCACGAAGGGGATCAACACCTGCCGCTTGTCGGGAGTAGAGATCTCCAAGACATCTTGGCCACCAGCCCAGATGGCCGAAACATGCCCCAGCAGCCGCCCTTGATGGTAGACGGCTAGACCAATGAGATCGCGGTAGTGGTACTCCTCCGGCCCCAGGGAGGGGCGCTGGGAAGCAGGCACCAGCACCTTAGCGCCCACCCAAGCCTCTGCCGCTGTGCGATCCGGGATCCCTTCTAGCCGCACCAGGTACAGGCCCTTGTTCGGAAAAAACCGCCCCTCAACTAGAGAATGCAGGAGGGGCTCGGGGTCGCTATCCCGCTGCAGCCAGCGGGGCCCTGGCTGGGTGAGGCGCTCCGGAAAATCCGACCAACACTTAACTCGCAGCCAGCCCCGTAGACCGTGGGCCGCCACCACCTGTCCCACCAGCAGCCAAGCGCGATCCCTAGACATGGCGCTAACCAAAGCCAGGCCGCCACAAGAATACTAATCCTGGACGCAGACGACCTGCTGCGTCTGGGCAGATTGCTCAGCAGCTTCGGCCACAGCAAGGGCGTGGAGCATTTTCTCAGTATCCACGTAAAGAGGGCTGCCCTGCCGTAGGTGATCCAACACCAGGCGGGTATCTTGCTCAAACAGGCCGCGGCGGGAGCCGGTCTCCAGGGGGTGGGCGCTGCCGGGACGCAACAGCGTCGCCTCTTCGCCATTGATTAACAGGCCACCGCGCTGGCCATGGAACTCCAGTAGGCGCTGGGAACACCACAGCGAATCCCCTTTGCCGTAGGTCAACACCGCCAGCAGCCCGTTGGCAAAACTCAGTTGGGCCGTGCAGTAGCAACTGCTGTAGCGGTGGGGCAGGTCTGGACCGTCGTAGCGCAGTTGACAGCTCACCCGCTCTACTTTCCCCAACAGGTCCACCAGGCGGTGGATGCGGGAGACAGCCCCCGTGAGAGGAAAGCCGAAGAGGTCGGGCCGATAAGTCCAGCGGTCAGGGGCAGGGTGGGTGGCAGTGAGGGTAATGTAGCGAACGGCAAACAACTTGCCCAGCCCTGCCAGCTCCCGTCTCAGCAACTGGTGAACGCCGCTGAGGAGCTCGATGTGCTCCACATGCAACAGCAACCGCCGTTCCGCGGCCAATTGCACCAGCGAACGAGCTTCGGCAGCGCTGAAGGCCAGGGGATATTCCACAACGGTGTGGATCCCGGCTTCCAGGGCGGCACGGGCGATGGCTGCATGATCCCGATTGATGGTGCTAACAAACACCAAATCCAGCCGCTGCTCGCAAAACAGGGAAGACCAGTCGGAATAGGCAGTAGCCCCAAACTCAGCAGCAAAGGCGGCACTTCGCTGGGGCGTTCGGCCAGCAACAGCCACAATTTGCACCTGCTCATCTTTGCGCAAGGCCTCTGCCCGTGAGCGAGCTGCGTAGCCAGTGCCGATGATCCCCACCCGCAAGGTCTGTCTCCTCTCGTAGCCTGTTTCTGTCTGTAGCATCCCATAGAGCCCCACACTAGGGATCTTGCCCTCTCCAGCTTGTCCGGGAAGATCCCTGCTCCCCCGCCAAAGCTCTAGCCCCTTAGCTTCCAAACACGCTGACAATGCGGCGCATCGCCTCCTCCACGTTGGCGCGGCTGTTAAAAGCCGACAGGCGCAGATAGCCCTCGCCAGCGCTGCCAAAGCCAGATCCGGGGGTGCCCACCACATGGCAGGTGTGCAGCAGCTTGTCGAAAAACTCCCAACTACTTAGCCCCTCCGGGGCTTTTACCCAAACGTAGGGAGCGTTGACGCCGCCGTAGGCCTGGAGGCCGGCTTTGGCCAACTGCTCACGAATGATGCGGGCATTCTCCAGGTAAAACTGCACCAGAGCCCGCACCTGCGCCTGCCCCTCCTCAGAGTAGACAGCCTCAGCCCCTCGCTGCACAATGTAGGCTACACCGTTGAACTTGGTGGACTGGCGGCGATACCACAGGCTCCACAGATCCACCCAGGAGCCGTCGGCAGCCTGGCCTCGCAGCGACTTGGGCACCACCGTAAAGGCGCAGCGGGTGCCGGTAAAGCCAGCCGTTTTGGAGAAGGAGCGAAACTCGATGGCACATTCCCTGGCCCCTGGGATCTCGTAGATGGAGTGCGGGATCCCGGGCTCGGTAATGTAGGCCTCGTAGGCGGCATCAAAGAGGATGAGCGAGTTGTGGGCGCGGGCATAGTCCACCCAGGCCTGCAGATGCTCCCGCGTGGCGACTGCACCAGTGGGGTTGTTGGGAAAGCAGAGGTAGATGACGTCCACCTTTTGCTCGGGCAGGCTGGCGGTGAAGTGGTTTTCCGCCGTCAGCGGCAGATAGACCAGGCCCTCGTATTCGCCCCGCTCGTTGGCTGGCCCCGTATGGCCCGCCATCACATTGGTGTCCACGTAAACCGGATAGACAGGATCCGTGATGGCAATGGTGTTGTCGTGGCCGAGAATATCCAGAATGTTGCCGCAGTCGCACTTGGAGCCATCAGAGATGAAGATCTCGGAAGCGTCGATGTCGCAGCCGCGGGCCTGAAAGTCGTGCTGGGCAATGGCCTGGCGCAGCCACTCGTAGCCCTGTTCCGGTCCATAGCCGCGGAAGGTAGCCCGATCCCCCATCTCCTCCACGGCCCGGATCATGGCGGCTCGACAGGCTGCCGGCAGCGGCTCGGTGACATCGCCAATGCCCATCTTGATGATCTGAGCTTCGGGATGGGCGGCGGCGAAGGCCTGCACGCGCCGGGCAATTTCGGGAAAGAGATAGCCAGCCTTGAGCTTGAGGAAATGGTCGTTGATCCTGGCCATAGGAGTTGAGCGCTGCAAAGAACCGTCGGCCCTCCAGTGTAGCCGAAGCCAATTCCCCGCTGCTTACCAGCTCACAGCCCCAGCCTCTCCAAGCTGAAGGCGCCCACTGGTGAAGTCAGTTGAAACTCCCCCCGCTCCTGCGTCAGGCCCACCGGGCGACTGGGGAAGGCCACCAGGATCCCTTCCAGGCGCAGCGAGCCCGCCAGGGGATCGTAGGCCAAGCGCAGCTCCAAGTCCCGCAGGTCGCGGCGCACCTCAAGGCGGCGGATCCCTGCCTCCGTCAGGCCCAGGCGGAGCCGCCAGTGGTTTTGCCACTGCGTGCCAAGGGTGGCATCCAGGTCAAGGCCGTAGGTGGAAATTCCTCCCGACCGGGGATCGTAAACTGCCTGCAGCGCGTAGCTAATCCCCGGCTCATAGCTGTCTAGACCCGAGCGTTGATCCCGGTTGAAGGTGGTGCTGCTGCGCCCCCGATACTCCAGCCGAATGGGTTGCCATTGCCCCTTGTTGAGGTCGTAGGAAGTTTGCACCTGGACGTTGAACAGCTCGGGCACGGTGTTCCAGGTAAAGTTGGCGTTGAGGGTATCCCACCTTTGGGCAACGAAATCATAGCCAAGGGTGGTGTCAAAGCGCAGCAGGTTCCTCACTTGCGCCTGCAGCTCCTGCAGGTTGCGGGAGGCAATCGCTTCCAAGTCCTCCGGCGTGTCGTCGGGAAAAGTCAGGGCTATGGGCAGCTCGCCGGGCAGGTCATCTTCAAAGGCAAGGTAGCCGGGAGGCACGTTGGGCAAGAAATTGCGCGGGGTGAAGAAGCTAATGCTGGCGTTGAGGCGATCCACATCTCGGGGGCTGGCGGAAAGGGTTTGAAAGGGAGCGGAATTGTTGCCGTAGAAGGTGCGGCTGTAGCGCAGGTCGATGGTGTTCCATTCAGCAGGCTTGAAGCTAAGGCGGGGGTTGAGGCTGACGGTGGACTCCTGGTTGGGAGTGGAGTACAGGACTTGAGTGTAGTCAATGGAGCCGGGCACGAAGGTGATCCAGGGGGCAGGTTGAATGTCGTTGAACTGAAGGCTGGAGCGCAGCTCGTAGCGATTGAAAAAGTTGAGGCCAGATCCCCCTTCTCGATTCGGCTGTTGCTCTTGGGTCAGGGTGAGGGCGCTGCTGAGGAAGATATCGGGACTGAGGCGGAGGGGATCGGGGTTGAAGGCCAGCTCGAAATTGCGGCGCGGCTCGGTGTCGCCGTTGGAGCTGCTGTAGGCGCGGTAGGCCAGGCGGTAGGTGCCACCCCAGCCAGGGGGGGTGAGCTGGGTGCCCAGCGTCAGCCGTGTGTCGGCAAAATCTGGCCCGTCTTTGACGCTTACCCGCTGGTTGTAGTCCAAGCGCAGATCCGACTGCAGCCAGGGCACGCCCCCATAGCGCTGCAGGTGACTGAGGGTGAGGGGAAAGGTGTAGGTGCCGTTCTCCTGGGATCCGCTGCGGTTGATGTTGAGGGTGGTGGTCGAGAGATCCCCCTGGAAGGTGGCATTGAGGCGGAGATCGGCATTGTCGTTGCGCCCGCCGGCAGGGCGGTAGGTGTTGTCCAGGTTGAGGTTAAGCTGTCCCCGCAGTTGGCCTTCTTGGCCGAAGATGTTGGCGGCGTAGAAGTCGAAATTGTGGTCAAGGCGGAGGCGGCTAGAAAAGCGCTGCTCGTCGGCCTCGGTTACCAGGTAAAACTGGGCCCGCCCATAGTTGACGCTGTCGGGGATGGGGAGGATGTAGTCGTGGACAAAGCCAAGGCCCAGGCCTTTCTTCTGCAAGACATCCAGCCGCAGGCCGCCAAAGTTGTACTCGTTGAAGCGGTAGGCCCAACTGGACTTGACAAACACTCCTTCCGCCTTGCTCCGCCCTGGCAGCACCCACTGGTGATCTCGCAGGCTGTAAATGAAAAGGGGCAGGTAGGCAATCTGCAGCCCCGCCCGCAGTTCGCCCTCCTTGCTCAGCTCGCCGCCAGCAAAGACGCGGGCATTGTAAACGATAACCTGGTTGTCGGGAAACACCTCCACCCGATCCCCTTGCACGTAGTGGGTGATGGGCGGCTCTGGTGAGGTGGTGAGGGTTGCCTTCTCAAGGAAGATCTGATCCCCCAGCAGGGCGGTGGTCTTTTGGCTGCGCACAAAGATCTTGGTGCCCGGCTCCTCCCCAGGCAGGATCACCAGCGAGTTTTCAAATTGAGCCCTGCGACCGGGAATATCCAAGTCCAGGTTTTGCCCTTCAATTTGCCGGATCCCGCGCCCCTGCGGCCCAGGAGGCCACTCCATGCGAAAAGGGCCCTCGCTGCGCAGGCGCCGTTCCCGCCGGTAAAACACCAGCCGCTCGCCGCTGATGCGGGTGCCGTCAGCCAGCTGGATCTGGGCGTTCCCCTCGGCAATGCCCACATCTTGTTCAGCAAGGTAGCTGAGCACATCCCCGCTGACATTGACTTGATCCGGGTCAAGAGGGATCTGCCGTTGGACAGTGGTGGCCAGTTGCTGGCGAATTTGGGATCCCTGGCCGGCAGGGGGAGCAGCTTCTGGGCTTAGGTCCCGCAGCAGGGGGAACCGCTCCAACAACTGGGGAGCTAGGAGGGATCCGGCAGTGGGGGTGAATACCTCCGTCCCGCTTTGAGCTGTTCTCTGAGGGCTAGTATTCAAGTTCCCACCGGCTGGCGAGGTCAATGCCGTCTTTTGCCCTTGAGCAGTGGCCAGGCCCTCGACAGGGGAGAAGCCCCTTGCTTCGTTGGGCTGCTCTTCTACCTGCAAGTCAGCAGCTCGGGAAGTTATAGGCCAAAAGGAGCGAAGGGAGTCCAGAGTAGGAATAGCTGCAGTAGGCCGGGAAGACGGTGTTGCCTGGGCCTGTTGCGCCTGCTGCCGTGCATGGGCTGCTGTCCCCTCGGCCAAGAGCCGCTGTAGCCGCTGCCGGCTGAGCTCTTCTGGCGTGAGGGCCTTTTCAGGAGGGGTGCTAGACGGCGGGGAGGATGGAGCGATGGGATCCCCCAACAGGCTGGCGCCGGTGGGAGCAGCCGGTTCTGGATTGGGAGCTCGGTGAGCCAGTTGTAGCTGCTGGGCCGAGGTTTGCGCTGCCCAAAAGCGCTGATAGCCCTCTAGGTTGGTAGGCAGGGGATCCGGCTGGGCAAAGACCGCCCTCCCCGTTCCCACCCACAGGGAGCTGCCCCAGCAAAGGGCTAGCCACCTTGCCCATGGGCTGAAGCCTTGCAAGAAGCTACCAGATCTCACCGCAAAAACCGCCACAGCAGACCGAGGCTTACCCCACCGAAAATCATGTTCGGCAGCCAGGCAGCTAGCCAGGGATCAATATACCCAACTCGACCCATCGCACGTCCCAGGCTCATCAGTACATAGTAAACAAACACCAGAACAATCGCTAGCGCCACACTGCCGTAGCGGCCAGTCTGCCGCACCGTCTGCAAGCCCAGGGGCGCCGCTACCAAGATGGCAAAAAAGCTGGCCAAAGGAATGGCGAACTTGAGGTGGTATTCCGTCAGGCAGCGAGCCACATCGGCAGCAGGACGTTGCTCCTTCCGGTATCGCTGACATTGCTCCCACAGCTCTGCTGCCCGTTGCTCCTGGGGCACTCTTTCGGCATACACCAGGCCCACCAACTGGTTGACAATGTTGAGCTCCATCTCTGCCACGTGGCCTTCGTAGTAGGTGCGCCCCTGCTCGTCATAGCGACGGATCACCACCCCTTGCAAATGCCACACCTGGCCCACCCGTTGGGCCCTTTGGGCTGAGATCACTTGCGGGTAGCGCAGATGGCCCGTCTCAGCCTTGCGATCCAAAATCAACAAGTCCTGCATCAAGCCTGTCTTTGGGTCCATCGAGCCAACGTGAAACCAGAGGTCGCTGTCCACCCGGACCACCTCTCCGGGGTTGAAGGGAAGAGCATCCTGGGCCAGGATGAGGTTGGTGTTGAGGGTCTTCACCTTTTGGTTGGTCTGGGGCACAATCACCTCATGGGTAAAGAGCGCTAGGCCGCTAATCAGCAGGCCAATGCAGAGCAGGGGAATTAACACTTTGCGGTAGGGGATCCCAGCCGCCCGCAGCGCCGTCATCTCGCTATCAGCTCCCATCCTGCCCAGGGTAAGCAGGGTGGCAAAGAGGGCAGCAATGGGAAAGGTAACCACCAAAATAGCGGGCAAGTTGAGGAGGAGAATGTGCAAAATTGTTAGAGGAGGAGCTCCTTTTTTCACCAGCAAATCGGCATAGATAAAAAGCTGGTTGCCCAGCATCATCACTGCGCCCCCCGCCACTCCCAGGAAGAAGGGGCGGATCATCTCCTTAAAAAGATAAAACTCCAAAAAAAAGCCTCCAAGCCTCAGGGATCCCCAAAAGCTCCCCTCCCCCGCAGCAGCTTTGCGCCGTTTACCCTTGGTCAATTGGGTGGGCATTTGCCTTGACCACCTCGGACTGGAGTGCAACTTTGGCCGCCCCAGCCGGCACAGACGACGGAAGGCAAGGGCTGGATCCCTTCAGAGGGCATCGGTGAGGCGAAATTGAACCATCCCCTGCCGCTCTCCGTCCCCTTCGACGGTGTACTCATCCTGCTTTATATTCAGGGTGACCAGCTTGCCGCTGAGGCGGTTGGCGCCTCGGCACAGGTGATCCAAAGCATCGCGGCCGGGCAGCCCCTCGGTAGTTTTGCGGGGAATTGGATTGAGCTCGCCGCGATCGCAAAGCAGAACAGGAGCCCGCTCAGCGGTAATTCTGAAAATCTGCTCTTGGTCGGAGTACTCCGCCCGATCCCCTTCGACAGCGCGGTTGGCTTGCACAATGACCACCTGACCAAAGAAACGGGCGTTGCCGCTGGCTTGCTCAATTTCCACGTGGTTGGCGTAGATCACCGTCGGTTGATCCACATCCGCTTGAGTCTGGGGGTTTTGGAGGCGCCGCGCCAGCCAGTCTCCCTCGATCTGCTCGATCACCACCTCTCCCCGCAGCTCCACCTTCTCAGGGGTGATGATGGCCTGGTTGGCCTTGGCTTTCCGCCCCCGCTGGATAAACTCGACGGCCCCACTGAACTCCGAGGTGCCGGTGCGGGAGTTGTAAACCAGGCGGGCAGCCCGCACCTCCGTTTCAGCCTGGCGCAGCTCCTCCGTCAGGGATCCGCTGCCGCCAGCCGGCGTGGAGGTGGCCATCTGCCGGTAGAGCACATTCTCTTCAAAGACGAAGATCTTGTCGCGGTGGTTGCCCTCCAAACGAGCAGCCGTGAGCACCCGCCCAGGCTCGCGCAGGGTAACTCCCCCTGTCAACAGGCTTTGGGACTCGCGACGGCGGTAGATGCCCTGAGCTGCCTGGATGGTGGTTTCCCCCTGTTGAACTTCCAGGTTGCCTTCCCCGCGGGCAACTTGCGTGTTGCGGTCGTAGGTGAGGCGGTCGGCAATGATGGTAACTTCCTGGTTCTGGGGGTTTGGAGTTGCCGCGGAAGCGGGAGCAGCCTGGGCCAAGCGCAGGTCGGCCAGGAGGGGATCCCGGCTGCTCCCAGCAGCCACCTCCTGCAACACCACGCCACCCGAGAGAATGCTTTGCGCCTGTTGGCGTAGGTAAGTGCCTTGGGGAGCGCGAATCTCAAGACCCCCTTCGCGGATGCGCAGGTTGCCCTTCCCCTCGGCCACCTGCTGGGTGCGGTCGTAGGTGAGCTGGTCAGCGGTAATGGTGGTGGAGGTGGCGCCGTCCAGACCCTCCCCCGGCAGGACAACGAGCTTGCCCTGCTCGGCCCTGAGGAGGGCAAAGGGAAAGTTAAACGAGCCGGAGCGGCCTTGCAGCACCATTTCTTGCCCTTTGACGGTAAACGCTGCTGGCACTTCTATGCGCTCTGCAGGGGTAATCCTCAAGGCGCTAGTCAGGAGCAAGCTGCCGTCGTCACTTCTAACCTCCACTTCTTCCTCCAGGTACAGCTCGTCGGCAGTGGCATCGTAGCGGGCTCGCTTGGCCCGCCAAGTCACCTGCTTGCTGCTGGCAAAAAACGGACTCGGCGCGCCTTCCCCGGCATCGACACCGTCTCCATAGAAGTAGCCCCGCGCTCCCTGCTCGAACACCTGTTGCCCGGCAGCCAGCTTTACCTGTTCGGCGATGAGTCGCCAACGACGGCGTCCCCCCTGCTGTCCGACAATGTCCACCTTGCGGCTGACTGAAAGAGGCTGATCTGGGGGAAAAGGCTCCACTTTCACTTCTTCAATTTCAAGAGCCAAGGCCCAGGCAACCAAAGCCGCCAAGAGCCCGCTCCCCAAGAGCGCTACCCCTAGATTGGAATGGAAAAATTGCCGCATCCTTACGACTTCTCCGCTTTGATCCCCAGCTCCTCAACCTGGCAGTTAGGCTGTAGCTTAGCGCAGTTTGCCAGCAGCAGGAGGATCTAGATCACAACCCCCGTCTTCCCCTTAACTAACCCAAGCGGCTGAGGATAAAGCCCAGCCCCAGAAACAGCCCCAGCCAAAAGTGGAGGCCAACAGCAATGAACTTGGAATGACTAATCCGCTGCGGCTGATTGTGATAGGTGCCCAGCAGCCGGGAAAGCCGCACGGCAGACGGGATCCCGGCACAACCCAGAAGCGTCCAAGCTGGGAAAATCCCCAGCCCCACAAACAGCAGCAGCAGGCCAAAAACACTGCCGCAGATCCAGGGGACGAGGCGGGCGGAGCGGCGGGTGCCCAGGCGAACCACTGGCGAGCGCTTGCCGGCAGCGCGATCATCTTCCACTTGATGGAAATGGGAGCAAAACAGGATCAAGCTGGTTGCTATCCCCACCACCACCGAGGCTGCCAAGGCCGGCAGCGACCAAGTCCGACTTTGGCTGTAGTGGGCAGCCAAAACCGCCAGTGGCCCAAAGCTCAAAAAGCAGAGGATCTCCCCAAGCCCTTGGTAGCCCAGGCGCAGCGGCGGCCCCTGGTAGGCGTAGCCTAGCCCGCAGGCCAGCAGCACCAACAGCAACACCGTGGGATCCCCCTGCCGCCAGCTCAGCCAGAGGATCCCGGCTAGCCCCAGGGCCAGAAAGGCGTTGCCGACCCAGAACACCTGCGCCGGCTTGCCCGTCAGGTTGACTAGCGAGTGGAGCTTGTTTTTGTCCACTCCTGTCTGGGCATCGAACACGTCATTGCTGAGGTTGACCCAAGCCAGGAGGCAAACGGCCGCCCCCAAAAACACCAGCAAAATCTCCACGTCCATTGCACCCACCTGGGCGTAGGCAATGGCGGATCCCACCCAAATGGGCATGATGGCCACGCTGTAGATGGGGGGCTTGAGGGCGGCCATCCACAGCTGTCGCCGCAAGGAAGAATCGCGGCTGCTCTCTTCCCCAAGCTGGCCTTGGCTAGCCTTTGGATTTGTCTTAGGCGGCTGCGGCTGGGCAGGCATGGTGGCATTGGCTTGGTTCCGTACTTTTAGGTTAGGGGGCTCCTGTTCCCATCTCCAAAGATCTAAGGAACTTTGCAATCTGTGAAGAAGCTCCTCAAGTTTCGCCCCTGGCTCCTCTCCTTGTCTTGTTCGCGGAAGCGAACCGTAGGTTCAAGCGCCCTGCCAAGTCTCTATCGACGCTTGTCTTGTTTTCGGCCAAGGTGAGATTATCCCCCTCTTTTTTGCGCATGACTTCCTCTCTTTTCCCCTGGAATGTCCACGGCGCGGCAAGAGCCGGGCGGCCGCCGCTAAGCCCTGCTGATTGGCCAGAGAAGGAAAAGCCCCTCCTAGAAGCCTGCCAACAGCTAGCGCGGGCAACGGGGGTTCCTCAGATTCTCAGCTTGGCCTGGCCCTTCCCCGGGCTCAATCCCCTGGCGGCCCTGGCCCAAGAGTTGAGCTTGCTTCCTCTCCAGCACTTTCCTAGCTATTGCTACTTTGCCCACACGGTGCAGGGGGAACGGGTGCAAGTGCTGGGGTGGGGATCCCTGCGGCGGGCTGATCTTGCCGGAGAGAAGCGATTCCAGGTGGCGCGAGACTTTGTGCAAGCCCTGCAGCCTCATGTTCACACCGCTCCGGCTCCAAGTAGCCCCCAGGAGCGCCTATTGTGCTTCTGCCGTTTTGGCTTTGCCCCCCACAGTGGCGGCGGAGCAGCGCTGGTTCTGCCGCGCTGGCAGCTACTGCAGGTGCAGGGGGAGGTGACGGTGGCGCGGCTCAACCTAGAAATTGGCCCCGACAGCGACTTGGCAGCCTTAGCTGGCCAGATCGCCACCTTTTTTGCCCACATGCAGCGCCTTGCCCAGGCCCCCTTGCCCGCCTGGAGGCCCCAGCCCCCTCTGGAGGTGGCCCTGGCAGAAGAGGCCCTCTTGGCGCGAATTGAAAAGGCCCTGCAAGTCATTTGGGCGGGATCCCTTGAGAAAGTGGTGCTGGCGGAAGCGGTAGACCTGGCGTTGCCCTCTCCCCCTGCCATCCCTTCGCTGCTGGCCTACCTGGAGGCCCATCATCCCGACTGCAGCGTCTTTGCCTTTGCCTCAGAAAGCAAGGGGGATTTTCCTCCCCAAGTCTTTTTGGGAGCTAGCCCGGAGCGGCTGCTTTCGGTGTGGCAAGGCCGGGTGCAGATCGATGCCTTGGCAGGCTCGGTTGCCCGCGGCTCTACCGGGCCCCAGGATTGCCGCTTGGCCGAGGAGCTGCTCCGCAGCCCCAAAAACCGCCGCGAACACCAGTGGGTGGTGCGCTCAATTCAGGAGGCTCTGGGCTGGCTGGGGATGGATCCCTGGATCTCCCCTCAGCCACGGCTGCGCCGTTTGGCCCACATCCAGCACCTGCAAACTGTTATCGAAGCGGAACTTCCCGACCACGTCCACCTGTTTGACCTGTTGGCCCAACTCCACCCCACTGCTGCTGTAGGAGGCTACCCCCAGCAGGCAGCACTGCAGTGGCTGGCGCAGCTAGAGCCCTTTGATCGGGCAAGCTATGCCGCCCCCTTGGGCTGGGTGGACTTACAGGGCAATGGCGAGTTGGTGGTCGGGATCCGCTCAGCCCTGATTGAGGGAAAGCGGGCCCGCCTGTATGCTGGCGCTGGCATCGTAGCCGACTCCAAGCCCGAGCAGGAGGTGGCTGAGATCCGCCTCAAGCTGCACGCGCTGGTCCAGGCCCTGGCCCTCCGGCCGCCAGATCCCCTGGGTCCTTAGCCGAGAGCTTGCCAAGCCGCTACAACGGTCTTCGAACAGTTAAATTAGAGAGCTGGCCCTCCAACGGCCTCGACTTGTCGGCAGCATGGTTACCCTCAATCCCACCTATTCCCTGCCCAGGGCCGGATCCCGCGCCCAAGTGGGTCTCTGGCCCGGCGTTATCGAGCATTACCGGGAGTGGCTCCCCGTCAGTCCCAACACCCCCGTAGTGACGCTGCATGAGGGCAATACCCCTTTGATCCCTGCTCCTGCGCTGAGCCAACGGCTGGGGCGAGACTGCCAGGTTTACCTGAAGCTGGAAGGCCTCAATCCCACGGGCAGCTTCAAGGATCGGGGCATGACCCTGGCGGTGTCCAAAGCCAAAGAGGCGGGGGCAGAGGCCATCATCTGTGCCAGCACCGGCAATACCTCGGCAGCAGCCGCTGCCTATGCAGCCAAAGGGGGCTTGCGGGCCTACGTGCTGATCCCTGATGGCTATGTGGCCAAGGGCAAGCTGGCCCAAACCCTGATGTATGGGGCGGAGATCATTGCCATTCGGGGCAACTTTGACCAGGCACTGGCCATGGTGCGGCAACTGGCGGAAGCCTACCCGGTGGCACTGGTCAATTCTGTCAACCGCTTTCGGCTGGAGGGGCAGAAAACTGCCGCCTTTGAGGTGGTGGATGCCTTGGGAGATGCCCCCGATTGGCTCTGTATCCCGGTAGGCAACGCCGGCAATATCACCGCTTATTGGATGGGCTTTTGCCACTACTACCAGCGAGGCAAGGCCAGCCGTCGCCCACGGCTCTACGGCTTTGAGGCTGCTGGCGCCGCCCCCATCGTCCTCAACCGTGTCGTGGAGCACCCAGAAACGGTGGCCACGGCCATCCGCATTGGCAACCCTGCCAGTTGGGCGAAGGCCAAGGCGGCCGTCCAGGTCAGCGGTGGCCGGGTGGACAGTGTAACTGACGAGGAGATCTTGGCCGCCTATCATCTGTTGGCAAGAGAGGAAGGGATCTTCTGCGAGCCGGCCAGTGCCGCTGCGGTGGCTGGATTGTTGAAATGGCGGGATCAGGTGCCTGCCGGCGCCCAGGTGGTGTGCGTGCTCACCGGCAACGGCCTTAAGGATCCCGACACGGCCGCCCAACAGGGATCTGCTCCCATCCACACGGGGGTTGTCCCCGATTTGGCTGCTGTGGCCCGCTTGATGGGCTTTTAGGGCTGCCGGATTCGGGTAGCGGGAGCATGACCCCCTTGCCCAACACACTCCTAGGCAAATGAACTTGCCGCTGTTGCGAACGGGGACTACCAGTACAGCGCCAAGGCCCGCTTGCGCTCTTCGGGCTGTACACCTTGGCTTGCAGCAGCCTGGCTTTGGTCAGCCTGCTGAACTAGCGGAAAGTGCCGCTCTAGCAAGGCAGGGACAGCTTGCGGAGAAACACCGCTGTAGCAAACTTTGTCGGGCAGGAACACCAGGTTTGGACCCCGCTGGCAATCTTTCAGACAGCCCACCCCCTCCACGCAAATTGAGCCAGAGTAGGCAGCCAAGTGGAAGTTCAGGGCCTGCATAACCGCTCCGGCTCCGCGCCGATAACAGTTGGATTTTTGGCAGACCAGCACCTTACCTTTAGCCTTTGGAGCACCTGGCTCAGGATCTGCCTCGGCCCCGGAAGCTATACACCCTGCCCTCTCCCCGAGCGGAACCACGCGGTAGAGCACCCATTTCTCCCGCTCCTTGAGCAGATCGACTTCCCGCTCCCCCGCAATCTGCACCCTATCCCCTGGCTTGAGGGTACGGTAGAGGGCGGAACGCAGCGGCTGGGGGATCTTGCCGACAAACACTTCTGCTTCGGCCTGCCAGCGCAAGTACTTGAGCTTGCCATCCTTGTCGGGAAGAAATCCCAGGAACTGGCCCTCTACCTCAAACGGGATCCTTTGCTTAGCAAACTTGCTCATCTTGTCCGCCAGCCTCTGCGTTGAGGCGCCAACAAGCCTCTAGGCTGTCCAACAACTCCTGCCGCCGCGCCGTGTATTGGCGGATCACGCTGCGCACCTGCACCACAGCCAAAGGCGAGTCCACCTGCACCTGCAAATAGCCCTCTCCCGTACAGGTTGCTGGGATCCCCAACTCCACCAGCCGCCGCCGAATGCGCCAGCGCTCCCCTAGCGGGATCTGCAAGCAATAGCCACTTTCATAGGGCAGGGGGTTCATGGCCAGAAGCAAAGCCTCGGCAAATAAGTCTAAATGCAGCTAGGCAATAGTGATATAAGTTTTCAACAAGACGTTGCAAAAATGAGGCCTGCCTGCAAGCAGCAGGCCCCCTTGACCGGCAAGCCTGCTCTGGATCTAGGCTAGGCTCTGGCGTCCATCAAGCCAAACACTAGGCTGTCATTGGCCAGGAAGTGATTGAGGTGAAAGGCCCGATCCTCCGTCTTCAGCAAGATCTGCTCGTAGAGGTAGCGGGTGGCGCGATCCCCTAAGCTCTCCGCCTGAGCAGCCTGGCGCCGCAGCAGATCGATGATGGCCTGCTCCGCAGCCAGATCGTTCTTCAACATTTGCCGGGCCTCGAAAGCGCCATCGGGCTCAGGGGTAAAGCAGCAGAGCTTGGCCAAGCTGCTAAAGGTAGCCACTGGCACACCCCCCAAACCAGCAAGGCGCTCTCCCAGGTCGTGGACGTGTTCCCTCACCTGCTCGCAGTGATCCTTGAACAGTTGGTGTAGGGGGTAGAACTCAGTGCCCTCCACCACAAAGTGGTGCTTTTGGTATTGCAAGTACAGCCCTTGGAAGCTGGCCAGAAGGGCGTTCATCCCCTCGCAGATTGGCTGGGTGACCTCCGGGCCGAGCAGGACAGCGTTGTTGCGGACGGTGTTGAAGGCCTGACGCAAGGTTGAGGTTTCAGACATAGGGCAGGGTTCTCCAAAGTGAGGATACAGCTATCTACCCAGACTACCCAATGGAGTTGATTGAGTCGACGCAGGGGTTTTCGGTGTTGACTTTTCCCCAGCATAGGGCACACCAGTAGCTCTTGTGAATAGCTCTCAATAAAGCTTCTTGAACAAGCGCCAGGGGCGGAAACTGTGGGGGAGAGGATGGCACACTGGATTAGGGATCCCGTACCGACCCTCACTGGGGAAAGATCATGTCGCGGACGGAGGCGAGAATGCCCTCCTGGATTGAAAGACTTATTCACGTGACCCAGCGGGCTGTTGCGCGTGCTCGGGGGCAAGAGGGGAACCCAGAAGGTTGGGCCGGCTATCTGCTCCAAGAGAGTCTGCTAGAGGCGGAGGCCGAAATGGGCCATTGCAACATCCTGGTGATTGGCAAAAGCGGGGTGGGCAAAAGCACTTTAGTGAACGCAGTGTTTAAAGACGAGCTGGCCCGCACTGGAGTTGGCAGCCCTGTTACCCGCCACATTCGCAAGTACTCGAAGCAGGGTTGCCCAATTACCATCTACGACACACCTGGCCTGGAATTGGCGGGAGAACAAAATACCCAAATCCGTCTCGAGGTGGCCCAACTCATCGACGAGCTGCGCTTTAAGGATCCCAAACATCACATTCACATTGTTTGGTATTGCATCCACCACGAGCTAAAGCGGCTGGAGGAAACCGAGCGCGAGTGGCTAAGAGAGTTAGAACTCAAAGATGTGCCAGTCATCCTGGTCTTGACCCAATGCCTGGAATACCCAAATCCCGAAGAGAGCGAGTTTTTCCAGTACTTGCAGCGCCAAAATCTGCCCGTTCGCTACATCGTTCCTGTTTTGGCCCGGGACAAGGTCATTAACCGACACCTCACCATACCCGCCCATGGGCTGGAGCACCTGATTGGCTGTACGTCGGAGCTACTGCCGGAAGCCGCTCGCCTTGCTTTCATCCGGCAGCAGTTGTTGCGGGTAGATCTCAAAGCTGATGCTGCTTTTAAGTATGTGTCGGCCTATGTGGCTAGCGCAGCGTTCATCGGGGCCGCACCCCTTCCTTTTGCGGATGCCCCTCTACTGGTAGCGTCACAAGTGGGCATGATTGCCAATATTAGCTTTATCTTTGGCTACAAAGCTTCTCCTTCTTTTTACTACTCTCTGATAGCGAGTCTGGCGGGCATTGGGGGCGCAGTGGTCACTGGGCGGGCGATTGTCTCCAACTTGCTAAAGATGATTCCTGGCGCGGGATCCCTTGCAGGCGGCATTATCCAATCCACCACAGCAGCCACCCTCACCCTTTCCCTGGGCTTGGCTTACATTGAGCTGATGAAAGCCATTGCTCGCGCTGAAATTCGAGGGATCCAGCTCTCCCAAAAGGAAGTGCAGGAGATCTTTGTGCGCGAGTACCGACAATATGCGGCCTCTAGGCGCACTGCTCTAAAAGAGTGAGGGCCGCTCCTATTGGCTAGGCAGCGAGCTGGAGCTATAGACGGATTGGGACTCTGCTGCAGGCAAAGGGGGGGAGCTCTCCAGCCCAAAGGTGCCATTGACTAGGTACAAAGGGCGGCCCTTGACCTCTTCAAAAACGCGGCCCAAGTACTCTCCAATCACGCCTAGACTAATCAACTGGATCCCGCCCAAAAACAAGATCATCACGGCCAAAGAGGCGTAGCCAGGCACATCGGATCCAAACAGCAAGGTACGGACGACGAGGAAAAGGCCATACAGCAGAGCGGCTAGCGAGATCCCCAAGCCCAGATAGCTCCACACCCGCAGCGGCCAAGAGCTAAAAGAGGTGATGCCTTCTATAGCCAAGTTCCACAGCCGCCAGTAATTCCACTGGCTTTTGCCGCGAAAACGGGGGGCGCGGTCGTAAAAAATGGCCACCTGGCGGTAGCCCACCCAGGCGAAGATCCCCTTCATGAAGCGGGTGCGCTCCCGCAGTTGCTTGATAGCATCCACCACCTGCCGATCCAAGAGGCGAAAATCCCCCGTATTGCGCGGGATCGGCACCTGGCTCAGCTGCTCGATCACCCAGTAAAACCCGTTGGCCGTTAGGCGTTTTAGCCAGCTTTCCCCTTGGCGACTGCGGCGCACAGCGTAGACCACCTGGTACCCTTGCCGCCATAGCTGCAGCATCTGGGGGATCAGCTCGGGTGGGTCTTGCAGGTCAGCGTCGATGGGAACAACAGCCCTGCCGGAGGCATAATCCAGACCCGCCGTGAGGGCAATCTCCTTGCCAAAACAGCGGGAAAGGTTGACCACCTTGATGCGAGGATCGCGGCGATGGAAAGCAATGAGCTTTTCTAGGGTGTCGTCCTGGCTGCCGTCGTTGACACAGATAACCTCGTAGGGGATCCCCAGGGGATCCAAGGTGAGCTGCAAGCGCTCAAACAGGGACTCTAGGTTGTCTGCCTCATTCTTGCAGGGGATGACAACCGAGAGCTCAGGAGTAAGGGGAGACATCGGAAAAAAAGTAGGGATTCTTTCTCTAGCAACTCTTGTGTTGAGCGCTGGGCCAGGGGGGACTTTAAGCCACTGTTGCCGCTTTTGGCCTCCCACCTAATTGAGCCTTTGACCCGCCCACGAGATTGGCTCTTGCCATCGGCCTGGTAAGTAATCTAGGACAAGGATGAAAGCTTGTCCACCAAGATTTGTCGACAAACTCAATCCTTACCCTCACTGGCTGGCCGACATCTCAGCCACAATCGAGCGCAGCTCGCCTTCGGAAAGGCGGTAGACCTTGTTGCAGAATTGGCAAACCACCTCCGCCCCCCCATCGGTTTGGATCATCTCCAGGAGCTCATCCCGCTCTAGCATGCGCAGTGCCCCCTTCACCCGCTCGGAATTGCAGGGGCAATGGAAGCGGACAGGGAGCACCTCTGGCGCTAGCTTGAGATCCAAGTCACCTAGCCAAATTTCTAGCAGCTCCTGCAAAGCTTTACCGCGGGCCAGTTGGGGGGTGAATTCCTCCACCTGGCTTAGCCGAGACTCTATCTCCGAGATCAAGTTGGCCGGCGCGCCTGGCAGGAGCTGCACCAGCACTCCACCGGCAGCACGGACTCGCTGGGAATCGAGGCTCACCCCCAGCAGAACCGCTGAGGGGATCTGCTCAGAGGAAGTGAGGTAGTAGCTGACGTCATCTCCCACTTCTCCCGAAACCAGCTCCACAGTGCTGGTGTAGGGCTGGCCGTAGCCTAAGTCCCGCACGACGTGCAAATAGCCGTAGCGCCCAACCGCCTGGCCCACATCCAACTTGCCCTCAGGGGTGAGGGGAAGTTCAATAGCCGGGTTGCTCACGTAGCCGCGCACTGTACCGTCCACGCCGGCATCGACGTGAATGCCACCAAGGGGGCCATTGCCCCTAATTTGCAGGCCAATCCGGGCTTGGGGTTCCTTCAGGTCAGCCGCCAGCAGTAGAGCTGCACTCATGGCTCGCCCCAGCGCCACTGTTGCTACATAGGAGAGCTGGTGCCGCTCCCGCGCTTCCTGGACTGCCTGAGTGGAAACAACGCTCACCACGCGAATGTTGTCTTCTGCCGCCGTACCTCGGATTAGGTAATCCGGAGGAGAGGGGGGAAGGCTTTCAGAGATGGCTTTTGGGTTTTGCCATTGCTCTGAGCCGCAGGCGCCTTTCATCACAACCTCGATACTCCTCTCAGAAGCCAGCTTGCCGGGATCTCCTAGCGGCTTGGGCTTGCTGCAACTTCCTAAAATCAAAGCTAGCTTGCCCCATACCATCATAGGCAGCTTATCCCCAGGGCAAAGAGAGTTTGCAATTTTTCCCTCCCCTTACTAAGGTGTGCCATCCTGAGGATCCAGGCCAATCCAACACAACTCCTCGCCTTTTGGCCTTTTATGGTGGATCACCTCACCGCCCAACTCTTACAACATGCAGCCAAGCGCCGCTGGCAAGAACACGCCTATAGCCGATTTTTGCGGGACTGGCGCCGACAAGTGGTATTGCTGCGCCGCCAGCGTGCTGGAGAGTTTGGCCAACCGCTAGGGGATCCCTCCTGTGCCTTTAGCGCTCGCTCGGCATGGTTGCGCTGCGCGGTCAATCCCCAGGGGCCCTGTCAGGGCTGCCCCCACTACCTGCCTCTTATCCCTCCAGCGCCGGCCTCCCGCCACAGCGGCTCGGAGTAGCTGCAGGATAACCCCAGGGCGCGACAAGCGGCGTTTTCCGTGCTCTACACCGCTGGCGCAAGCAGAGGGGGGAGATACGCCCGGGCCCATTTGTGCCAGAATAAAGGACGATAATTCCATCGGCAAAGGCGGGATTCATGGCCCTCTACCTTTCGGCAGAGCACCTCCACGCCATCCGCCAACACGGCGAACAGGCCTTCCCCTACGAGGGCTGCGGCATTCTAATTGGCGAGCTCAAGGGATCTGACAAGCTCGTCCACGAGCTTTGGCCGGTGGCCAACAGCTGGGATCAGGCTGAAAACCCCTTGGCGGATGGGGAGTCCAGCCGCCGTCGTTTCTTGATCGAGCCAGCTGACTTCAAGCGAGCCAGCGACTATGCTCGTGGCAAGGGCCTAGGGATCCTAGGCACCTACCATTCCCATCCCAACCACCCTGCCCTCCCCTCCGAGTTCGACCGGCAGCATGCCTTCCCCTGGGGCTTTTCCTGCGTGATCGTCAGCGTGCGCGAGGGCAAGGCAGAAGAGGTGGCCAGCTGGGTTTTGGACGAGCAGGAACAACTGCAGCGGGAGCCCATCCAGGTTTGGGTGGAGGCATCCCCTGCCTTGCTCTAAGCCTCTCTTTGGCTGGGGAGCAAAGCGGTAGTCTGGACTGGAGAGTTGGCCAGAGGATCCCAGAGCCTCAAGTGTTCCCTCAAGATCGCTAGACTCTTTTCCCGAACCCCTATGGCAACCAAGATCTTGATCCCTGCCCCCTTGCGGCCTTACACCGACAATCTGGAAGCGGTCGAAATCGAAGGTAGCAGCGTTGGCGAGGTGATGCGCAACCTAGTTACCCGCTACAGTGAGCTCAAGCGGCACCTCTACACGGAGGATGGCAAGCTGCGCAACTTCGTCAACGTCTACCTCAATGACGAGGACGTGCGCAACTTGGCCCAGGGCGATGACACCCCTGTAGGCGAAGAGGCTGTCATTAGCATCGTCCCTGCCATTGCCGGAGGGTGGTGACCATGTTGAACCTAGACACCAGCCAAGTCACGCTCTCCCGCGAGGAGATGGAGCGATTTTCCCGCCACTTGATCCTGCCGGAGGTGGGCCTGGAAGGGCAGAAGCGGCTAAAGGCGGGCAAGGTGTTGTGCATTGGCACAGGCGGCCTTGGCTCGCCCCTGCTGCTTTACTTGGCCGCAGCCGGCGTGGGGCGGATTGGCATTGTTGACTTTGATGTGGTTGATGTGTCCAACCTGCAGCGGCAGGTCATCCACGGCACCTCCTGGGTGGGCAAGCCCAAGGTGGAATCGGCCAAAAACCGCATCCTGGAGATCAACCCCTACTGCCAGGTGGATGTCTACAACACCGCCCTGAAGGCTGACAATGCCCTAGAGCTGTTTGCCAACTACGACGTGATTGTCGATGGCACCGACAATTTCCCCACCCGCTACCTGGTCAACGATGCCTGTGTTTTAACGGGCAAGCCCAACGTCTACGGCTCCATCTTCCGTTTCGAGGGGCAGGCAACGGTTTTCAACTACGAGGGCGGTCCCAACTACCGCGACCTCTACCCCGAGCCACCCCCGCCAGGCTTGGTGCCCTCCTGTGCCGAGGGGGGGGTGTTGGGGATCCTCCCGGGCATCATCGGCCTCATCCAGGCAACTGAGACCGTGAAAATCCTGCTGGGCATCGGCACGACGCTAAGTGGGCGGCTGCTCCTTTACGATGCCCTGAAGATGAGCTTCCGCGAGCTAAAGCTGCGCAAGAATCCTGACACCCCGCCCATTACCCGGCTCATCGACTACGAGCAGTTCTGCGGCATCCCGCAAGCGCGGGCTGGAGAGCAGGCAGAAATCCCCGAGATTACAGTAGACGAGCTGAAAGCATGGATGGATGCCGGCAAGGAGTTTGTGCTTGTCGATGTGCGCAATCCCAACGAGTGGGAGCTTGGCCGGATTCCAGGTGCTCACTTGATCCCGTTGCCCCAGATTGAAAATGGAGATGGAGTGGAGCAGGTGCGGCGGCTCCTCAACGGCTCAGAGCTAGTCGTCCACTGCAAAAGTGGGGTGCGATCGGCCAAAGCCTTGAAGATCCTGAAGGCAGCCGGGATCGAGGGGAAAAACCTGCGCGGTGGTATCCTTGCCTGGGCTGAAGCCTACGATCCCTCCATTCCCAAATACTAGTAGTCCATAGCTCTGGCCCTCCCTGGTGGTTCGCTTAGGATAAACCGGAGGGCTCTTTCTACCCCCATGAGCGCCATTTTGCCAGCGGAGACGGAAACCCTCTTCCACTCCATCCCCGAAGCCCTGGAAGACCTTAGGGGTGGCCGCATGGTCATCGTGGTCGATGACGAGAATCGGGAAAACGAAGGGGATCTCATCTGTGCTGCCCAGTTTGCCACGCCAGAGGTGATCAACTTCATGGCCACCCATGGGCGGGGTCTTATCTGTCTAGCCATGCAGGGATCCCGCCTCGACGAGCTGAAGATCCCGCTGATGGTGGGGCAGAACACCGACAGCAACCAGACTGCCTTTACGGTCAGCATCGATGCCGGGCCAGAGTTAGGGGTTTCCACGGGCATTTCCGCTGCCGATCGCGCTCGTACCATCCAGGCGGCCATCCATCCCCATACGCGGCCGGAAGACCTGCGCCGACCGGGGCATGTCTTTCCCTTGCGGGCAAGAGAAGGTGGGGTGCTCAAGCGGGCCGGGCACACCGAAGCAGCGGTGGATTTGGCCTTATTGGCAGGGCTTTACCCGGCAGGCGTGCTCTGCGAGATCCAAAACCCGGATGGCTCCATGGCTCGCTTGCCCCAGTTGGTTGAGTTTGCTCGCAAGCACAATCTTAAGATCATCACCATTGCCCATCTCATCGAGTACCGGCTGCGCACGGAGCGGTTGGTCCATCGTGGGGCTACCGCCACCCTGCCGACGGAGTTTGGCCAGTTTCAGGTCTACGGCTACCGCGACACCCTCAACCAGGTAGAACACCTAGCGCTTGTGAAGGGGGATCCGACCCAATTTGCCGCCGAGCCTGTCCTGGTGCGTGTGCAAGCGGAGTGCCCCCTGGGGGATGCATTGGGATCCCTGCGCTGCGACTGTCGTCGCCAACTGACTGCTGCCCTGAAGATGATCGACCACCAGGGCAAGGGAGTGCTGGTGTACCTGCGGCGCCCAGAGCTTAGCCTCATCGAGCAAATTCAGTCCTATGCCCGGCAGGATCTAGGTCTTGCCGAGACGGTGCCAGCAGGGGCAATGGACCTGCGCGATTACGGCATTGGCGCCCAGATTTTGCGGGATGTGGGGGTGCGAAAGATGCGTCTTATCAGCAACACCTCCCGCCACATCAGCGGCTTGAGGGGATTTGGCCTGGAAGTAGCCGAGCGGGTGCCCCTGCTACTGGAAGAGTCGGATCTCAGTTTGCAGATGGAGCCCTCCTGCTCTCTTACCGGAAAGTTTGAACCGCAGCTCCACTCCGGTCTAGGACGGTAGGGCAGTGGAGAGTCGAGGGCCCTAGCCCAAAGACGGCGCAGGATCTGCTCTCGACGCCGGAAGCGCTAGAAGAGCTCCTTGCGGCAGCAGGTGCTGTGCCAGAACGGGGACTTCGGACTGCAGTCGCAAGAAGCGAACGAAGACAGGGATCGCTGGCCAGGAAAGCCGCGCCAGTACCCCTTGGGAACTGCTCCGGCAAACCTTAGGGGATCTCCTCTCCTAGCGGGAGTGGCGACGCTCCGGCTTCGTCTTGCTGCAGACCATTCAGAATCGTTACAGTAGTTTACGTTCCTTAGCAGAGCAGGTTTCCCCTATGGCCCTCCTTCAGCGGTTTCTCGGGCTGCTGACTTCTGTCCTGCGTCACGACAGCGTTGGCCCGCGGTGGTCTCAGGTGGGCTGGACAATCCTGCGGGGGGTGGCAGGGCTCTTCATGATCCACAACGGCCTCGATAAACTGGCGGATGTCGAAGGGTTTGCAGCGGCTTACGTAGAAGTCATCGGCTTGCCCTTCCCAATCTTTTTCTCCTATGTAGCTGCCTACACTGAACTGATCGCGGCCCCCCTGGTAGCCCTCGGCCTGTTCACCCGGCCTGCCGCGTTGAGCTTGGTAGCAACAATGGCGGTGGCCATGTTTCACCACATCAAGGTGGCTGGTTTCAGCGTTTCCTACCTGGAGCTATCAGCTATCTACGCGGCCATCTTCTTGGCCTTTGCTGTGAATGGTGGCGGCTGGTTTTCGGGGGATCAGCTTTTGGTGAACGCCATCGAATCGTGGCTAAACCGCGCTAGCCGAGAAAAGCTGGAGAGCTTGCAGTCTTCTTTGCAAGCGGCTACAGAGCAGGTTAGGGCAGCGGAGAAAGAAGCGGCCGAAGCCCCTCCGCCGCCTCCCTCCTGAGCTGGTCCCTTCCCTCAGGTCTGCGGGTGAGGGCTAAGCGCGACCAGCAGCCCGCTCCATCAGGCGTTGATGGGTGGAGCGCACAGGCTCTCCCGGCCTAGGCCGTCGCTGCACGTAAGTGCCGTCAGGACGCAGCTCCCAAGCCTGCCGGTTGTCTGTCAGGCAGATGTCCAGAATAACCTTCAGCTCCTGCTTCAACACCGGATCCTCCACGGGGGCAACCACCTCGACGCGGCGATCCAGGTTGCGGGTCATGTAGTCGGCGCTGCCGATGAAGTACTCCTCCTGGCCGTTGTTGTAGAAGTAAAAAATGCGGGAGTGCTCCAAAAAGCGCCCAATGATGCTGATGACGCGGATGCGCTCGCTCAAGCCTGGGATCCCTGGCCTTAGGCAGCACATGCCGCGCACAATGAGGTCAATCTCCACCCCTGCCTGGCTAGCCTCGTAGAGCAGCCGGATCATTTCCGGGTCAGTGAGGGAGTTGATCTTGACGATGATCCGCCCCTGACCCCCTGCCTGAGCGTGGCGCATCTCGCGGCGAATGAGAGCTTCCATCCCCTGGCGCAGCGTGCGGGGAGCTACCAGGAGCTTGCGGAAGTGCCGCTGCCGCGAGTAGCCAGTGAGCACGTTAAACAACTCGGTAACATCGTGGCAGAGCGTCTCGTTGCAGGTAAACAGGCCTAGGTCGGTGTAGATACGGGCAGTTTTGGGGTTGTAGTTGCCGGTGCCGATGTGGACGTAGCGGCGCAGGGATCCCTCCTCTTCTCGCACCACCAAAGCCAGTTTGCAGTGGATCTTCAGCCCTGGCAGGCCATAGGCCACGTGAACCCCGGCTTTTTCCAGCTTCTTGGCCCAGAGGATGTTGTTTTCTTCGTCAAATCGAGCCTTCAGCTCCACCAAAGCGGCCACCTGCTTGCCATTTTCGGCAGCTTGGATGAGGGATCCCACCACTGAGGAGTCTCCGGAGGTGCGGTAGAGGGTTTGCTTAATGGTGAGCACCTGGGGATCGTTGGCCGCTTCCTCCAAAAATCGCTCTACGCTGGCGGCAAAAGACTCGTAGGGGTGGTGCACCAGCAGATCCCCTTCCCGAATGACGGCAAAAATATCCACCGGCTCCTCGCTCACCGAAGCAGTGCGCAGGCGGGGCGGTGTGACGGGCCCCCAAGGCGGATCCTTCAAGTCGGGCCGGTCTAGGTTGAGGAACGCCATGAGCCCGCCCAGGTTCAGAAGGCCATCCACTTCGTACACCAAGTCGGCATCCAGGTGGAGTTCCTCACACAGCCGCTGGCGGATGGCAGGGGGCATCGACTTGGCAACCTCCATGCGCACCACCGAGCCGAAGCGGCGCTTGCGCAGCTCTTCCTGAATGGCGGCAAGCAGATCGTCGGCCTCGTCCTCCTGGATGGCTAGATCAGCGTCGCGGGTGATGCGGAAGGGATGGTACTCCAGCACCTCCATGCCCACAAACAGCGCCTCCAGGTGGTGGGCAATCACCTGCTCCAGCGGCACAAAGCTCACCCCATCCCGCAGGGGCACAAAGCGGGGCAGGGTGTTGGGCACTTTGACGCGGGCAAAATGCTCCTTGCCCGTTTCTGGATCCCGCACCACCACCGCCAGGTTAAGGCTGAGGTTGGAAATATAGGGGAAAGGATGGCCCGGATCCACCGCCAGGGGGGTGAGCAGGGGAAACAGGCGGCGATCGAAATACTCCCGCAGTTCCTGCCGCTCTGCCTCCGTCAGGTCGCTAAAGTTGCGGATGTGAATGCCTTGCTCTGCCAGCTTAGGCACCAGCTCTTGCCGAAAGCACTCGTGCAACTTTTGAATCAGGGGCCGTAGGTGCTGGGAAATCTGGCGCAATTGCTGCTGGGGGGTGAGGCCATCGGGGGTTGGCAGCAGCACGCCTGTTTCCAACTGGCGGCGGATCACTGCTACCCGCACCATAAAGAATTCGTCCAGGTTGCTCTCGAAAATAGCCAGAAACTTCAGCCGCTCCAGCAAGGGAGTGCGCTCGTCCAGGGCCTCGTGCAACACCCGGGCGTTGAACTCAATCCAACTGAGCTCGCGGTTAAAGTAATGCTCGGGCAGGGCATAGCCCTCTTTGATGGGGGCAGTCGGGATCCCACCCGGGTCAACCCCAACTTCCGCTGGACAATTGCCCGGGCCAGGGTTAGAGGAAGGAGTGTTTCCTGGAGGCAACATCGTCATAAGGCGGGATTGGCGAGGGGGCAGCCGACCCCATCCTATCCTGCTGACTCTCCCTCAGGGGTTCTGCTCGCCCTGGACAAAGAAGAGGCATCCCCAACCGGCTGGGGCGGACGTTCCGGCAGCAGACCCTGTGGACGAGTGAGGAGAATAACCTGCAGGAGGAGCCCGATGAGCAGAATGCGCAAGGGGCCGGCCCGCGTGGCCCACTGGGGCGGCAGACGATTGGTGAACAGTTCACTGGCCGACCACACCCCCCAAATGGCCAGCGCCCCCAGCAAAGCGCCACGGTTGTTGCCACTGCCCCCGGCAATCAACATCACCCAGACAATGAAGGTGGCAAACTCGGGCTGAAAGGCTTCCGGGCTGATGAAGTTGACAAAATGGGCATAGAGGGCCCCTGCCAACCCCATGAGCATGGATCCCAGGACAAATGCCTGGAGACGAAACTGGAGGACATCTTTGCCCGCAGCTAGGGCTGCCGGCTCGTCCTCCCGAATGGCCCGCAGCACCCGTCCCCAAGGGGAGCGATAGGCCCGCTCGCTTAGCCAGTAAACGCCTGCCAAAACCAAGAGCACCAAGCCCAGGTACAGCAGCGTATCCTGCCCTGGGATCCAACCGCGAAAGGGCCGCGGGATGCGAGTGATACCGCGTACGCCGTTGGTTAGCCAGCCCTCGTTTTTCAGGATTTGGCTGATGATCTCGGCAATGCCAATGGTGGCGATGGCCAGGTAGTCAGAGCGCAGGTTTAGGGTAATCAAGCCAATCAAAAAAGCAATGGCTCCCGCCACTACCGCTGCCACCGCAAAGCCCACCCAAAAAGGCAGCGCAAAGCCCCCCAGATGTTCAGGGCTCGGCGGCGTCGTAACAATAGCGCTGGCGTAGGCCCCCAGGGCAAAAAAGGCCCCCACGCCAATGTTGAACATACCGGCGTAGCCCCACTGGATGTTGAGGCCCAGCGCCAGTACGCTGTAGATCCCAACCAAAATCAAGAAGAAAATGGCATAGCTCAGCATCAGGCTCGCCCCCCCACTAGCCCAGTAGGCCGGAAGATCAGCAGGAGGACCAGGATGGCAAAGGCCACCCCCGTCTTGTAGGCTGGGCTAATCACCAAGGTCGAGAACTCCTCCGCTAGGCCAATCACCAACCCCCCAGCAATGGCTCCGTAAGGACGACCAATGCCGCCGAGGATGGCAGCAGCGAAAACGGGCAGCAACAGCCGCCAGCCCATCGTAGGGTGCAGCCGGGTATCTAGGCCGAGGAAGATGCCCGCCAGACAGGCCAAAGCCGCCCCGAGGGTCCAGGTCCAGAGAATGATCTGCTCCGTATCGATGCCGGTCACCTTGGCCAAGTCAAAGTTGTCGGCCATGGCCCGCATGGCTTTCCCCACCCGCGTGTGCTGCAAAAACAGGTGCAGCGCCACCACCAGCAGCGCCGTTCCCGCCAAAATCACCACCCAGTCCGGCTTCATGCGCAGCCCACCCACCTCCCAGGGGATCTGGATGCCCTGGCGGTACACCTGGTTGTCGGGTCCCCAGAGAATCTGCACCAGGCTGCGCAAAATCAGGGCCGTGCCAAAGGAGGAAATGAGCAAAATAACGGGGGCCTCCCGGCGCAGGCGGCGATAGACCCATCGGTCGATCCCCACCGCACACACTGCCGTTGCCAAGGCTGCCGGGATCCAACTGACCCCTAAGGGCCAGCCCCAGCTGACAAAGGTCAGGGCAAAATAGGCCCCCAAGGTCATCAGATCCCCGTGGGCGAAGTTGGCAAAGCGCAAAATGCCAAAGGTCAGGGACACGCCAATGGCCCCCAGGGCGTAGATGCTGCCCAACACAAGGCCGTAAATGAACAGTTGCAACAGTTGCTCCACAGCTGTGCCGCCATCTCTTGCCTGATGATGCCACAGGCGGATCTCAGTAGGATAGCGCTAGGGTATGGGGAGGGCGCCCAAGAGAGATCCATGCAGCCTCATTCTCTTTGGATGCTAGGGTGGCTTGTGGCTTTCGCTCTGCTGGGCCCTGCCTGTAGTGGGCCAGAGCTGACGGCAAGCAGGGATCCCACACCTGCAGCCTCCCTTCCCACCCCCCAGTTACTCTACGAAGACATCACCCTTACCCAGGCCAAGCCCGACGGTGGTCTGCTCTGGCGCTTGAAGGCACGCCTAGCCAAGTACGAGCCGCCGCCGTCAGAGGCTACCCCCGTGCAGTTGGGATCCGCCCATTTGGAGGCCATCGAGGGAGAGTTTTTTGACGAAGACGACCGCGCCGTTCGCGTCCGGGCCAAGCAGGGATCCGCTTACCCCAGCCAACGGCGGCTGGAATTGAGGGGGCAAGTCGAGGTGGAGTCCGAGCGGGATAACCTGCGCCTACAGGCCCAGCGGCTGGAGTGGCTGCCAGCCCAGCGCCTGCTCAAGGCCGAAGGCGAGGTAAAAGTGGAGCTGTTGGAGGATCAGGGCTTCCTGCAGGGGGATCGCCTGCTGATGGACTTTGGCCAAGGTCAGATGCAGGTGGAGAACTTGGATCCCACGCAACCAGTACGGGCGGGGTATCGGGAGCTGGAGCTGGCTGCTAGGCGCTTCCTGTGGCAGTTTGGCGCGAGGAAAGTGCAGGCGGTGGGAGCAGTAGAGGTGTATGCCCCCCAGCAAAGCGTGCGCCTTAGTGGCGAGGAGTTGCGAGCTCCCCTGCCTCTAGCTGAGTTGCGCCTGGTGGGCAATGCGAAAGCCGAAACCGCCCGCGTCAGCGGGACAGCGTCCCTCGAGGCCCAGGAGATCCGGTGGCGCATCGGCTCCACCCGACTGCAGGCTCTGGGCCAGGTGCGCTACCGCCAGCCTAGTCAGGCTTTGACCGTGAGTGGCGACAGGGGCCTCCTCGACTGGCAGAGCAACACCATCCGGATCCAAGGCAACAGCCAAACCCATCTCACCCTGCCCTAGGGGCCAAAAGGCAGGTGGGAGCATGTCAAGATAGTTTAAGAACCCTCTGCGGTGGGTTGTGGTGAGGTTTCCAGAAATGGCAGAGATCCCGAAGGGGGAGCGCCCCAATATCCTGTTGATTGTGCTCGATACCCAGCGGGCGGATCGTCTCTCTTGCTACTGGTCGGAGGAAGAGCGGGCCCGCCAAGTCCCCACCAGCCCCAACCTGGATCGGCTGGCTGCAGAATCCACTCTCTTCGAACGGGCCATTGCCCCTGCCCAGTGGACGATCCCCTCCCACGCCTCCCTGTTTACAGGAGAGTACCCCAGCACCCACCAGACCATTCAGGCAGACCTAGAGCTGAGTCCTACCCTACCCACCCTGGCAGAGCTGCTGAAGCTGGTTGGCTACACCACCGTTGGCTTCTGCAACAATCCCCTAGTCGGGATCTTGAAAAATGGCCTGCGGCGCGGCTTTGACACCTTCTACAACTACGGCGGGGCTCTGCCCACCCGCCCCCCTGAGGGCAACCCTCTGCCGCCTCCCCTCAACCGCTGGCTGGCCGCCTACACCCAGTTTTGGCGCCGCCTCTCCTACCCCGTGCAAAATGCCTTTGCTCGCTCCGACACCCTTTTTCAGTTGGCCCTGCACCCCTGGTTTGCCTCCCTCTGGACCTGCTTGATGAACTTTAAGGGCAACACCGCTGCCTCCATTGCCGACCTCAATCGCTACCTCCAGCAAATGGCCCGCCGCCCTGCGGGGGCGCCTCCTTTTTTTTGCTTTGTCAACCTAATGGAGACGCACCTGCCCTACTGGCCGCCAGAGCCTTTTGTGCAGAAATACGCTCCCTACTTTAAGAACAGCCGAGAGGCCCGGGATTTCCTGCGCCAGTACAACGCTGAGCCCTACCGCTGGATGGCACCCCTACCGCAGCCGCTTTCTCCCCTGCAGGCGCGGGTGCTGCGGGACATCTACGATGCAGAAGTAGCCTACCAGGATCACCTGCTGGGATCTGTCTTTGCCACCTTGCGCCACACTGGCCTGGAGCAAAACACTCTGCTGGCCATCGTCGCCGATCACGGCGAAGGCTTAGGAGAGCACGATTTCGTCGGCCACGCCTTTGTGGTTTACGAAGAGCTCATCCGCGTGCCCCTGATCCTGCACTACCCCGGCCACTTTCCTGCAGGAAAGCGGGTGGCCACCCCCGTTTCCACCCGCCGCCTCTTCCACACTCTCCTGGAGGCTGCCGGCTTTGGCCCCAGCCTTTCTCTAGCCGACGGCACCCCTCGGGTTAGCCTCCGGCTCCGCCGCGAAGTTGCCCGCCTTAGCCTAAGCCGTACCCTGGCTGGGGAGGATCCCGAGCAAGGCGTAGTGCTTAGCGAGGCCTTCCCGCCGCAGATTCTCTTGCGGGCCATGGAAAGCCGCAACGACAGCCTCTTGCAGGCCCGCGCCTGCTACGCCACCCGCCGCGCCCTCTACGAGGGAGGGATCAAACTCATCCAAACTGGGGAGAGCCCTAGCCTCTACAACCTAGAGCAGGATCCGGCGGAGCAGCGGGATCTGCTCTTGGCTGAGCCTGGGGATTCGGCGTTGGGATCCCTTTCTCCCCAAGCTTGGCTAATTCGCCTGCAACAAGGGCTAAGGCGGTGGCTGGAGTGGGCTGAATCGCGCCGCCCCAGCTTGGCTCCTCGCAAGGTGGATGTGGAAAGCGATGCAGACTTGCTGCGGCGGATGCAGGAGCTGGGCTACCTAGAGTAGAAGCTACTCCAGCTCTCCTTCTTCCCCCCAGTGATCCTGGAGGTAGCTGTGGAGATCGTAGGCGTCAGTCTCCTCGAGATCCGGCGCTGGCCAATCCTCGTTTTGCCCGCCGATGATGACGCGGGTAAGGCCAATGTACTCTAAGCTAAGGGTGCGCAGGGCATTGATCAACACGTCCAGCGCCATTGCGTCGGCAGTGCCCAGGTCAAACCAGCAGCGGGCCCAGTTGCCCTTCTCCTCGAGGGATCCCATGTTGTGCATGAGCGAGGTGACGGGAGGCAAGTCACTGGGGTACTCCAGGTAGCTGAGATCCGCCTCAGCCTCCTGAACCACCAAGCGCTCGGCGTTAAATCCTCCCAGCTTGCCCAGCACATACCACGATTCCAGCACTTCCCTGAGGTACTCCAGCTCTGCCGGCACGGGCGGCTCGGCAAACTCAAACCAAATCCAGAGGTTGCCTGGATCGCACTCCCGAAACTCCACTTGCATGGACGGTTTCTCTGCCAGAAGCCAACTTTCTATCGTGACATACTCCCGCTCCAAGCGCTCCGCGCCGCCAGCGCGAACACCCTGTCGGGTAGAGGGCGGGGCTTCCCGGCGGGGCTAGCTAACGGGCCGTGGCCGACGGCAAGGCTCCAAAGGAAGCCAAAGCGTCCTATACTAGTGCGGCTATCGCCCTTGCATGGAGGCTGCTGCCTATGTCTGAACTCCTCCCCTTGCCCTCGCTCCACAACCAGGTGGCCGTGGTTACGGGAGCCAGCCGAGGCATTGGCCGGGCCATTGCCCTGCATCTAGGAGCCATTGGTGCCAAGGTAGTCGTCAACTACGCCCACTCTGCCGCCGAGGCCGAAGCGCTAGTGCAGGAGATTGCCGCCGTGGGAGGGGAGGGGATGGCCCTGGCCGCCGATGTCTCCCAGCCCCTAGAAGTGGAGCGGCTCTTTGAGCAGGTGATGGAGCGGTGGGGCCGGGTGGACGTGCTGGTTAACAATGCTGGCATTACCCGCGATGCCCTCTTGTTGCGCCTAAAGCCGGAAGACTGGCAGGCAGTGCTGGATCTCAACCTTACGGGAGTCTTCCTCTGCCTGAAAGCAGCCGCCAAGATCATGGTCAAGCAGCGGCAGGGACGCATCATCAACATCACCTCAGTGGTGGGCTTGGTGGGCAACGCCGGCCAGGCCAACTACAGCGCTGCCAAAGCGGGGGTAATTGGTCTAACCAAGACAGCAGCCCGCGAGCTGGCCAGCCGCAACATCACCGTCAACGCTGTCGCCCCTGGCTTTATCACTACCCAGATGACGGAAAAGCTGGATCCTGGCCCCATCCTGGCCCAAATTCCTCTGGGGCGACTGGGATCCCCGGCGGAAGTGGCGGGGCTAGTGCGCTTTTTGGCGGCTGACCCGGCGGCGGCCTACATCACCGGCCAAGTCTTTGCCATCGACGGCGGCATGACGATGGGCTAAAGCTTTCCGCTTCTGGAAGACTTGTCCTGCCTCCACGATTCTTCCTACTCCAGCTCCAGAAGTTCTGCCAATTCGGCAAAGCTGTCCACCACAGCATCGGCGCCTGCCTGACGCAGCTCTAGTGGCGTAAAGGCAGTGGTGAGGCCCACCGCAAGGCAGCCTGCCCCCTTAGCCGCGCGGATCCCGTGGGCAGAGTCTTCAACCACCAAACACAAGCTGGGATCCAAGCCCACTTTGGCAGCTGTTTTCAAATAGGGCTCGGGGTCGGGCTTGGCTCGCTGGATGTCTTCAGCGGTAATCACGGCGTCAAACCAGCGGCCTAGGTCAAAGCGTTGGAAAATCTGCTCCTGATCCCGACGGGTAGCAGAGGTGGTGAGGGCAAGGGCCGAAAAGCGACGGCGGCTGAGCTCCAGAAACTCCAACACCCCCGGCACCAAGAGCACCTCTTCCAACAGCTCCCCGAAGGCCCTGGCCTTTTCCTCAATCAAGCGCTGCACCAGCAGGGGCCGCTCTGCGGGCGGGGTGTCCGTCAAGTGTTCCACGAGATACTCAAACATGTCCCGGTCAGTGCGCCCCTTAAACTGCAGGGAGACAGGAGCCAGATCTAGAGCAAGCCGGCAGCGCTCCAAGGCAATAGCGCCGGCACGGGCGTGGATTGGCTCCGAATCCACGATTACCCCGTCCATATCCAAAAAGAGGCCGGCAGTTGCCTCAGCGGCACGGAGCACTTTGGGGGGCAGCATGGGGCTGAAGGATGTTAGGAGCCAAAACGGCAGATAGGCTAGGAGGGCGTTTCCGAAGGCAACTGGGACCAGCCACAGAAGCGGCTGACCACCTCCCAGAGGGTTTCTAGAACATCGGTGAGGGCATGGTCACTCTCCACAGCTACCAGTTGCGCCCAGGGGCGATGGGCGACGTAGTTGCGGCTGGCTTGGATGGGGATGACTTCGTCGCGGGTCCCATGCACAATCAGGGTGGGCACAGGCCGGCGCAGTGCCTCCTCGGGGTAGCGCTGGGCATCGGTAACAAAGTCATAGGCCAAGGGCAGCGGCCGCCCTTCTTGGTGGTGAAAGACCAGCATTTGCCCGCTGCGTTGCCAAGCTTCCACGGCTTCAGCCCCTAGCCGCGGCAGCCAATGTTGCAAGAAGCCAAAGGCCGGTGCCAGCAACACCAGCCGTTCCACGCAAGACTGCTGCTCAGCTACCCAGGCAGCCACTACACCTCCCAGGCTAGAGCCAATCAGGGTAACAGGAGGATGCCCCATGGCAGCCAACTGTTCAGAAACTTGCCGGATCTGGCGAGAGAGAGTGAGCTGGGTAAAGTTGCCTTGGTTGAGATCCGGCACCTCCAGAGGGATCCCAAGCCGCTGCAGCCGCTGGCGGAAAAAGGCAGCCTTGGCTGATTGCGGCCCCGAGCCAAAGCCGTGCAAGTAGATGACTGCCACGCTACTTATTGCCCTGCGCCTGTGGAGAGCCAGCCTGCTCCCAGCACCACACTGATGGAGAGAAAAAGGGTAGCCACCGTCCAGGTGAGGCGGTTCAGATTTTGCTCAGCGCTCTTGGGGCTGGCAAACAACTGGGCTTGCCCGCTAATAGCCGCCAGGCCATCTCCCTTGGGGCTGTGCAACAGCACCAAGATCACCAGCAAAATAGCCGAGGCAGACCAGAGAAACTCGAAAAAAGCTTCCATTGCCGAGGATCCCACTAGGGCACATTGCTGGAGTTATTATCACTCGGATTCCAACTCTAATGCACCCTGGGCCTTCCCCTAGCTAACTTTAGGGTTGTGCGCTCGACTCAGCTCGCAAGGTTGGAGCTGAGCCTCCTCGACTTTGTCGGTCACTAGAGGGGCGCCAAAGCAACCCCTGGCTACTGGGTTGAGCAAGCTTGGCACTTGACGGATGGATCCCTGGCGCAAGCAGGAGTGCAGGCGACGCAGCAGGAAGAAATCCGCCTCGGAACAGCCATCTTGAAATAGCCTCAGGTTCAGCTCGTGTTCTTGAGCAGCGGTAAGCAGACCAGTCCTCATAGCTGCTTGGATGATCTGCTGGATGGCGGTTGCCCTAGCTTCGCTCACAGCAGAGGTGCTCCCAGGGGAGGTCTTTGTCTATTCTCGACAAGAGTTCCTGCTCTGGGCTCCGCTAAATGGCGGATTGAACGTCTGCTCACAGGGGCTGCCCTTGTAAGCTCCAGGGTTACGAAAAGCCCCCGGCTTGAGCGGCGGGGCAAAACTAGGCCGCCTGCCCCTTCAACTGCTGCAGGGATCGGAACAGAAGAACCACATAGACCCAGAAGATGGGCACAGCGGCTGTGGCAGCGGCAGCCGCAACCATGCTCACCCCAAAGTCGCCAACATCAGCCACAACTATGACAAATCCAACTATCAATCCACCCGCAAAACCAAGAATCAAGCCCAGGACCAGAAGGGCCCAAAACACGCCCCACCAACGACCTTTGACGAGATTCCAACTGTAGCGCGCAGCCCTCCTGTAGTTCCTTGATTTTCTAGAGCAATGGCACAAGGTGTGAGGGCCAGCTTAACCCCTACATAAATGCCTGGGATGATCAGAAAGATGGAGGCAAGGGAAGAGAGGAGTGCTGCTAAGAGGGTGCCCAGAACTAGAGGCACTGCCTTCGAGACAGCTCGGTCGAGGCTGTTGCCCAGCAGGGGAGCTTGCCGCTTCAGGCGCTGATCCACCAGCCACAAGGCTGCTCCGCCTAGGATCGGTGCAACAACAATGCCATAGGCCAGTTGGAGGATCCCCCCGAGAAGTGGGGTCAGCTCCGGGACGATGGGCAGAATAAAGTTTGGAGAGGCCAGGATCAGCAGCGGCCAGTAGATGGGACCTACCAACTCAAACGACCGCTGCAGGAGCGGGATTGGGCTAAGGGTGGCGTTTTGCATGGCGGAGGGATCCCTGTGGGCGATTAAGTCCACCCCCTTCATACCACGGGATCCCAGCTTTGGTTCCGGGAGTAGAGTTAAGAAAGTCTACAAGGCCGATTTTTGCAGGATCCAGGCTGCTGCCTGTTCGCCGCTGCGCAGGGATCCCTCGATGCTGCTCTGGTGAGTGTACTCTCCAGCCCAGAGAAGGCCTGGCAGGCCGCTATGGGTGGGAACCAAATGCTGCTGGAAGCTAGGCGGCTGCACAAACTGGGCAAAAGGGATGCGATACACCCGCAGCAGGCGCAACTGTTTCAAGGGGGCTTTGGGAAAATAGACCTGCAGCTCGGCCCGACAGGTTTGGGCCAGCTCCTCGTCGCTCAAGGGGGGATCCCCCAATACCGTCACCGAATAGAGGTGTTGGCCAGGAGGAGCTAGTGCCGGGCTGATGCGGGTGAGCTGAACCCAGTGGTTGATCCAGCCTTGGCCGCTGGCGTTGAGGTACAAGTAGGCGCCGCGGGCCAGAGAAAAGGGAGCGCAGAAGTAGAGACAGGTAACCGACCGTCCCTGGGTGGGGATGGGCACAGTGGCGTGGGGACAGAGCTCGGCTTGCCAGGCCCGCGCCTGAGGGGCCTCGGTGGCGCAGACTACCCACTCGGCAGGGATCTCCTCTCCGCCGGCGGTGCGGATCCCGCGCACTCTTCCTTCCTCCACCAGGATGCGCTCCACCGGGGTTTGGTAGCGGATCTGCTCTGGGGAAAGGTAGCTGGCCAGTTGGCGGGCAAGTTCTCCCATGCCCAGTGCTGGGGTGACAATGGCCCCCTCGGCCATCATCTTGAAATAGAACGCCAAGAGACGGGCACTACTGGCCAGCTCTGGATCCAGAAGAATGCCGCGGAAAAAGGGGTAGAAGAAGTGCTGGCAGATCTTGGCGGAGAACCCGTACCCCTCTAGGAACTCTCGCACCGAGCCATCGGATCCCCCCAGCCCTTCCTGGAAGACCTGCTCCGGCGTGCGCTGCGCCAGCTCCGCTCGCAACTGCAGCACCTTGAGCTTGTCCCCAAAGCTAGCCAGGGGGTTGAATAGGGAAGAGACGAGGCTGGCTGGATCCCGCAGCGGATCCCCTAACAGCCAGCAGCGACCGGATCGGGCCAGGATAGCTCCCGGACGGTAGGGGCAGGGGTTAAGTCTGCTCAGATCCAGATGCCGCCGCACCTGAGGGTAGGCCGTAAACAGCACCTGAAAGCCGCGATCCAGGCGAAAGCCCTCCACCTCGTCGGTGCGCACCCGGCCCCCGGGGCCGTCGCTTTTTTCCAAGACTAGGACATCCCTCCACCCCGCCTGACTCAGCACCTTGGCGCAGGTTAAGCCGGCCAGCCCCGCCCCGATAACCACTACTTTGCCCATGCTCTGCCGGGATCCTTTCTCGCCCACGTATTCTAGCTGCCTCCTTCTCTCACCTGAGCCGTCCAGCCACCCCGGGAAATCCACTACACTGAGTAAAGCTGGTAGTACAAGCCAGCCTGCGTCCATCCCTTCGTTTGCCGAGCTGTTCTCCAGGCTGGCCGCCGCTGTGCCCTATGGCTTCTGTCAACCCAACCTTGCCCATTCAGTGGATCGATGCCGATTCGGGAGAGGTGGTGGACGAATGCCCCTGGGAAACCAGCCCCCATCCGGGCACCTACGTTCAACTAGCCGAGCAGCACTACCTGGTTTTAGAAAAGCGCCACTCCTACCAGTTGCGGCAGGGCAAATATCACCTCTGTGGCATCCGCGCCCTCGTTCGCCCAGTGAGCCCACCCCCTGAAGCAGGCCAGTTTTTGGGGGATCCCTCCTGTCGCTTCAATGCCCGCTCGCCCCTGTTGCGCTGCGCCGTTAACCCCACTGGGCCCTGCCAGGGTTGCCCGCACTACGAGCCGGTGCCACGGCGTTAGCCCTCTAACTCAAGCGCTAGCACTTTGGTGAGAGCGCGGCTGGTGTTTTCCCGAAACTCCGCTACGCTCACCCGGCCCAGCAGATACACTGCCAGCAACATCACCCCTGCCTCCACTCCAAAGACGGTGGCATAGGCCAGCACCGAGGAAGTGGGGAAAAGTAGCCGCCCCAGATCGAGCAAAGCGCCGCCAATGAGGGTAGAAAGCGCCTGCGACATCGCCTGGGCCAAGCCCCACGCGCCGATGAAGGTGCCGGCGGTCTCTGCTGCTGTCAAATCCAACATTAGGCTAATGGCGCCGTTGGTGGTGATCCCCGAGGCTAAGCCGAACAGGATCATACATAGCTGCAGCAGCTGCGGCTTGCCTGTAAACCCTGCGGCAATGGTCAGCCCAAAAGAAAGGGCCACCAGCAGGCAGCCCAAGCGGGCAGTCGTCTGCTTGCCCAGCCTAGGCACGATGAGAAAGCCAGTCACCACAATCCCTACCAAGACGCCTATACTCCAAAAGGCGTTGAGCTGGGTGCTCTGGGCTACCGTCATGCCAAAGACCTCGCCGCCATAGGGCTCGAGAACCGGCTGTTGGATGAACAGGCCCATGGTCATCAGGGTCAAAAAGCTAAAGAAGATCAGGGTTTGGCGGCTGGCGGTGAGCACCTTGAGGGCCGTGCCCAGGGTAATCTGATCCTCCCGCCCGGCCAAGGTGGAACGGGATCCATAGCGGGAATAGCGCTTTTCTACCCCCCAGGTAGCGATGACCCCCAGCAGGATCACCACGGCAGGAATGACGATAAAGAGGCGGTTAATCGTACTCTGGAGATTCTCTAGATCCAGGCCGCGCAGCAGCACCGCCGAGCCAATCGCTCCCCCGGCAATGCCCAACATCAGCATCGACCAGACGATCCCCACCAACTGGGAGCGGTTGTGCTCATCGGAAACGTCCACCAGCAGCGCCGCAAAGGGCGTGGAGCAGGCACTGAGGCAAAGCCCGTAAAGAGCAAACATGAAGGCGGCCAGAGCAATCCAGCCATAGGTGGCCAGCGACCAGCCACTTCTAGCAAAGCTCTGCCCCAAACCCCACACCACCTGCACTGCCAAAAAGATGCACAGGGCAAAGAGCACCGATCCCAGGCGTACATAGCCGCTGCGGTGCGTCCCAAACAAAGGCTTGGCATCGGAAAGCTGCCCAAACCAGACGCGGGCCGGAGACACCAACTGGTGCATGGCCAGGGATCCCCCTGCTACCGTGGCCGGGATGGCCAAGAGATTGGGGTCGATCATGACCCGGTTGAGCACCCCCAGCGTCAGCAGCGACATCATCCCCAAGCCCATCTGAAATAGGCCCAAGCGAAACATGACGTGCAACGGCAAGGAGGGGATTGCCGGCTGGGGGTTTTGGGCAAGAGCCGAAGCAGCCGACAAGTTGACCTCAGGATCCCGTTGAAGATTGGCCATGATCTGGGAAAGTTGGCAGGAGCGCTACGATTTCTATATGGTAGCCCAGGTGGCTTGGGATCCCGGCAAAAGCATGGGGTTGCCAAAAGTGAAACCGCCACGTCCTCTCCCCTTTTGGGAGCTATTGTCAGGGTATAGTCCCCCAATTTCCAATCCTCAGGAGTATTGCTATGCGCGCCCCCATCCCCTGGCTGCTGAGTTCACTGAGCTGGGTGGGCATTTCCCTGGCCGGAGCAGCCCTCGTCCCTACACTGATGGTGTCCACCTCGCAGGCAACCCCTATGGATTTTCCGCTCCACCAGTCCCTTTCTTCCCCCACTCCTTCAGAGTGGGCGGAATACTTGGCTTACAGGCAGGTCATCGACCGGACGATCTCCATGACCTGGGATCCGCAAGCGCGAGCCTTGGCAAAGCAGTATGGGCTGGATATCGTCAACATCACCTGGGAAGATACCGGACGCCACAAGGGATCTGCCCTTGGCCCCAACATCAGCGACATGACCATCCAGGTACAACAGCTCAACCCCAGAACGGGTCACTACGAGCTGAGCTTGATGCCGGTGATCCGCTACCCCAACTTTGCCGATCTGTCTGCCGACCTGCCCCTCGACAGCCTACAGGTGCTGGTGGGCAACGAAAAAGGAAAACCCCTGCAACCCGTGTCGTTGCGAGAGCTGCTGGGGAATCTGCGCCGCTACTTACATGATCCCGGCTCTTGGGCCGGCAACCGGAACTCCCTGCTGGCTCCACGGGATAGCCATGTGTTGGTGAGCGCCCAAGCTGCCTTTTTGCCTATCCCTGCCGGGGGCTCTGCCCAATTCAACCCGGTGTTGTTCAACTACCAATCCTATCCCGGTAACCCAGCCGTGCTGGCAATCTTGGCCACCCGCGAGGGCACCAGCATTACGGTGATCGAGAACCGCACCGAAGATAGGGTGGGCGGGGCTATTTGGGGCCAGCGCCTTTTCTTCAATCAGAACGGTGAACGGGCCAGCCTCACCGGGCAGCGCCTCAGCGATTTTCGGGCCGAGCAAGCCGCCAACCCAACCCCCAGAGATCCCCATTCGGCGGAAGTAGCAGAAGAAGCCCTGAACCTGGTGATGGTGATCCAAGTACCTCTCCAGCAGCGGCAGCCGCCGCGAAGGGAAGTTGAGGATATCTCTGTCAATTTCGGACCCGCAGCCGGCCTGGCCGGCCTCAGCAATGTAGAAGCCGCCGTCATCGGACATGGGCCGGTGGAAGGCCCCTTCACCGAGATCAACAACCTGGACATCGAGCGAGATCCCCGCTTTCCCATTCGGGTCACGATCCAGTTCTACAAAGCCACCGACAATGGTGTGGTCTCTGCTGAAGACATGGCCCAAATTCACCATCAAATTGCCCGCGTCTATCGAGAGGCCGACTATGTGGGCAGCTTGGTGATTCAGCGGGATACAGGCCGACCTACGGAGTACGACCGCGACGCAGAGACAGAGCGCCCCTTTCCCTTTCCTTGGTTTCCTTGGCGGCTTCCTTGGTTTCCTTGGTGGCCGCGACGCTAGGGCCTGCTGCGCATTTTTCCCACAACCTGCCGCCAGGTAGCAACATCTTCTCGCGCCTGGGTTTCTCCACTACACTGACTACTGACCTGACGCCAAGGGGAATGGGTGTCGGCCCGATATCCTCGGCAAGGTCAGGGTCTGCAGAGACAGTTGCCAAGGTCTCATTTCTTGAGGCCATGGCGCTTGTCTGTGCCAGCTCTTGCCCAAGGCAGTGGGGAGTTTTTCCTGCAACCCTATGGCTGAGGCAGTTCCCGTTCGGCGCTACGACCTGTTTGTGCAGGCTTCCCGGCTGCTGCAGCGCTACCGGCAGCTCACGCCGGAACTGCGTCCCATAGGGCTGGAGGTGGCCCTGGCCATCCAGTATCACCGCGCTCAGGCCGGATCGGGATCCCTTTTGCCGCCGGTGGGATCTCCCCATGGCCTGCCCCTGGAGCAGGTGGCCCAGCGCATTTGTGACCCGTTTTACACCAAAGCCCACCCTCTCTTACCTACGCTGCCAGAGACAGGGGAGCCCCTGGTGTGGCCGCTGTTTAACCAAGGGGAAAATGGCCTTGTTCGGCCTCTGGCGCCAAGCAAAGTGGGGGGCAAATTGGTCGAACGCCGCTGGCTCAAAGCCTGCAACAGCCAGGAAGGCATTGGCTGTCATGCCCTGGCCGCCCACTTGTGGCAGGACGAGCGTTTTTTAGCAGCAGACCGGGATCTGTGTCCCTTTCGCCTCTACGACGGGCGCTACCCCCTAAGCGTGGACCAAGGGCGGCAAACCTGTGGCTTCGACGACCATCCCTGTGGTTGGCAGCCCGGCCACCCCAAAATGCTGCAGGTGGTGGGCAAGGGCAGACAGGCCGAGATCCTGCTTCCCCACTGGACTGACGCGATGTGGGCCATGCTTATCCCACCCCATCGCCCTCTACCCATCTATCCTCTTCTGGTGATGCTCTACTTTGGCCAGGAGACTCTGCAAAAGGGGCGGGATCGCCTTTCTGTGGAACAGTTCCGTCTAGATTTTCAGTTTAGCCACTCCCAACTCAAGCTGTTGTTTGCCACCCACCCGGAACACCCTCTCAACCGCCCTCTGCTTGCCCTGGCTGCGCAGCCGGAGGTGGAGGGGGGAGCCGTCGAGCTGTTGCCCTCTATGCCACCCCTCTTGCACCAACCTGCAGGGGGTAGGGTGGTTTTAGATCCCGACGAGCCGCCCCAGTTTTGCAGCAGTGGTATCCCTTCCTCTGCCGGAACAGACCCGCTGATGGCAGAGCGCCGCCGCCGGCGTCAGTTGGAGCGCAGCGAGCGCCACAACGAAATCTTGCACCAGTTTCGCCGCTGGTTCCGTCTGGCTGGCTTGGAAGTGCGCGAAGACCAGCACACCTTTGACTTCTTAGCAGTTGCAGACGGGCAGCTGCTTTTGGCCGAGGTGAAATTGCTACACCACAAAGATGCAGCAGAGGTCATGCAGGAGGTGGTGGGGCAGTTGCTCTACTACGAGCGTTTTGCCCTCACGCCTTGGCTAGAACAGGGCTTTTCCGTCCAAAAAGCCGCCGTTTTTGACGGGCCGCCGCCGGATCCTTACATCCGCTTTCTTGAGGACCTGGGCATTGCCACCTACTGGATCAACGAGCAGCAGATGATCGATGGGCCGGAAAGCTCGCTGCGGCTGCTGCGCCAAATGGAAGTGCGGGTACGGCCGGATCCCGAGTTGGGAGACTAGGCCAACGCATCTTTCCTAGGACTAGCTACTGCCAACAGAGACAGGCCAAAGGGCAGGGGGAACTTGGGGATCAAATAGGCTTCTGCAGCAAAGATCTCAGCTAAAAGCCAGTTGACCCAGGGCAAGGGCATCTTCAGATCCTGGCTCTCCCTGAGACGTAGGCCCTTTTGGGCTAGGCGGATCCCTGCTGCCAATGGAAAGAGAAAGCTGTTGAAAAAGGTAAAGATATAAGTTTCCAAGCCGACGCTTTTAAGTAGGGAGCGAAGTTGTTCCGGCGTGTAGCGTCTCTTGTGGTGATTGAGTTCGTCGTGGGTACTCCATAGCCAGGGGTAGGCCGGTACCGTAATCACCATGTAGCCAGGGGGCTTTAGCCTCTTGGTAAGGGCTTCCAGAGCCGCTTTGTCTTCCTCCAAATGCTCTAGGACATCCAGCAGAGCAATCAAATCAAATTGTTGAGAACCAAAAGGGATCCGATGTGGCAATTCCCCTTCGGCCACAACTCCGATTCCACGGGCCCGGGCAATAGGCAATGCTATCTCGCTTCTTTCCACTGCGAAGACCTGGCCAAATTGAGACAACATTTCCAGGTTGCCACCGCTGCCACAGCCGACTTCCAAAATACAAGCTGCGGGAGGAAGAGGGATCCTTGCAATAACCTGGCGGAGAATGCGGCGACGGCCCAGAAACCACCAATGCCGATCTTCTAGGCTCGCCATTTGTTCATAAGCTTTGGGATCCATAAACCCCTAGCCAAAAGGCGAGGTTAAAGCTCAGGGAATTCTAAGCCTTGACTCTAGGCTTTGTAGGGCGTTCTCATCCAATTTCTAAGGAGATAGCCTAGCCTTGCCCCAGCGGTTTTTGCGGTACCACGCCGCAATGTGCGGGCACCACGCTTCAAAGTGGGGCCAAATCAGGTCGCACAACTCCCGAATTTCACGCTGCGCATCTGCCTTGGCACGTAGATCCAAAAAATGCATCAAGCTACGGCAGTTAAAACTCACCACGAAGTGCTGCCGAATGCCGTAGCCTAAAACGCAGCGAGCATCCTCAGGTGGTACACCGCACTCGGTTACCAAGCGGCGGTAGGCGGCCACTTGGCTGCGGTATTGCTCTAGCACAATGCCTAGCGCCTCTGGGGAGATGGGGCAAACTCCCTCGCGAGTCTTGGCCTGCCCCTCCTTGATGTTGGCGGGGACATAGAACACCCGCTCCAGTTGGTCAGGGCTGGGATCGGATCCCAGTTCCAGAAGCTGCTTCCCAGTGTACCGAAACGACTGCACATCGAACGACACCCCAATACGGTGCGTGCGCGCCTGCTGCACCACTAAGTGCGGAAAATACCCCACAGCAAACGTAATCTGCGGATGCTCCAAAGGCCCATAATGCCCACGGTCACCCTCCAATAGGTGCCGCACCACCGCCTCACCGTAATTGGCCGGGACGCGACTGGCAGCCGTAACGTACTCCGCACTGTAGTCCTGGTGCATCGCCAGCCAGATCACCCGCTCGGGATCTGGGGTTTGGCTGAGCACCTCCACCCGGAATAGGGTATCCACTGTTACTTCCCGAAGGGTAGGAGGAAGACACCTAGAGAAGGCGACGAGCCCGCGTTTCTTCCGCTAGCACCCCACTCAAGCTTGGATTGCTACGCAGCAACCCTGCCACATAAAGGGTATAGACTTTGCCTGCCTCCAATTGCAGGTCAAAGCGTTGCAGGGGGATCCTGGGAGCGACGGTGAACACCTGGACTTGGGTAAAGCCGGGGCGCATCACCTGAAAGGTAGAAGCCTGCCCAAAGGCCAACTGGGGTATCAGCACTCGTCCCCGCTCCCCTTGCCATTGCAGAGGGGGCGCGTCGGGGGCAGCGTGGACAAACCGCACCAGGGCCTGATCGAACAGGGGGTTAATATTGTCTTCTAGTACCAAGGCCGTCACGCGATTGGGCTCGTCAGCGGCCACCACTGAGAATACTCCCCCACCTCTAAAGTTGGCCACCGTTTTGGCCACCACCTGAGAAGCCGAGGACGTCTCGGGCGTTGCAAGCAACAGGATGTCGTACTCTCCTGTCGGCAAGCGGGTATACTCGCTCACCAAGCCATAGGCTACACTGCGCGCTACTTTGACGCCCCCCACTTCCAAGTCAAGGGGAGGGGTATTGGGGGCCACATGTACCAGGCGCACCTGAACCTCGGCGACCCCTGCAGCGGTTATGGGAATGGCACAGCCGGACAAAAGCCCCGGTATCCAGGCGCCACCCACTAGGCAAAGCACTGCGCGCGCCCATTGTTGCGCAATTTTCATCGCTCACTCCTACTCCTCACACCCAACGTTCATTTGGAGAGCGAGCTGCTGAATTCTCCAAAAGGGCATTTTCGCTCCCCGAAGGGATCCCATCCTGCTGACGCCAAAGAACCTGCTTTTGTCTTACTCCACCTTTGCGCCCAATGCCATAAGCTGGCTAGGACTTGCCCGACTCCCTAGATTGGGATCCCAGCGCTGGGATCGGGGACGGCTAGTGGAGAAGAGCGGCGGCTGAAGAGCCGGAAATAGGTGCTGACGGCCAACTCTTTCAGCGGGAAAAGTAGGTAGGTGAGGGGGTTGATGGTGACGATGATGTTGCGGCAGTCGCGTTTGGCCTGGGCCAGGATTTGGGCGGCCACCCAATCCCCCGACATAACTCCAATCGGGTTGAGCTGGCTCTTGAAAGGGCCAAGGATAAGCTTGCGCACCACGCAGGGAGCATCGAGACGGCGCAGGGTCACCAGGTCGCCCAGGGCCCGTTTGGAGAGCTCGTAGAGGGGGCTAAAAGCAGGGCTGGCCTCGGCTTCGGAGGTGTTCACCCAGACCTCTTTGGTGGCCATTTCCCGATTGCTGCGCACCGTCTGGAAAAATAGCTCCATCAGGCGCCATGCCGAGAAGGTGTTGACGGCATAGGACTGGCGAACCGATTCGGGATCCCGTTGCCTATGGACGTTTAGGCCGTGGTTGATTACCAGGATATCGACCTCCTCCAGGAGCTCGGCCAGGGATCCCTCCTGCCCCACCTGCCAGCGAACAGTCGGCACCGGCTGAAGTTGTCCGTCCACTTCGATGGAAACCGAATCCGCATGGGAGCTGAGGGCGATGACTTGGGCCCCATGGCGGGAAAAGTGCTTCAAGAGGGCCCGGCCCAGGGTGCCAGAGGCGCCAGTGATGGCCACGCGCTTGCCTTTAAAAGAGAGACTGCTGCCCATGATCCGATCCAGCAAGGTTAGGGTGCCGCAGAAGTAGGCGTTGGTGTCGTCGAAGTGGTGCCGCCAGTGGTAGGCGCGGTTAACATGCCACTGGCTGGGAGGAGCAGGGAAAGGCCCCGGCTGGTGGGTAATATCCGTTTGCAGAGCTAGCCCGCAGCCCCGCAGCAGGCCAGCAGCTAAGAAACTGGCCGAGTAGACCACTCCCACCGCCGCCGCCAGGCCGTACAGCCAGGATCCCTGTCCCAACAGCACCACCCAGGGGATCCCAGCCAGAAGCATCGTCGCCGCTTCCGGGACGTCGTGGTGCCACTGGGATTCCCGGTATAACTTTGGGTCTACCACGCTGAGATCGGGGCGAAACAGGCGGTGGTGCAGGGTGTGTTTGGGCATCAGCCAGGGCCACTGGTGAGCTAGCCAATGGCGCACATCCCGCACAATCTCGGCCCAAAGCACAGAAGCCAGGGCCACAGCCCCGACCCCCAGCCACTGGGCTACGCTGCTAACCTCCATAGGGCTTTGCTGGCAGTAGCCGAACCATCCTGAGCTCGCCGTCGCCTCTTTGCATCAGCGACCCCTAGGAAGAATCATCGCAAAGAGGCCATCCCAATCGCAATCAAGACGGCCAACAGGACCCTCAAGGAGCTTTGGGCGAGAGCTCGCGGATCTCAACCGTATCTCCAACTTGCAAGCCCAAGGCCGCTGCCGTCCCGCCACGGAACTCCAGCACGCTGTCCACTAGCTGGCTGGGGGGAGGCCCATAGGCGGGGCAGGGCAGGGCGGGACAGCCGGGCACATTGGCGGCGATGTACACCACCCGGCCTTGGTGGAGAAAGATAATGTCCAGGTTCAGCGGTGTGTTGAACATCCAGAAGGCAGCCGGCTGGGGTGGGTCGAAGGGGAACCACATGCCGCGATTGGGCGGCAAATCGGTACGGAACATCAGGCCCAGCCGCTGTTGCTCAGGGGTGCGAGCCACCTCCAGCTCAAAGCGCCGACCGGCAAGGGTTACTTCTGCTTCCACGGGCAGGCGCTGGGGCTCTCCTTTGGCGGGGGCAGCGTTGGCAACAGCTGCCGTCCCCTGGGCTTCCAAGGATGAGGATCCCCCAGCGGCACATCCCAGCAGCAGCAGAGCCAGGCCCAAGGCAATCCCGCCCACGGGGACAACCTGGTAGGAGCGCCGACCCCTCTGTGACTGCCAACTCATCCGCTCTGAGAGACCTACGAAACGCTAACAAACACTCCCATGATCCATGACCGGTAGCAGGCTCAACGCCTACCGCGCCGCCAGAGGGATCTCCACAGCCCCCACCTCCCGTCGAGCTGACAGTGGTTGCTCCTTGCCCTGGATAGAGCCCACAGGCTAGAGACGGAGCCAACTTTAGCCCAGGCAAAATGCCTAGAAAAAAGGCACCTGCCAGCTTACTAGCTTAGCTAGTCCACGTCAAGGCAGAAGGTGCGTTGGCGAAATTGCACATTGTGCCACAAGGTAGCGAATTGTCCGGCAACTCCGCACCGCTGTCGCGAACGAGGACTAGAGGAAAACCCTCAAGAAGAAGGCAAACCCAATAAAGGTCAAGCTAGGGGTTCTTGACGATGTAGGTAGCCTTGGCGTCTGGACCAAAGCTGATGACATCTCCCGACTTAAGCTGGTGGGTAGAGACTTTCTGGCCGTTGATCAACAGGCCGTTGGTGCTGGGCCGGCCCTCCAGATCCCCGTCCAGTATGCGATAGGAGTATTCTCCCTCCTTTTCAGCAGGGATGCGCAACAGCATGGCATGGTGGCGGGAGGCGTACTGAGAGTTGAGACAGATATCGTTGGCCAGGTCGCGACCGATAAAGTACTTTGCAGCCGTCAGCACCTGCGTGCGGCGTCCATCTCGATCTTCCACGATGAGAAGATGCTGCTGAGCACTTGGAGGAGAAGGCACAGGGTCTACCATAGATCCTCAGGATCCTTCCGCTGCAACTGGCAGGGCCTACCATACACTATACCCGCCTCTGAACTGGCGAAGTTGAGCCTAGGATCAGTCGGGCAAACTTTGCAGCAACAGACCAACCCAGCCAGGAAAGAGAGTGTAGGCTGCTACTGCCCACTGGGCCATACCGACAACCACTTCTGACTTGGAGTGGCAGACAGCCTCCCAGATGGCTGCGGCCACATCTTCCGGCTGGCTAACCCAAAAGCTCTCCAAGGCCTGCTGCATTCGCTGCCGTGCCCTGCTTGGGTGGGTCAAGTTGTCCTCTCCCGGCTCCTCGAGAAAAATGGCCCGCTTGAGAAAGTTGCTGTTGACCAGGCCCGGATGGACACCGATGACCTGGATGCCGTGGGGTTGCAGCTCTAGACGCAGCGCCTCCGTCAGCCCGCTAACTGCATACTTGCTGGCACAATAGGCAGCCATCTGAGGCAGGGGCATTTTGCCACCTATAGAGCCGACGTTGACAATCTGGCCTCTTTTGCGCTTCAGCATGTCGGGGAGCACTGCCCGGATGGTGTGCAAATAGCCCCAGAAGTTAACTGCCATCAGCGCCTGCCAGTGTTCCAACGTCGTCTGCAGGAAAGGGCCACTCAGACAGATGCCGGCGTTGTTGATCAGGCAGTCGATGCGACCATAGCGCTCCAGGGTAGCCTCGACCAGCTTTTGCACCTGATCCGGCTGCGTCACATCGGTGGGGACAGCCAATACTTCCGCATTGAGCCTTTGCTCCAGCTCGATAGCTGTTTGCTTCAGGGTTTCGGCCGTGCGGGCAGCCAGTGCCAGGCGGTAGCCACCGCGGGCAAAGGTAAAGGCAGTTGCCCTGCCGATACCCTCGGAAGCGCCTGTAATTAAAACAACATCGCCCATCTTGCTGCTTTGCTAACTTGAGGAGGAGCGGGAGTCTCCCTTCCTCTGTTGTAGCCTCTCCCGCACCTGCGAAGCCCTTGATAGGCTTAAACTACGGAACGCCAGTGAAGAGGAGGGCTATGGCCTCCACCCACTCGTTTGATATTGTCAGCGACTTCAACCGGCAGGAGTTGGTGAATGCGCTAGACCAGGTTCAGCGGGAGGTTAAGCAGCGCTACGACCTCAAGGATACCCAGACGGAAATTAAGCTGGAGGAGGGATCCCTGACCATCACCACCGCCAGCGAGATGGCTCTCAACTCCATTCGGGATCTTCTCCTAGCCAAAGCAGCTAAGCGGGGCCTCTCCCTGAAGATCTTCGACTTTCAAGCTCCGGAAAGTGCCGCTGGCAACCGGGTGCGTCAGGTAGTTCGCCTCAAAAGAGGCATTGACCCGGCGTTGGCCAAGCAGATTGCCAAGCAAATCCGCGACAACTTCAAGAAGGTGCAGCCTTCGATTCAGGGAGATCTGGTGCGGGTTTTCGGCAAAGACAAAGATGAGCTACAGGCGGTAATTCAAATGCTCAAGCAGCAGGATTACCCGGTGGCACTGCAGTTTGTCAATTACCGGTAGCAGGGCAACAGTCCCAGTTCGCGTAGCCCCTTGGCTCTAGGCTTTTTGGGAGCTAGCCCCCAGAGAAGACCAGAATCCTTTACCATAGGTAGGTAGTGATCTCCATCTCCAACTGCAGCTCTACTGCGCCAGTATGTACACCATTTCTGAGTTCGATCGCCTGATCCAGTTTCTCCCGGTGGAGATCCGACCTGAGGTGCAGATCGAGATTGGATCCCCTGACCAGTCTCGGGTTGTGCAGCCGCTCTGGCGCTTCCCCTGGCAGAAGTACACCCGCTTTGCCATCGACCTTAGCCGTTGGCAGAAGCTGAGCCCTGATCAACAGAAGATCTACTTTTTGCGGGAAGCCGTGATGGCCACCGAGCTGGCCTTGGGAGACAACTGGTCGGCGCTATTGCTGTATCCTGCTCTCATTGGAGCAGGCACGATGGGCATCCTGGTGGAGCTGCAGATGGGGGACAACCTTGGCGTGGCTCTGGCCTCTGGTTTGGCGGCGTCAGCAGTGTTCCTTCTGCGCAAAGCGGAGAAAGGCCAGAAGGCCCAGGTGGCAGCCGACGAGTTTGCCGTGCGCTATGCCTCCCAGAATGGCTACACCTCCGAACAGGCAGCTTCCATTTTGCTAAGTGCGCTGCAGCAGGTGGCTATTCTAGAAGATCGCGTTAAAACTGACTACGACACCACCATGCGCCACCGCAACCTGGAGTTTTTGGCGCAGCGAGGCCTGGGAGCTGGCACCCTGACCATCAACCCCAAGTACCGCAACAGAAGGCAAAGCTCCAGCCCGAATCCTTTCCAAAACCCTTTCCAGCGCTGAGGGCTCAGGGCATACGCAGTTCCCCTTCCACCTCAAGGCGGGTGTAAGGGCCAATGGAGAGGAAGCGCTCCCCTAACATTTCGGCAGCAGCAGGCTGAATCCAGCCCATACGCTGCAGCAGGTGCAAAGCCAAGGCATATTTGGCCCGCGCTGCCCCATCCTGGACCTTGATGGCCAGGCCCATCCCCTCTCCGACGCGTCCAATGCACTGGATCCCCTCGGCGCCGGACTTGCTGACCAGCTCGCCTTGGGCAGCTCGCATCAACTCGGTGTCGAAACATCCCTCGCCCGCCACCATTTCCGGACAGTGGGTCATGGCGCGGACAATGGCTTCCAGCTCAGGCCGCTCTCCTGCAGTTAGTTGAGCATACAGGTAAGCTAGCTGGTTAAGTTGCAACTGGTAGGTGGGCACGCCGCAGTCATCGCGGGCAAATAAAAACTCTTCCGAGGGCATTTGCAACAAGTCGGCCAACTTAGCCCGCACTAGCGCCTGAACGGGGTGTTGCCGCTGGGCGTAGTCCTGCAAAGTCCAGTTCTGGGCGCGGCTTGCTAGCAGCATGCCAGCGTGCTTGCCGGAGCAGTTGTGGCACAGTGGGCTAGGCTTGCCGGGTGGGGTGGGGCAGACCAGCAGCTCGGGGGAAAGATCGGCGCGCCAGAGCATGCTGAACACTTGCCGCGCATGGGCCGTAGTGCCCTGATGGGAGGCGCACATGATGGCGATGTCTTTCTCGCCAAGCCGATAGCGCTCGCGGATGCCCGTGGAGAGCATGGCCAGCGCCTGAAAGGGCTTGAGGGCAGAGCGGGCAAAGACGGGTGTGGTGCTTTTGCCGGCTACGGCCAGGGAGCGCCCGCGGCTATCGGCCACCACGGCTTGGCAATAATGGGTAGATTCGGTCAAGCCCTCCCGCAAAACGTGGATCAGCAGTTCGGGGGCAGTGGAGCGGTTCTCAAATGACATGAAACCCTGGGAAAGGGCCGGCGAGTCTAGAAAAGGGGCGTGTACATTATCTCAAATCATACGTCCAGATCTGGCGCGAAACCTTGCCAGTAGGGAGCAAAATGGAACAAGTGCGTCTGGATCCCTAAGCTCTGTCATGTCTTCACCTCCCCTGGTGTTTTTGGTCTGTCACGGCAGCCGGGATCCGGAATACCAGCAGGCAGCAGCGGACTTGCTGGCGAGGGTGCGGCAGCAGCTAGCTCCTCAAGTGGTGGAGCTGGTTCAGTTGGAAGGCAAGTCCCTGGGCCTGGCGGAGCAGATTCACAGGTACTTGGCGGCTCGGCTGCCCAGGTGCGACAACCCAGTGGTGTTGGTATCGCTCTTCATGGGGAGGGGAGCCCATGTGGAGGAGGATCTGCCAGCGGTGCTGGAGGAGCTTCGGGCTCGCTGGCCCTGCCTAAAGCTGCTGTTGACACCGCCGATTGGCCAGCATCCAGCCCTGCTTGATCTGGTGGCAGCGCGCGTAGCAGCGGCGCAGCAGTTGGGGGAGTTGATCCACGCCTGGATCCTGTTCGGCCATGGCAGCCGTCTGCCCGAGTTTGCCGCCCAGCTGCAAGCTGAGATCCAAGCTTTAAAACAGCACCTGCTTGGGATCCCGATTCACCTGGCTTTTGCCGCCCAGCCTCCTACGCTAGAGACCACCGTCGTTCACTGCTTGCGCCTTAGCCAGTACCGCCTGCGGGTGCTGCCCTTTTTCCTCTTCCCGGGCAGCTTGCTGCGCTCCTTACAAGACCAGGTTCAGCGGTTGCGGCGGCAGTGGCCCTTGTTGCAGCTTGAGCTGGAGCCACCCCTCTGGCGCGATCCTCAACTGCTGCAGGCCATTGTTGAGACGGTGCGGACGGCCTGTTCTCGCTAGATGGGCTGGTCAAAGCTGTCTTGCTTAAGCAAGATGGATCTTTCCAAGAGGCTGTTGGGAGACAAGATGGGCAAAGTGTATCTGGTGGGGGCAGGGCCCGGAGATCCAGGACTGCTGACCGTTAAGGGCAAGACCCTGCTTGCCCATGCGGATGTAGTCATCTACGATGCCCTGGTGGGATCTCCCATCCTGGATCTGATCCCCCCCACAGCAGAGCGCATCTATGCTGGCAAACAGCGGGGGGCTCACACCTTGCCCCAGGAGCAGATCACGGCCCTGCTGATTGAAAAAGCGCAGACACGAGCTGTAGTGGTGCGGCTCAAGGGCGGGGATCCTTTCATCTTCGGCCGGGGGGGCGAGGAGATGCTGGCCCTAGTCCAGGCGGGGATCCCCGTGGAAGTGGTGCCCGGGGTTACTGCAGGCATTGCCGCCAGCGCCTATGCCGGGATCCCTCTCACCCATCGGGAGTTCAGCTCCTCAGTTGCCTTTGTTACCGGCCATGAGGCGGCAGGGAAATACCGCCCCCGAGTCAACTGGCGCGCCTTGGCAGGAGCGGTGGAAACGCTGGTGATCTACATGGGCATCCACAACCTCGGCCATATTGCCGCTGAACTGTTGGCTGGGGGGAAAGCTCCCGATACGCCGGTGGCCTTGATCCGCTGGGGTACCACCCCAGAGCAGGAGGTTCACCTGCTGCGTTTGGACAGCCTGGTTGTGCAGCCGCCGCCGGTGTTGCCCCCAGCCATTGTGGTTGTCGGAGCGGTAGTTACTCTTGCCAACTTCTTGCCTGCCTTGCGTCCACCAGATCCCTTGCCAGCAGGGTCTTCATGAAGGCTTTTTTGCGCAAACTGGCTGCCCTCTGCTCCGCCTACTACGCCTATATGCTGGAGTACCGGGCGGAACTTCTTTTGTGGGCGCTGGCTGGATCTCTGCCTCTGATCATGATGGGGCTCTGGAGCGAGGCTGCTCGCGCAGGGAACTTCTCGCTCTCTTCCCTGGAGTTCATCCGCTATTTCCTAGCGGTGTTCCTGGTGCGCCAGTTTAGCATCATCTGGGTCATCTGGGACTTTGAGCAGGAGGTGGTCGAGGGCAAGTTGTCTCCCCGCCTACTACAGCCTCTGGATCCCGCCTGGCACCACGTGGCCAGCCACCTGATGGAACGCCTCGCCCGCCTCCCCTTTACTGTGGCTTTAATGGCCCTCTTTTTCCTACTCTATCCCCGCGCTTTTTGGATCCCCTCTTGGCAACAAGTGGCGCTGGGATCCTTGGCTGTTCTCTTGGCTTTTGCCCTGCGTTTTCTTATGCAGTACACGCTGGCGCTGCTGGCCTTTTGGGTAGAAAGGATATCAGCCCTGGAGCAATTTCACTTTTTGGTGTACTTGTTCCTCTCGGGGGTGATCGCCCCCTTAGAAGTGTTTCCGCCAGCAGTGCGCCAGGTCTTAGGCTGGACGCCCTTTCCCTACTTGGTGCATTTTCCCGCCAGTCTCTGGGTAGGGCTCCCCCAGGACATCCTGCGCGGCTTTGCCATGGGCCTGGCCTGGCTGGGGCTATTTTGGCTGGTCAACCGTTGGCTCTGGTGGAAGGGTCTGCAGCGCTACTCGGGAATGGGGGCTTAAGAACTGCCTTGAGCCGCCGCAGCTATTATCATGGGCTAGGGATCTCCAGCTTGGCTGCCAGTCTTCGGCTCCCCCTCAGGTCATTATGAAGCGCGTCCTAGTCGTAGATGACGATCCCATTTCCCTCAAGGTTCTGAGCCGCCATCTCAGCCAGCATGGCTATCGGGTTCGCACAGCCACTTCCGGCAGAGAAGGATTGCGCCTGTTTGCTGAAGAGCAGCCGGATGTGGTGGTGTCAGATGTGGTGATGCCGGAAATGAATGGTTTCGAGTTCTGCCGGCAGCTACGCCAACAGCGAGGCGGCGAGCTTGTTCCTTTTATCTTTCTCTCTTCCCGTGGCGAACTGGGCGACCGCATTCAGGGGTATGAGTGGGGAGCCGACGACTACATCATCAAGCCCTTTGAGCCCCTGGAATTGGTGGCCAAGATTGAGGCGCAGATTGAACGATCCCGCCGCACGCAATTGGAGATCCTCCGTCTCATCCAGCAGCAGAACTCCGCTAAGGCTGATGTTGCCCCTCGCCCCCGCTTGAAGGAGCTCAACCTAACCCCTGCCGAAGAGCGGGTGTTCCGGGAGGTTATCCAGGGCTACACCAACAAGCAGATTGGCGAAAGGCTATGCATTAGCCCGCGCACTGTCCAGACCCACTTGACCAATATTCTCAGCAAGCTTTCTCTGGAAAACCGCTCCCAGCTGGTGCGCTTTGCCTATGAGCAGGGCTACGTTTCTCGAGAGGAAGGAGGCAACGAAAGGATCCCTCCCTCAGGCCAAATGAAGTCTTAAAACAGCAGGCGTGGCCCTACGCACTCGACACGGGATCCGATCCCTGCCCAGGCGGACAAAGGCCTCGTAGCGGTGGCAGCCCGAGAAGCTGTAGTACTTTCCCTCCACCTCTAAAACCTCAATTGGCTCCTGCAGGCCTATTTCCTGGATGGAAGCCATCAGCGCCCGCACCTTCCCCGGATCCGTCTGCCGCGGCAGCGGACGGCGAATCTGAGCCAGGGGAATCTCGCGAATCTCCACCATGGTGGGTCTCTTCTCAGTTCGGCTTCTTCATCATACTCGTTATGAGTTTATCTTGTCAGCCCTTGGCGGAGAGATAGACTCTGAGAGCAAGGCATGGCAGGATAGCACCAGCCTGGACTTATGAGTTGCGCTGGAAGCTAAGCCATATGTGGCAACTCCTCAAAGTTCTGTGGGGAAAGGTTGCGGGTCAACTTCCCTCTGCCCCATCCAAGATGCTGCCAGATCTGCTTGGCAAAGTGCCGGTTCAGCAGCCTTCTCCCCAGAAGGACCCTGCTGCGGAGACTACCCCCAAGCCCACCTGGGAACCTGCTGCCCCCAAGGTCATGGCAGCCCAGCGGGTTGAGGAACCCAGGGAGTTGCTGAGATCCCCCGACGCGGAGGCAGGAGAATCCGGCATCGGCCCAGCTCAACCTACCTCCACAGCCAAAAGCATCAGCAATCTTTGGGGCATGGGCGATAGCGGATCCCGGATTTCCCGCATTGCTGCCGCCAGCAACAGTAGCCTTGCTGTCAGCTCTATTGCCAGGGCTGCTGGGCCGATAATAGACAGGTAATGCTGGGGGTTCCAAGCATGCTGGAGATAGTCTTTAACGCAGCCAACTGGTTTGCGCTTCCTTTTTGGGCCTTGATGATCCTGTTGCCGGGTTGGAAAGTAACCCGCAGGGTGATGGAATCGCTCTTGCCCATTGCCCTTTTGGCAGCAGTCTATCTCTACCTTCTGGCTGGCGGGTTTAGCGCAGCGACTCTTAGAGAGTTTTTCAATCCCCAGCTATCTCTGAGCAATCTAACAGCTCTATTCAGCCAGCCCTCGGTGATGGCGACGGGGTGGGTTCACTACATCGTCATGGATTTGTTTGTAGGACGATGGATCTTCCTGGAGGGGTGGGAAAAGCGGGTTTGGACAACCCATTCCCTGCTGCTGTGCTTGTTTGCCGGGCCAGTGGGCTTGCTCTCCCATTTGCTTACGGTGGCAGTTGTCCAGGCACGCCGGCAAAACCGGTCGGGGGGGAAGGACTCAAGAGACAGAAGTGCCGCAAGAGTTGGCTAACTCCTAGGGATAGGCTCCATCGAAAGGGATCCAGGCTCGCATAGCAGGAGGAAGTCCTAAGAGGCTAGGATCAGGGGTAGGAGCCCTCGGCCTTGAGGCCAGAGGAACTGCTTGATGAGGAGTGGAGGCGTAGCTTGGTTTTTGCGTCCTCAGCGGTGGCTGTGGAGCGGCCTTGGAGCAGCAGCCCTTGTGGCCCTCACGGCTGGGGCTAGCTGGGCACGGCTTTTGTTGGAAGTGCGCATGACCCTGGGCCTGCCCATTAGCCCTAACTACTGGTACATGGTGGCCCTTAGCCGAGCCGGTAGCCCTGGTCCCACTGCCAACCTGGTAGATCCCAATGTCCGGGTCGGGCCCAACGAGTACACCTTTGTGCGTGACTGGGACTACCTGATTCGGGTTACCCCCCTCAACGAGGAGTCCGTTTTGCAAGCTACCATCCAGCGCTTTGGTGAGCAGGAGCGAGAGTTTGCCGTTGGCTTTAACCAGGTGCGGGTGGAGCGCGTTAACCGGGATCGCGACACCCTTAGGTTCCGGATTGACCTTTCGGAGCTCCAAGGTCTGGACGGGCAAAACCAGGATATCCAGGTGGCTTTGCTCACTGCCCGCGCCCCTTTTCGCGTGGCTCCTGAAGAGACCAATCTGGCCATTGATGCCACCCGCGGCGAACTGCCCAACTACTATCGCCTTAGTCTCTCCAACCAGCGGCAGGTGATTGTCGACAATCCCCAGCGCCAAGAGACCATGCGCCGCAGCCGTGAGTTACTCCAGCAAAGTGGATCTGGAAGCGGCCTCACCCGCGAGCTCATTGAGGGAGGAGCCCTAGAGATTTTGGCTGCCAACATCCTCACCTTTGAGCTACGCCTTCTTTCCTCTTCCAGTTTCTAGAGAGAAACCTTAATCTATCCAGGTGGCCTCTGGCTTTGGCCTGAGAATGAGAGCAGGGGGACTGCCGTGGTGCGGGCAAGATGGGAGCACTTTGAACACATGGCCGACATTGGTGTGCGCGGCTATGGGGCAACGCCGGAGGAAGCCTTTGCCCAGGCAGCTTTGGCCCTGACTGCGGTGGTCACTAGCGTGGATGAAGTAGCTCCCAGAGAACACCTAGAGATCGAGCTAGGAAATGCAGGCGATCTGGAACTGTTGTTGGTGGATTTCCTGAACGCAGTGATCTACGAGATGGCCGTCAGAGGCATGCTCTTTGGAAAAGTCGAAGTGCACCTGGCAAAAGAGCATCTCAAGGCCAGCCTGTGGGGGGAAAGAGTTGACCCTGCCAGACACCGACCGGCGGTAGAAGTTAAGGGGGCAACTTACACGGAACTCAAGGTAGCCCGAGAGGGTGAGCTTTGGGTGGCCCAGTGCGTGGTGGACGTGTAAGGGGAGGCAACCTATGGATATCAAGAAACTCGAGCGTGTAGATGAGACGGTCTGGCGCATTCCTCCAAAAGGCAGAATGCGTGTCCCGGTCTTGATCTTTGCCGACGAGGAGTTAATCCGGGAAATGGACGACAAAGTGGCCGAGCAGGCCAGCAACGTGACCACCTTGCCAGGGATCGTTGGAGCCTGCTACGTGATGCCAGACGCCCACTGGGGTTATGGCTTTCCCATCGGTGGGGTGGCGGCCTTTGATGCGGAAGAAGGGGGGGTGATTTCCGCCGGCGGCGTGGGATTTGACATCTCCTGCGGCGTGAGAACCTTGCGAACCGGGCTAAAGCGCGAGGAAGTGGAGGAGATGGCAGAGCCCCTAGCCAATGCCCTGTACGCGAGCGTACCGGTAGGGCTCGGCAGCCGCAGCAAGATCTCGTTGAGCGACAAAGAGATGGAAGCTATGCTCGAAGGCGGAGCAGAATGGGCTGTTGCTCAAGGCTACGGCAAGAAAGAGGATCTGGAGCGCATCGAAGAACATGGCCGCATGCGCGGAGCAATGCCGAGCGAAGTCTCCGCCTACGCCCGTGAGCGCCAGCGGCGCGAGATGGGAACCCTCGGTTCGGGTAACCACTACCTCGAAGTCCAAGTTGTTGACGAGATCTACGATCCCGAGATTGCCAAGGGCTTTGGCCTTAAGTCGGGGGAAGTGGTGATTACTATCCACTGCGGCTCCCGTGGCTTGGGTCACCAGATCGGCACTGAGTACTTGAAGAAGATGCAACAGGCGGCTAAAGAACACGGCATAGAGCTACCTGATCGCGAGCTGGCCTGTGCGCCCTTGAAGTCCAAAGTGGGGCAAAGCTACCTGGGAGCGATGCGGGCGGCAACCAACTGCGCTTTGGCTAACCGCCAGATCATCACCCACTGGGTGCGCGAGGTGTTCGCTGAGCTTTTCCCCAAGGCTGAACTCGACCTTATTTACGATGTCTCCCACAACACCTGTAAGGAGGAAATCCACGAGATAGAGGGGAAAAAGCGCCGCCTGTTCGTTCACCGCAAAGGGGCAACGCGCGCTTTTGGGCCTGGCCACCCAGAGCTTCCTCAAGCTTTTCGCTCTATCGGTCAGCCCGTCATCATCGGTGGCTCCATGGGCACGGCTTCCTACATTCTGGTCGGCACCGCGCAAGGGGAGGCCCTTTCCCTCTCCTCAGCCTGCCACGGCGCTGGGAGGGCGATGAGTCGCAACCAGGCCCTCAAAGCCTGGACAGGGCAGGAGATTATCGAACAACTGAGACGGCGCGGCGTCATCGTGCGCAGTCCTTCTTTGCGGGGGGTAGCTGAAGAAGCGCCCCAGGCCTACAAAAACGTCGACAAAGTGGTGCGCGCTGCCGAACAAGCCAAGATTGCGAAACTTGTAGCGCGCTTAAAGCCAATTCTGTGTATCAAAGGCTAGCTATTTGCTGAAAGGGGAAGCTATTTTTAGGGGCTTAATGCCCTTTTTTTGTTGCTTCCAAGTGATGCTTTGCTGCGTTTGTGAGTTATTCCCCAAGCTGTGCTTGCCCAAGCGCGAATGCCTTAGGAAAGGGTTAGTGTGTACTTGCCCTCTTCTTTGCATTCCCCTATACTGATACACTAACCTTCATGTCTCGACACTGCAGGTGTTCTATGACTGCAAGTTACCTACCCTTGGCCCAGACTTTTCTGGCCCGTTCTGATCACATTCGCCGTTCTGCTCGCATTCGCGATCTACTGCTGGTGGTGGGAGGAAGCCTATTCGTAGCAGCTCTGGCGCAGGTGAGGATCCCTCTGCCTTTTACACCGGTGCCCATCACTGGACAAACCTTTGGGGTAATGCTGGTGGGAGCAGGCTTTGGGGCCAGGCTGGGCTTTCTCGCCTTGCTGCTGTATCTGCTGGAGGGGCTCTTGGGATTGCCCTTCTTCAGCGGCGGCGGCTCTGGGCTCAGACACCTAGCGGGGGCAACAGGAGGCTACCTGCTGGCTTTTCCCTTGGCCGCAGGGCTAATGGGCTGGTTTGTGGAGCGCTGGGGGGTAGATCGCAGTCCCTGGAAGATGGCCGCGGCAATGCTCTCCTGCTCGGCTTTGATCTACGCTCTGGGAGCTACTTGGCTGGGGGTGTGGCTGAACGAGAATGTTGGACCCACCTCCGCCTTGGCGGTGCTCAGCAAGGGGGTGTTTCCCTTCATTCCTGGGGATCTATTGAAGTGTGCGCTGGCCGCAGCCCTGCTGCCCACTACTTGGCGCTGGCTGGGGCGGGGGCAGTCGGCAGCTGATCCCAAGTCACCCTCCCCCTAGGAGCAGAATCTAAAAAAAAGATGATGTTTGCTGGGACCGAGTTTTTTTTCTGGGATCCTAGGACTTGATCAAAGCGGTGTTCAAAGCCACCCATTAATGGAGCGCGTCTTATATTGCTCTAGGGTTTTGTAGGTCGCTGGCCGGTCGCGACATGCCCCCCTTGGGGGCCCTTTTTATTGGCCCTACAACGTTGAAGGGCACGCTAGCTTAGGTTTTAACAGGTACCTTTTTCTCCAGCCACTCGGCCACTTGGTTAGCCAGATCAACTCCCTGCAACTGACTGATCTCCCGCAACATGGTTGGGCTAGTAACGTTAACCTCCGTCAGCCGCTCGCCAATCACGTCAATGCCTACAAAATAGAGTTTCTCCTGGCGCAGTACTGGCGCCAAGGCTGCGCAGAGAGCCCGTTCCTTTTCGGTAATCTCAGTTTTCTCCACCCGACCCCCAGCAGCCACATTGCCCCGGAAATCTTCCTCGCTGGGGACGCGGTTGACTGCACCTAAAGGTTCTCCCTCTAGCAACAAAATGCGCTTATCTCCCGCTGCTGCCTGGGGCAAATACTCTTGCACCATCACGGGCAGCCGGCCAAATTGAGTGCTCAGCTCGATGAGGGAATTGAGGTTGGGATCCCCGGCAGTGAGCCGTAGGATCCCTTCTCCCCCTTTGCCGCCCAGAGGCTTAAGCACTGCCTGCCCTACCTGCTCGACAAATTGGCGGAGCAAGGCCTTATTGCTGCTAACACAGGTGCGCGGGATCCACTCCTTAAATTGCAGGGCGTAGAGCTTTTCGTTGGCCGAGCGGATGCCAGCGGGGTGGTTGAGCACTAGGGTACGGCTGGGAGGGAGGTGATCCAAGAGGTAGGTGGCGTAGAGATAGGCCGTATCCACCGGCGGATCCTTGCGCATCCATACCGCCTGCATATGACTCAAGGGCACCAGGCGCCGTTCTTTGACCTCATACCAGGGATCCGCCTTTAGATCCAGCACGATTTCGGATACCGACCCCCACGTTTCCCCTTGATCCCAGTAGAGATCGCCCAATTCCAGACAGAAAACGCGGTGTCCTCGTCGCTGTAGCGCCTCCATCAGGGCAATGCTGGTGTCGTGGTTTACCTGCAACTGGGACAGCGGATCGACGATAAAGGCTACCTGCATGGGTGGTTAGGGTTCGCAAACAAAAGGCTGCCCCGAGTATGCAATAAATCCGAGCGAATTCAGCAGGGCTAGCTTTGTTAACATCCTCTTAACCTCAGCAAGCGGCGCAAACGCTAGCTTGGTAATTAGCCCTCCGTCCTCAGCTAGGTTGGTTGGTGAGGAACGTCCCACCCGTGAATGATCCTTCTTCTCAACCCTTGGAGCCGGTTCGCATTGAAACTACGCGGGATCTGCTGGAAGCCCTGCGGCAAGGACATTCCCTAGTGGGTGCCAACCTCGAAGGCGCTTACCTTTCGCGGGGCCTGTTCGACCGCATTCGGATGCCCAAGGCCAACTTGACGCGGGCCAACCTGCGCTCGCTCAGCATGCAGCAGGCGGATCTGCGGCTGTGCAACTTTCGCCGCGCCGAGATGGAGCGGGCCAATTTTGCTGCCTCAGATTTGCGGGGATCCAGCTTTAGCCAGGCTCTAGGGGACTATAGCAACTTCACCGCTGCCAAGCTGGACAAAAGCAGCTTTCAGGAAGGCCACTTCAGCCACTCCATCTTTCATAAGGCCAGCTTGGTGGCTGCTAACCTAACGGGAGGCGACTTTTTTGCCGCTGACTTTCGCCAAGCCAACCTATTTCGCTGCAACCTCTCGCAGGCAGTCCTGGCTTGTTGTCAGCTACAACAGGCTAACTTCGACCAAGCCCTCTTGGTGGGAGCCAACCTGCAAGAAGCCCAAATCGAAGGGGCCAGCTTTGTCGGCGCCGACTTTACCAACGCCAAGCTCTCCGAGGAAATGCGCAAGTTCTTGATTGAGCACGCCAGCGGCACCAACGAGCTGACCCAGCGGGACACTCTCACCACGCTGCTGGCAGGGCTAAGACCTAAGTCGCGCAAGCTGTTTGGGCTGCTGTAGGCTGTTGCCGGTACAAATCCTAGGTCGGCCTAGGGGCCTAGTTCTGTAGAGGTCGGAATCCCAAGCCTTAAAATTGGTTGAGGTCGATGCCAGCCTCGCGGGCCATAGCTCCTAGCCCTTTGGTCTTAAGGGTTTTCAGGGCCTTGGTGGAGACACGCAGACGAACGAACCGCTTACCTTCTTCCCACCAGATGCGCTTCCACTGCAGGTTTACTTCCTGCAAGCGCTTGGTGCGTCGGTGAGAGTGGGAGATGGCAAAGGCGTTGTTGCGCTTTTTGTTGGTCAGTTGGCAGCGACGTGCCATAGGAGGCAAGCAACTCAGCCCCGCTATTGTATAGCGCCTTTCCGCTGGGCAGCAAGTTGGGCTTGCAACTGGGCTAGCTCTGCCCTCAATTGGGCAAAGGTTTGTTGGCAGTGGTTGACGCTTCTCAGGGGCAGCTCTTCGTTTTTGGCAATGCAAGTTATCTGAACAGGCCCGTCGGGGCCTTGGCCAGTGCGATCCACCAACACTTCCACGGTTACCAGCTTGGTGTAGGGGTTTTTTCCGGGGGGCTCGCCAGCCACCCAGTAGTCAGGACTGTGGTGGAGGATGGTGAGCTGGCAACGCTCCAGAAGGGCGCGGATGGCTTCGCTCAACTGCTCGGCCGAGCCCGTAAGCTGGGCAGTGCAAGAATATCGAGCCATAGGACGGCAAGTCACCACGGCTATCCTACCATCAAGTTTTTGGCTCCTGCAGCCAAAGGCAAGCAAAATTGGGCTCGAGAGTACTCTGCTCCGGCTCTGCCAGTTCTAACTGGGAGAAAATGAACTGGGCTAAAAAAACATAAGGAGCCCCTTCCAGAGCTCTCGCCGGGGAAGTTGCGATGTCTAGGGTTTCCCCTCTAGCCCCTTCTCTCTTGCTGCTGGGATCCCTTGCTCTAGCTTGGACAGGCGTGGCTTCTGCCCAAGCGCGGCCTTTTCAACCGGGCGATCTGGATGGGGATGGCCGTTTGACGGTGCAGGATCGCAACCTGTTGGGGGCCTATTTGCGGGGAGAGCAGGGGTTGACCGACAACCAGATCCTGGCTGCCGATGTCGATCAGGACGGGCGGATTACGGAAGCCGATTGGCAGGTTCTGCAGCAGCGCCTTCAGACAGCTACGGAAGCTCCCACCGGACAGGTGCAGTTGGATTCTGCCTACTCTGGGCAGGTGGTGGACCGCCTCACAGGGCAGCCCTTGGCTGGGGTGGAGGTAGCCATCCCAGGGGCAGGGATTGCAGTGCGCACCGATGCCCAGGGGCGGTTTCGCCTGCCAGGGCCGCTGCCGGCAGAAGAGATTTTGGTGGCGCGGCTGGAGAACTATTTGCCCTATTCCCAGAGCACAGGCAACGGAGAGATCGGCCGGGATCGACCTCTGCAGTTGCAGTTGGAGCGCTGGGATCCCAACACTACGCTGGTGCTGGAGGCCAATGTCATTCGCCTCGGCGATAACCGGTATTCGCCTGAGTCGGCGGCTGCCAGCCAGTTTCTAGGGCCTGCCCAAGCGGTAGAGATGACCCGCTCCTTCACCTTGGAACGCCTGCCGCCTCGCCCACCGGTTTTGCGGATTGGATCCCTGATTGGGTTGGATACTGCCGCTGCCTATCGGGCTGGCCAATCTCGGATCCCCACCGCCGATATGTCCCCTCTACAAGTCCTTCTGAATGGGGTGGAAGTTGAGCAAGTTCAGCTAGGAGGAGACGACCTGCGCATCCCTCTGCCGCTACAGCACTTGCGCCTAGGTTCAAACACCGTAACGCTGCGCACTGGCAAAACTTGGGTTCAGACAGGCGGGATCGTCAGCGGCCCCCGTGTCAGTATTCCTCTTTTTGGTGGATCCCTGCAAATTCTACTGCCGCTAGGAGGTAACCCCCTCAGCCAGCAGGGTGGAGCGTGGGTGGATTACGACGATGTGCAGTTAGCCAACGTCACGATTGAGCTCCGCAACTAACCTAACTTGCGCTGGCTAGGGATCCTGGCCAAAGCCCTTCCGAAAGGGCAGATGGCCTGCTGTTACCTCTGCCCCAGCACCTATGGAGAGGATTCCCAACATTTGCGGGTGCGTTATGTCAGCGTCGAAGGGGATGCTTCGAGGACGTGTCTGCAGGTCGCAAGCCCATTCGCCATAGCTTCATCCGACCCACCCGCCCATCGAACGTGAAACCCACCCTTGGGCCGTGGCCGTACGGCGGCATCCGGAGTTCACCTGCCCCAGCTTGCCCAGACATGCCACGGCTGTTGCGGGGAGAGAGGCGGATAGCTACCCTATCGAGAGGACAGGTTCCTTTGCCGACGGCCAGCCTGGGCCTATGGGCAGGAAGCAAGCGCTGAGTAAGGTGGTTCTCTCTGGTGTGGCTCTTGCCAGCTCAGCGCTTCTAGCTGCCTGTGGCCGGGATCCTGGTCCTTGGTCTCGCCAGTTTGGCACCCCTTCCTCCGACGAGGCGCGCGCCCTTGCTGAGGACGGGCAGGGGAATGTCTGGGTGGCAGGGATCACCGAAGGAAGCCTTCCTGGCCAAAGTTCTGCGGGGGGCAGTGACGTTTTCTTGCGCAAGTACAACGCCCAGGGCCGAGAGCTCTGGACGCGGCAGTTTGGTACCCCTGCCTCGGACGAGGTTGTTGCCCTGGCAGTGGACAGGAGGGGGAATGCCTGGGTGGCAGGGATGACCCACGGTGCCTTCCCTGGCTACAGCAATGCCGGCGAAGAAGACATCTTCCTGCGCAAGTACGATCCCCAAGGCAGAGAGCTCTGGACGCAGCAGTTGGGTAGCGCTGGGCCTGACCAGGTCATCGCCATCGCTGTGGATGGCAAGAGCAACGTCTGGGTTGCAGGAACAGGGGCAGGCAAGAGCTTTGTGCGCCAGTACAACGCCAACGGCAAGCCGCTTTGGGTCCGCGAGTTGGGAGCCCACCAGCAGGTCGCTGCCCTGGCTGCCGATGGGGCAGGAAACCTCTGGATAGCCGGATTTGTCCGCGACCGCGCAAGAACCGGTGGCTTTGTCTGCAAGTACGATCCCAGTGGCAACCAGGTTTGGATGCGCCAGTTTTCCCACCGAGGAGGCGACGGCGCTCTTTCCGTGGCCGTGGGAGGGGAGGGGAAGGTTTGGGTGGCAGGCTACGCCCAGGGCAAGAATCCGTCCAAGGCCTATGAGGTCTTCGCCCATCAGTACGATCTGTACGGCAACGAGCTCTGGAGCCGCCAATTTGCAGGTGGGCAAGGGGAGCGCGTCCTAGCCATTGCTGTGGATGGGAGTGGAAGGATTTGGGTAGCAGGCCACACGCAGGGGTCTTCCTCGAGGCGCAGCGACGCCTTCGTCCGCCTTTACGAGGCCAACGGCGGCGAGCTCTGGCGCCATCAGTTTGGCAGCGCCGACTTCGACTGGATCCAGGCCATTGCTGTAGGCCAAGAGGGCAACCTCGTGGTGGCAGGCGTAACCTGGGGATCCCTTGCCGACCAGTCCCATGCTGGGATGAAGGATGTCTTTGTGCGCAAGTACGGTCGTTAGTCCGGGGTTATTTTTCTGGAGCAGGATCCGGCTCCCCTGGTTGTTCTTTCGGCAGCCGATACGGATCTCACCGCCTTGAGCGCGGCTCTTTCGCTTCTGCCCCAAGACTTCCCGGAGGTGCGGGCTGCCAATTTTGATGGCTTAGAGGTGGCCAAATAGGTGGCAGCCGTAGAAAGCTACGCCGTGCTAAGCTTTGGGCGGTGCGGCTTTGGCCGGAAGGAAGGATTTGGAAGAGATGAAAAAAAAGGGTGTTTAGGATAGCTCTTTTAGGAGCCTTGACTTCTTTTGCCGGTTCAATTTTTCTGGGAGCCTGCGGTCCTCGTTCAACCGATTCAGATCCAGTCGACCGTCCAATCGATTCGGATTCAGTCGGTTGGCTCCGCCAGTTCGGAACTTCTGAGCATGGCGAGGCCACTTCCGTTGCTGTTGATGGCCAGGGGAACGTTTGGATAGCGGGATCCACTGAGGGAGCCCTTCCCAGCCAGTCGAGCGCTGGCGGTTAAGATGCCTTTGTGCTCAAGTACAGTCGCTAGTCAGGACATACCTTGAGAAAGGTTGCATGAGGGTCACCTAGCGCTAGGCCATGCACCGAATAGCAGCTTTGCCCGGAGGATGGGATCCCACCCAGTCCGGGGTTATTTTTCTGGAGCAGGATCCGGCTCCCCTTGTGGTTCTTTCGGCAGCCGATACGGATCTCACCGCCCTGAGCGCGGCTCTTTCGCTTCTGCCCCAAGACTTCCCGGAGGTGCGGGCTGCCAATCTCTTGCACTTGCAGCAGCCCCTGAGCATTGACGACTACGCCGAGAAGGTATTGCAGCAAGCTCAAGTTATCCTCATTCGCCTGTTGGGGGGAAGGGCCTACTGGAGCTACGGCCTAGAGGTGGCCAAACAGGTGGCAGCCGACGCGGGATCCACCCTAATTGTCATTCCCGGCGATGACCGCCCTGATTGGGATCTGGTGAGCCATTCCACTGTGCCTCTAGGGGTGGCGGATCGGGTGTGGCGGTACTGGCTGGAGGGGGGAGCGGAGAATGTGGCGGCCTGTCTGCTGTTTCTAGCCAGGGAATTTTTGGGGCGCCAATATCCCGTGCCGGATCCTCAAGTGTTGCCTCGCCTGGGGGTCTACCACCCTCCTGTCGCTCTGCCGGCTCCTTCCCCAGCTCCCAAGGTGGGGATTTTGCTCTACCGGGCCCATGTGCTGGCGGGAAACACCCAGCCCATCGATGCTTTGGCCAGAGCCCTGCTGGAGCGGGGGTTGCAGCCCTTTTGCCTTTACACCTATAGCCTTCAAGACCCGGACTTGCCTCAAGCCCTTCGGGATCACTTTGGCGGCCAGATTGAGGTGTTGCTCAATACCACCAGTTTTTCGCTAGCGCGCTTGGACAGCCAGCAGCTCGATGTGAAACTATGGCAGGAGTTGGATGTGCCCGTTTTGCAGGTCATCCTCAGCAGTGGACCCCGGCAGAGCTGGCAGGACTCGACGCGGGGCTTGGGGGCGCGGGATCTGGCCATGAATGTGGCTTTGCCCGAGGTGGATGGGCGCATTATTAGCCGCGCCATTTCCTTTAAAGCTGTTCAACAGCGGGATCCCCGCTTGCAAACGGAAGTCGTGGCCTATGAGGCGGTGCCGGATCGGGTGGAGTTTGTAGCCGATCTAGCAGCCAACTGGGTAAAACTGCGGCGCACTCCCCCTTCCCAGCGGCGACTGGCTTTGATTTTGGCCAACTACCCCAGTCGGGATGGACGCCTGGCCAATGGAGTTGGGTTGGATACGCCAGCTAGCTGCGTCGAGATCCTCAAGGCCCTGAAGGAAAACGGCTACCAAGTGGGCCCCCTGCCCCAGAGCGGCGATGAGTTGATTGGCTGGCTAACCCAAAGCCAAACCTATGACCCGCTGGGATCCCTGCGCCCGGCTCGGCAATGCCTTTCCGCTGACCTTTACCGCGAGTGGTTTGCCTGCTTGCCGGAGCCCATCCAAACCGATCTCATCCGGCAATGGGGGGATCCGCCCTCTCAGGATATTCCCGTAGTGGGACTGCAGCTAGGGCACGTTTTTGTCGGCATCCAGCCGCCGCGAGGCTACGACCGGGATCCTTCTTTGAACTACCACGCCCCAGATCTGGTGCCCCCCCACGAGTACTTGGCCTTTTACCTGTGGCTGCGGCAGGTCTTTGGCGTGCAGGCGGTGGTGCATGTGGGCAAGCACGGCAACTTAGAATGGCTGCCCGGCAAGGGATCCGCCCTTTCCTCTACCTGCTACCCGGAGATTGCCCTGGGGCCCCTGCCCCACTTTTACCCTTTTATCGTCAACGATCCAGGGGAAGGATCCCAGGCCAAGCGGCGAGCCCAAGCCGTAATTATCGACCACCTCACCCCGCCCCTCACGCGCGCCGAGCTGTACGGCCCCTTGGCAGAGTTGGAGCGGCTGATGGATGAGTACGTGCAGGCCCAACAGTTGGATCCCAGCCGCTGTCCCCTCATTCGCGCCCAGATTGAGGAGCTGGTCCGCTCAGAGCACCTGGATCAGCAGTTCAACCTGGAAAAAGAGGAAGATTGGAACCGCCTGGATGGCTATCTCTGCGAGCTCAAAGAATCCCAAATCCGGGACGGGCTGCACATCTTTGGCCGCATGCCCAGCGGCGAGCAACTGGTAGATCTTCTGGTGTCCCTAGCCCGCTACCCCGGCCATGGACAGCTGGGCCTTACCCAAGCCATTGCCCGCGACTGGGGATGGGACTGGGATCCCTTGACCGCCGACCTGACGGATCCCTGGCCGGACAAGCCCTACCCCTAGCCCAGCTTCTCCAGGCGGGCCTGCAAGAGCTGCCTCTGGGCCTCCAGCTCCGCCAGTTGCTTGCGGCTAGCCTGCACCACGTCAGAGTTGGCGCGGCTCAAGAAGTTGGGGTTTTCCAGGCGAGTGCGGATCCCTTGGGCCTCTTTTTCCAGTTTGGCTAGGTCTTTCTGCAGCTTGGCCCGCAGCGCTTCCACGTCCACCAGCCCTGCCAGGGGCACCAGCACCTGCACCGTGCCCACCACGGCCGCCGCCACCTGCCTGGGCTCCGTGGCTAGGGATCCTGCAATCTCCAGCGACTCAACCTTGGCCAGCTCGCGGATATAGGCCTGGGCGGCGGTGAGAATCTGCTGCTCTTCAGGATCCTCGGTAACCAGCAGCGCGGCGATGGTTTGATGGGGCTTGAGGCCAGCTTCCGCTCGCAGGTTGCGCAGGCTGGTGATGACTTGGGTGACCAAGCCAAACTCCCGCTCCAGTTGGGGGTTAACCCAGCTGGGGTCAGGGGTGGGATAGGGCTGCACCGAGATGGAAGTGGTTTGGTTAGCCTGGGTGAGGAGTTGCCAGACTTCCTCGGTGACGTGGGGCATCCAGGGGTGGAGCAGCCGCAGAATGGTCTCCAGCACGGTGGCCAGTACCTGCTGCGCCGTGCGCTTGGAGGCCAGGTCTTCTCCCCGCAGCCGGGGTTTAGCCAGCTCGATGTACCAGTCACAAAAGTCGTCCCAAATTAGGGAATACAGAAGCCGCGCCCCCTCGCCCAGGCCGTAGGCTTCCAGCTCCTCGATCACTTGGGTGGCTGTGGAGTGCAGCCGGGAGAGGATCCAGCGATCGGCCAGCTCCAGCGCTTCCGGGGTAGGGGATCCCAGTTGGGCGGGGGTCTGTCCCTCCAAGTTCATCAACACAAAGCGGGAGGCGTTCCAGATCTTGTTGGCAAAGTTGCGGGCTGCCTCCACGCTGGCACTCTCGCCGGTCTTGCGGTCGTAAGCCAAGCGGATATCCTGCCCGGCCCCCACCACTTCCCTGACCAGAGCGTAGCGCAGGGCATCGGTGCCGTACTTGTCCAAGAGCTCGATGGGATCGATGCCGTTGCCCTTGGACTTGGACATCTTCGCCCCGTGCTCGTCCCGCACCAGGCCGTTGATGTAGACATCTTTGAAGGGGATCTGGCCGGTAAACTGCACCCCCATCATGGCCATGCGGGCCACCCAGAAAAAGATGATGTCGAAGCCCGTAGACATGAGGGAGGTGGGGTAGTAGCGCTTGAAGTCCTCCGTCTCCTCTGGCCAGCCCAGCGTGGAAAAGGGCCACAGAGCCGAGCTAAACCAGGTGTCCAAAACATCGGGATCCCGCTCCAGCCGCTCAACTTCTGGACCAAACTTCTCCCGCGCCTTGATCCAGGCTTCTTCGGCATTGCGAGCCACCACAAAAACCTGGGGATCCTCAGGGATCTGGCCGTTGATGACCGGATACCAGGCTGGGATCTGGTGCCCCCACCACAGTTGTCGCGAGATGCACCAGGGGCGCAGCTTCTCCAGCCAGCCCGTGTAAACCTTGGTCCAGCGCTCCGGAATAAAGCGGGGGTTGTGGTGTTCCCGCTCCTCCTGCAAGCAACGAGCTGCCATCCCCGAGACATCGCAAAACCACTGGATGGAGAGCAAAGGCTCAATGGGCACACCCCCCCGGTCGCTATAGGGCACGGTGTGGGTGTACTCTTCCACCTTCTCCAGCAGGCCGTGCTCGGCAAACCACTGCACCACCTTCTCGCGGGCCACAAAGCGATCCAGGCCGGTGAAGGGATCCCCGTTCTCGTTGAGGGTGCCGTCCTTGTTGAGGATGTTGATCAAGGGCAACTGGTGGCGCTGGCCCATCTCAAAGTCGTTGGGGTCGTGGGCTGGGGTAACCTTGACGCATCCAGACCCAAAGGTGGGATCCACATACTCGTCGGCAATGATGGGGATAAGGCGATCCTTGATGGGCAGCCGGACAAACTGGCCGATGAGATGGCGGTAGCGCTCGTCTTGGGGGTTAACCGCCACGGCTGTATCCCCCAGCATTGTCTCAGGGCGGGTGGTGGCCACCACCAGGTACTGGCTGGGGTCGGCGGCCAAGGGGTAGCGGAAATGCCAGAGGTGGCCCTTGACCTCTTTGTTGTCCACCTCGATGTCGGAGACCGCCGACTGGGTGGCCGGACACCAGTTGACCAGATACTCGCCCCGATAGATGAGCCCTGCTTCGTAGAGGCGGACAAAGGCTTCCGTAACGGCCCGGCTCAGCCCCTCATCGAGGGTAAAGCGATCCCGTGTCCAGTCCAGCGACAAGCCCAGCCGCCGCAGTTGGCTTTTGATGGTGCCCTGCGACTTCTCCTTCCAAGCCCAGGCCCGCTTCAGAAAAGCCTCGCGGCCCAGGTCAAAGCGGCTCTTGCCCTCCTGGCGCAGTTGGTTTTCCAGAATGGTGTGCACGGCAATGCTGGCATGATCCGTGCCCGGCAGCCAGAGGACGTTGTAGCCGCGCATGCGCTTGTAGCGCACCACCACATCCGGCAGGGTAAAGGCAAAGGCATGGCCCATGTGCAGGCTGCCCGTAACATTGGGCGGGGGCAGGACCATGCTGAAGGCTTCCCCCGGCGCCTTGGGATCCGCCACGTAAAACCCCTTTTCCTCCCAAAAGCGCTGCCACTTGGGCTCGGTCTCAAAGGGGTTGTACTGGCTAGGCAGGTTGGCGAGGGAAGGTGCAGCAGTCATGCGGGGGCTGGGTTGCTCAAAGGACTACCCTAACTAGGTTAGCAAGCTTACTCCCAGCCGTCGGGCTCTTTTGGGGAGGTGGGCTTTCTGGGGATCCCTCTTGACCTTGTAGTTAGCTACAGGGTTTAGACTAAGAGAGCTTCTGGAGAGAGGGTAGAGAACCCGGCATGTCTGAGCTGCTGCGGGTGGGTCAGGTAGCCGAGAAGTTGGGCATCAGCCCCCAAACCCTCTACTTCTACGAGCGCCTGGGGCTCATCCCCAAGCCCCGTAGGACAGAGGGGGGCTACCGCCTCTACGGAGAAGCTGAGCTGGAGCGGCTAGCTTTCATTGCCCGCGCTAAGGCTTTGGGACTTACCCTGGCCGAGATCAAAGAATTGCTCCTGCTTCAGGAGAACGGGCAAGCCCTGCCCTGTTGGCAGGTGTACGTAAAGCTAACCGAAAAACTAAGACAAATCGACAAGTCAATTGCCCATCTCCAGGAACTTAGAGGGGAGTTATCGACACTCATTGAAAAGTGTCAACAAAAATTTTCTGAGCAGGAGAAAAGTTCCTCTTGCGCTATCTTTCAACAGCAACAGCTTAATAACCCATGACAAGAGAACCCTTTTTCCCATTTTCTGCTAAAGCTTGGCAGCCCTTGTGTCCAAAGAGCGGGGAGCAAGGGATCCCGGTTCAACTGATTACGCTGAAGAGCCTTCTGTCTTGTCAGGCTTTGGAGCAACTTAATGCTAACGCCAGCTATGCGTTTTGTCGGGATCCCCTTTGCCCCGTCGTCTATTTTTCTGAGGAAGGTCAGAGCTTTGGGGTTGACGACCTCAAGGTTCCCGTCTTTCAAAAAGAAAGTGGCGAGGACGTGCCTGTCTGCTACTGTTTTGGATGGACGCGCCGGCGCATTTGGCAAGAGCTCCAGGGATCCAAAACGCCCCAGGCTATCCTCAAGGGGATTGCCAACCGCATCAAAGCCAGGGGCTGTGGCTGTCAGGTGAACAACCCGCAGGGATTTTGCTGTCTGGAAAACGTCAGACAAGTCATCTTGGAGATGCAGCAAAGGAAGGCTGAGGAACAAAACCCGATTATTGGCTGAAATAGGCGTTGAGCCATTCCAGACATTCCATAAAGTAAAACACCAGCGGCCCGGTAAAGACGTAGCTATCGCCCCGATCCAAAATGCCGCCGTGGCCGGGAATGAGATCCCCGGAGTCTTTTACTCCCGCATCCCGTTTCATGAGGGACTCGGTGAGATCCCCCAGCAGGCTAGTTAACCCAATCAAAAACCCCAGCACGCTGCCGCTCAGCCAGCTCCAGGGCCAGTTTAGGTAGTGGGCTCCCAGCATAGCCAGGGCCATGCTGGCTGCGATCCCGGCCACTGCCCCTTCCACCGTCTTTTTCGGGCTGAGGATGGAGAGCTTGGTGCGCCCAAAGGCCCGACCACACAGGTAGGCCGCTACATCGGCAGCGATCACGCAGCCAATGGCCAGCAGCGTAATCCATAGCCCTTCGCCCAGCCCTTGCGCAAAAGACAAGGCCCTGACCCGAATCCAGAAGCTGGGCAGCAACGCACAGTAGAACAACCCCAAAATCGAGGTGGCAATATCGGCAATGGTGGCCACCTTGGGCTTAAAGAGCAAATAAAAACAGATGATCGATCCCGCCACGATAAAGGCAGGGCTGGTCCACTCGGGCTTGACCTGCTGCAAAATCACCAGCACCTGGCTGGAAAACATGGTGGTGCGCATGGCCGGCGCATTGCCCTTAGCCCGCACCAGACGAAAGAACTCCAGTTGGGCCAGAAAAATAATCAGCCCAAGGGCTGCCGTGAAGTACCAGCCCCCTAGCAGGGTAACCGTCAGGGCAAACAGCACCGCCACGAAACCGCTAACCCAACGGGCTCCCATAGGCGCACCCCGCTATGTTGGCCAGCCGTTCCGGTTCGGGGGAGAGATCCCAGCCGCCCGAGACCCTTGCCAGGATGCCTGCTCTTGCGGCCTTCGCCTCAGCGGGACGGAGTTTTGACTTCGACGTGGCTGCTGCAACGGCAATGCCTCCTGCCTTAATCTTCCAGTCTACCGCTGGGATCCCCCGCGATCTCCAGTTGGCGGGATCGCAGGTGTTCCTGAGCGTGGGATAATTGAAAAACTGCAAGAACGGGTTACCCTCAATTGGATTTCAGAATGGTTCAGGAACTTACCCCTCCCGTGGCTAGTCCCCGCATCTCCGCCGAAGAGGCTCGAATGCTCTACGAAGACATGGTGCTGGGCCGCCTGTTTGAGGACAAGTGCGCCGAGATGTACTACAAGGGCAAGATGTTCGGCTTTGTGCACCTCTACAACGGGCAGGAGGCTGTGTCCACGGGGGTGATCAAGGCGCTTAAGCCCACCGACTATATCTGCAGCACCTACCGGGATCACGTGCATGCCCTCAGCGCTGGGATCCCGCCGCGAGCGGTGATGGCGGAGCTCTTCGGCAAGGCCACTGGCTGCAGCAAGGGTCGGGGCGGCTCCATGCATCTGTTTTCGGTAGAGCACAACTTTTTGGGAGGCTATGCCTTTGTGGCCGAAGGGATCCCTGTGGCTACAGGGGCAGCGTTTTCAGCCAAGTACCGCGGCACTGACCAGGTAACCGTCTGCTTTTTTGGGGATGGGGCCTGCAACAACGGCCAATTTTACGAATGTCTCAACATGGCCGCCCTCTGGAAGTTGCCTATCGTCTACGTGGTGGAGAACAACTTTTGGGCTATTGGCATGGCCCACAGGCGTGCCACTTCGGTAACCGACATCTACCTCAAGGGCCCAGCCTTTGGCATGCCTGGCTACCAAGTAGACGGCATGGACGTGCTGGCGGTGCGGGAAGCAGCTCAGCAGGCCATCGCCCGCGCCCGTGCCGGAGAAGGCCCCACTCTCCTGGAGTGCCTCACTTACCGCTTCCGCGGCCATTCTTTGGCTGACCCCGACGAGCTGCGCAGCCCCGAAGAAAAGGAATTTTGGCGGCAGCGGGATCCCATCAAACGCCTGGAGCGCTACGCCTTGGAACACAACTTGATGACTGAGGCGGACTTCCAGGCCATTCACGAGAAAGTGAGCGCCGTAGTGGAAGACGCAGTCCTTTTTGCCCTGGAAAGCCCAGAGCCCACGCTGGACGAGTTGCACCGCTTTGTTTTTGCCGAAGATGAGTAGCTAGGCATTGGGGCAGTGCAGCTTGCCCTCGGGCCGCCATTGCCGCCCTCTTGCCAAGCCTTGATGCTTACCATCAGAGAAACCTTGTCCAGGTCTGCGCTCTTGCGCAGATTTTTTTGTAAAGGTCGCTTTCCATTTGTTTACATAGCTTCATATCATTGAGATGTTGAGTATAAGTACCTATTCTCAATCATGAGCAGTCCTCTTGAGTTTCCTTGGCTGTCGGCCCTGGTGCTGCTGCCACTGCTGGGTGCCTTTGGGATCCCCCTGCTTCCCCAGAGCCGCTGGGCGCGTTGGTATGCCCTTGCCGTGGGGGCTTTGGATTTGGGCCTGATGGCCTACATCTTTGGGTGGCACTACGACCTGCGGGATTTTTCGCTGCAACTGGCCGAGCGTTACGCCTGGGTGCCCCAGATCGGGTTCCACTGGTCGCTGGCGGTGGACGGCCTGTCCTTCCCGCTGGTGCTGCTGTCGGGCTTGATTACGACTTTGGCGATTGTGGCAGCTTGGGAGGTGGCCTACAAGCCGCGTCTATTTTTCTTTTTGCTGCTGCTCCTGTACGGCGCCCAGGTGGGTGTGTTCTTGGCGCAGGATCTGCTCCTCTTTTTCTTGATGTGGGAGATTGAGCTAGTGCCTGTTTATCTCCTCATCGCCATCTGGGGCGGGCCGCAGCGCCAGTATGCTGCCACTAAGTTCATCCTCTACACCGCCGCTGCTTCGATCTTTATCTTGGTGGGATCCCTGACAATGGCCTTTGCTGGCGAGGGCTTTAGCCTGGAGATGGCAGAGCTAGGTGCTAAGTCCTACCCGCTGGCCCTGCAGATCTTGGCGTATACGGCTTTCCTCATGGCCTTCGGGGTCAAGCTCCCGATTTTTCCCCTCCACACTTGGCTGCCCGATGCCCACAGCGAAGCCTCGGCGCCCATCTCTATGATCCTGGCCGGGGTACTGCTCAAGATGGGGGGCTATGGCCTCATCCGCCTAAACGCGAATCTCCTAGCGGAGGCCCACGTGTACTTTGCCCCGGTGCTGGCGGTGCTGGGGGCAGTGAACATCATCTATGGGGCGCTGGCGGCCTTGGGACAAAACCACCTCAAGCGGCGGCTGGCCTACTCCTCCATTGCCCACATGGGCTTTGTGTTGATTGGCATGGCAACTTTTACGGAGCTGGGGCTTAATGGCGCTCTGCTGCAGATGATCTCCCACGGGCTGATCGCGGCGGTGCTCTTCTTCTTGACAGGGATCACCTATGAGCGCACCCACACCCTTTTTCTGGAGAAGTTGGGAGGATTGGCCAAGCAACTGCCCAAGACCTTTGCCCTGTTTACGGCAGGAGCTTTGGCCTCTTTGGCGCTGCCGGGGATGAGCGGCTTTGTGGCCGAGCTGACGGTATTTTTGGGCTTGACCACCAGCGATGCCTATGCACCAGCCTTCAAAGCAGGGGTGGCGCTGCTGGCGGCAGTGGGTCTTATCTTGACGCCTGTCTACTTGCTTTCTCTGCTGCGGCAGACTTTCTATGGCCCTTCGGATCCCAGCCTGGTGCTGGAAGAGTACCTGGGCGATCTGCGCCCGCGGGAAATGGCAGTGGCCCTCTGCCTGCTCTTGCCAATTCTTGGCATTGGCTTCTACCCACGTTTGGCTATCCAGAGCTATGATGTGACAACGGTGGCGGTGGCAGCCCACTTGCGCAGTGCCCTGGCAACGGAAATTGTCCAGCGGCCCCTTTTGCCAGCGCAACCAGCTCAGGTAGCAGCGCTGCCCACCCGTAACTGAGAACTTTGCGGCTTGCTTAACAGGAAGAGCTGGTACTTTTCAGCTCTTCTTTTGCTTTTTTTAATGTTTGAGCTTGGACTTGAGGGGGAGGATGTCTTCAACCCTGCTGGGGGTGTTAACTCTAGCGAGGATCGGAAGGAATAGAGTTGTGTTCCATCAGGTTGAGTTGCACCACCAGCCACCATAGGGTGATGTCGGAGTAGGTTCCCCGCTGCTTCAGACGGGAGATAGAGTGAACCGGGTTTTGGCTGTCGATCATCCACTCCGAAGCAATGATTCGGCTACGTTCGCGGGCTTCCATTTTTTCTCTCCCCTCGCCAACTCTCAAAGCTTGAGATAGCTCCTATTTTCAGGATGGCGAATTTGGCGGGGAGCGTGTGAAAAAATATATTACGCGAGGATCCCAAGGAGAGCTAACTTTCTTAGCAATTGCAATCCCAGGGGCCAGTTAGTTGGGCGCTTGCCGACTGCGAGGGCTAGAGAAGCTTGACAAAGGGTCGAAATTTTTGCCAGGGGGGTAGGGATACCCTGACGGTGAGCCGATCCAAAATCTCATCGTGGGAGAGGCCTTTGCGAACCCATCCTTCACAGCTGTGCAGCCGCTGGGCGGCGCCGAGGAGAAAGCGGTTGAGAGGTGGCCTGCGCACAGACTGGATCCGGTCCTGAGAGCACCAAGAAGAAGCCCGCCAGTATCCCCCCTCCAGATCCATTTTGGTTCCCCAGAGCTTGCAGGCTATGGCCAACGCTATCGGCTTGGATGGCAACGACCCTCTGCCCCACTGGTGGCCGCCAAGCTTGGCGGTGATTAGGCAATCTGGCTAGGAAGAAAGTCAAGGGTGTAGGCTTGCTGGACGTCCAAGCCAGCTTCGACGACTCCCAGGGCAACCATTTCCTGAAAATAGGTCTGCCAGCGCTGGTGGGTCATGGCGCCGATCCCCAGGGTAGCCGCGTCGCCGGCAGTGAGGAGGCCGTAGTCTTTTAGGGCCTGGTGGGCGTAGGCCAAGAGGGCCTCGCTCATGTTGGGGTTGTCCTCGCGGATGAGGCGGTTGCCGGGGCGGGGATCCTCTAGGTAGCTTTGCCACCCTTCAATGGAGGCGGCCACAAACTTGCGCACTTCCTCAGGGTGCTGTTCGGCAAAGGGGCGGGTGGTCTCCAAGGTAGTGGCATAAGGGGAATAGCCGTAGTCGGCCAAGAGAAAGACAACGGGATCAAAACCGCCCTCCTGGCGCACGCGGAAGGGCTCGGAGGTGACATAGCCCTGTTGGGCGGAATACTTGTCGAGCAGGAAGGGGGTGAGGCTGAAGTTGTAGGGGCGCTTTTGGTCGTCGGTGAAGCCAAATTTGGCCCGCAAGAAAGGCCAGTAGGTGAGGTTGGCCCCTGGCGAGACCCAAATGGGCTTGCCCCGCAAGTCCTCTAGGCGCTCGATGCCCACCCCCGGATGGGCCAAGAGACACTGGGGATCCTTTTGGAAAAAGGCAGCCACGGTGAGCACTGGAATCCCAGATTGCAGGGCGGCCAGGGCGTCAGGGCTGCCGCCGAGGACGAAGTCTGCTGCCCCCCCCGCCAGGAGTTGCAGCACGTTGACCGCCGTTCCCCCCATGCGGATTTCCACCTGCAGGCCGTAGTCGGCGTAGATGCCCAGGGCCAGGGCTTGGTAGAAGCCGCCGTGTTCGGCTTGGGCATACCAGTTGGTTACTAGCCGCAGAGGCCGGGATTGGCGGGATCCCGCTCCCACCGCCAGTAGAGCAGCTCCAGCAGCCAGAAACTGCCGGCGCGGCCAAGGCTTTGCAACGGCGTTAGCCATGGGCTTCCACGCTTTTCCGTCTAGGGGCAGGGCTCTTCTTAGCCTAGCTGGAAGATTGGAGAGAGGGGGCTAAGATCCTGCTTTTGCGGCAGGATGGGATAGTTGAGACCAAAGACAGCAGCACATCCCCATGGGCAAGGTGTATCTGGTGGGAGCGGGGCTGGGCGGGCGGGCGGGTCTGACGCAAGGGGCGCTGGAGATCCTGCGGCAGGCCGAGGCGGTTTGGGTGGATGAGCTGGTGGACGAGCGCTTGTTGGCGGAGTTGTCCCCGCAGGCCCAGGTGTGGCGACGTTCCGGAGAAGCGGGTTTGCAGGAGGGCATTCGCTGGCTCATCCAGCGCTGCCGAGAAGGCAAGCAGGTGGTTCACCTCAAGTCGGGGGATCCCTTGATCTTTGGCCGCGCCCGTGAGGAAGTGCAGGCCCTGCGGGAGGCAGGCTGTCCGTTTGAGATCTGGCCAGGCTTGTCGTCGGCCCTAGCCGGCCCTTTGTGGGCTGGGATCCCGTTGACCGATAAACACCTGAGCCGCGCCTTTGCCGTGCTGACTGCCCATGAGCTGGAAGCTCTGCCCTGGGGCGCTCTGGCCCAGTTGGATACGCTGGTGATTTTGATGGGATCCCGGCAGCGGCAATCCATTGGCACCCGGTTGCTGGAGTCTGGGATCCCGGCAGACCGCCCAGTGGCCCTGATCTGGGGGGCGGGGCAGGCGGAGCAGCGGGTTTGGGTGGGCACCTTGACGGAGCTGCAGCAGGGGGAAGGGGTAGAGCCGGAGGCTGGGGAAAGGTTGCCGGGGCTATTGATAGTGGGCGAGGTGGTGCGGCTGCGGCAGGAATTTTTGCCGGGGATCCCACCGTTGCCGCCACCGGCTCCTTTGGCAGGCAAGACGGTGCTGGTCACCCGTGCTGAGGGGCAGTCGCCGGCTTTTCGCGAGCTGCTGCGGGCTCAGGGGGCGCGGGTGGTGGAGATGCCTGCCCTGGTGATCCAGCCTCCTAGCAGTTGGGATCCCCTGGACACCGCCATTGCCAACTTGCAACAGTTCAACTGGCTGCTGCTGACTTCGGCCAATGGGGTGCAGGCTTTTTTCGAGCGGCTGCAGCGGCAGGGGCAAGATAGCCGGGCGCTCCACTCCCTGCAAGTGGCGGTGGTGGGATCCAAAACGGCGGCGGTGCTGGCTCAGTATGGCATCCGCCCAGATTTGATGCCCTCCGCGTTTGTGGCCGAAGCCTTGCTGCCCATTTGGCCAGAGCCGGTGCAGGGGCAGCGCATCCTCTTTCCCCGCGTCGAATCCGGAGGACGGGAGGAGCTGGTGCAGGGGCTGCGGCAACGCGGAGCTGAGGTGGTGGAGGTGGCTGCTTATCAATCGACCTGTCCGGCAGCGGCGGATCCCCAAGTCCTGGAAGCCCTGAAGACCCGCCAGGTGGATATTCTCACCTTTGCCAGCTCCAAAACGGTGCAGCATTTTGCCCACCTCCTGCGCCAGGCAGGGCTAGGCCCTGAAGTCTGGGATCCGCCGGTCCAGATTGCTGCCATCGGCCCCAAAACGGCGGAAACCTGCAAGAAGGTCTTAGGGCGGGTAGATGTGGTGGCTCAGGAGTACACCCTGGAAGGGCTGTTGGGATCCCTCCTCCGGGCCACCCCCTAGCGGGATAATGGGAGGGCAGTCGGGACTCTGGACACCATGTGGCAGACGGCCAAGCTCTACGAAGACATCCTCTACGAGAAGACGGACGGCATCGCCAAGATCACCATCAACCGGCCCCACAAGCGCAATGCCTTCCGCCCCAAGACCATCGTCGAAATGATTGATGCCTTTCTGGATGCGCGGGAGGATCCCAGTATTGGAGTCGTGCTCTTGACGGGCGCCGGGCCCCATACGGATGGAAAGTATGCTTTCTGCGCCGGCGGGGATCAGAGCGTGCGGGGAGAGGCCGGCTACCTGGATGAGGCCGGGGTTCCCCGTCTTAACGTCTTGGATCTCCAGCGCATCATCCGCTCCCTGCCCAAGGTGGTGATTGCCCTAGTGGCTGGCTACGCCATTGGTGGGGGCAATGTTTTGCATCTCATCTGCGACCTGACCATCGCTGCTGACAACGCCATCTTTGGCCAGGCCGGGCCAAGGGTGGGCAGCTTTGACGGCGGCTTTGGGGCCAGCTACCTGGCGCGGGTGGTGGGACAAAAAAAAGCGCGCGAAATCTGGTTTCTTTGCCGCCAGTACACCGCAGCGCAAGCCCTGGAGATGGGCCTGGTCAATGCGGTGGTGCCGGTGGAGGAACTGGAAGCCGAAGGGATCCGCTGGGCGCGGGAGATCCTCCAACACAGTCCTCTGGCCATCCGCTGCCTCAAGGCTGCTTTCAACGCCGATTGCGACGGCCAGATGGGACTGCAGGAGCTGGCGGGAGACGCGACGCTCTTGTATTACATGACCGAGGAAGCTGCCGAGGGCAGACGCGCTTTTTTGGAGAAGCGTCCTCCCAACTTTCGCCAGTTTCCCTGGCGGCCCTAGGGGGCAGCAAACGATAGGCTGGACTCAGTTGTTGGTCTTGGCCGATGGCTTCCCACCCTCCGAGGCTGCTTTTGGTCGATGGCCACTCCCTGGCCTACCGCTCTTTTTACGCCTTTGCCCATAGCCGCGAGGGGGGCTTGCGCACCTCCACCGGGATCCCGACCAGTGTCAGCTTTGGCTTTTTGAAATCGCTACTGGAGGTCTTGGAGAAATACCCCCCCACCCACATAGCTGTTGCCTTTGATACCCGGCAGCCCACCTTTCGCCACGAGGCCGATGAAACCTACAAAGCAGGCCGTCCGGAAACGCCGCCGGAGTTTATTGAGGATGTGGAAAACCTCAGGCAGGTGTTGGCGGCGCTGCGCATTCCAATTTTGGCAGTGCCCGGCTTTGAGGCTGACGACGTTCTGGGTACGCTCTGCAGGCTTGCCCCCCAAGAGTATCGGGTGCAGATCTTAAGCGGCGACCAGGATCTCTTTCAATTGATTGACCGCGAGGGAAGAATTCGGGTTCTGCACCTCAACAGCAAAGATCGCGTCAGCGAATTTGGCCCCCAAGAGGTCAAAGAGAAATTGGGCATCTGGCCTTGGCAGGTGGTCGACTACAAAGCCCTCTGTGGTGACCCCTCCGACAACATTCCCGGCGTCAAGGGGATCGGCCCCAAGCGAGCGGCAGAGCTCTTACAGCGCTACGGCAGCTTGGAGGAGATTTTCAACCATCTGGAGGAGATCCCTGGCAAAGTCCAGCAGTACCTCAAGGAAGGGATCACCGCAGCCCAGCACTCCCAATTTCTGGCTCGGATTCACTGTGATGTCCCCCTTTTGCCCGACTGGGAGAGCATGAGGCTGACCGGGTTTGACCCGGCGGAAGTGCTGCCGCTTTTGGAGAAACTAGAGTTTCGCAGTTTCATTGCTCAAGTGCGCAAGCTGCAAGCCACTTTGGGCGGGATCCCAGCCCAAGCCTCTGAAGCCAGGACAGGTTCAAAGAATGGCTCTGCCGACGACGAGGCCCTTTGGTTTGATTTTGCTGCACATCCCCCCCCTTCTCTGCCGCCGGTACGCATTGTGGATACCCCTGAGCAGTTGGAGCGGTTGCGGCAGGAGCTGTTGGCCTGCTCCGGGATCGTAGCCTGGGACACGGAAACCACGAGTCTAGATCCCCGCGACGCCCAACTGGTGGGGATTGGCTGCTGTTGGTCGGAGCGGGATGTTGCCTATTTGCCCATTGGCCACCGCCAGGGATCCAACTTGGACTGGAACCTAGTCAAACAGAGCCTACAGCCCATTTGGGAGGATCCCAGTCGCCCCAAAAGCCTGCAAAACTGCAAGTATGATCTCAGTATTTTTCGCGCTCATGGCATTCGCCTACAAGGGATCCAATTTGATCCCATGTTGGCTAGCTATGTGCTCAATCCAGAAGCTAGCCACAACTTGGCTGATTTGGCAGCTACCTATCTAAATTTACCCACCACCAGCTATGAAAAGCTGCTGGGCAAAGCAGACTCCATTGCCGATCTGCCTATCCCCAAAGTGGCAGAATATTGCGGAACCGACGCCTACTGCGCCTATCGTTTGGTGCCCATCCTCACCGAAAAGCTACAGCAAACTGACCCACGCCTCTGGAATCTTTTTATCCAGGTGGAGCTGCCCTTGGCTCACGTTTTGGAAGAAATGGAGTGGGTCGGCATCCGCATTGACACTGAGTTTCTCAAGCAGTTTTCTCAGGAACTGGAGAAAGAGCTGCAGACTCTGGAGCAGAAAGCCTACGCCCAAGCAGGCGAGGTTTTTAACCTCAACTCTCCCAAGCAACTGGGATCCCTGCTTTTTGAAAAGCTAAAGCTAGATATCCGAAAAACTCGCAAGACAGCCACCGGCTACTCCACCGATGCTTCGGTTTTGGAGAAGCTGGAAGGAGATCACCCAGTTGTTGAAACGATTCTCCAGTACCGCACTCTGGCCAAGCTCAAATCCACCTATGTGGACGCGCTGCCAGCTCTGGTAAGACGCGATACGGGCAGGGTGCACACCAACTTCAACCAGACTGTTACCGCTACTGGCCGACTCAGCTCCTCTAACCCCAACCTGCAAAACATCCCCATCCGCAGCGAGTTCAGCCGCCGCATTCGCCAGGCCTTCATTCCCCAGGAGGGGTGGTTGTTGGCCTCAGCTGACTACTCACAAATTGAGCTGCGCATCTTGGCCCACCTCAGCCAAGAGCTGACGCTCATCGAGGGCTTTCGCTCAGGGGAAGATGTGCACACCCTTACCGCTCGCTTGCTCTTTGAAAAACAAGAGGTAACTAGCGAAGAACGCCGCCTTGCCAAGACAATCAATTACGGAGTTATTTACGGCATGGGGGCGCAGCGTTTTGCCCGCACTGCCGGCGTGTCTCTGGCAGAAGCCAAGGAATTTTTGCGGCGATTTAACGAGCGCTATGCTGGTGTTTTTGCCTATCTCCGCGCCACCGAAGCCTTTGTGGAAGAACATGGCTATGTGGAAACCATCTTGGGCCGCCGTCGCTATTTCCCCAATTTGTCTCAGCTGTCGGGCCATCGCAAGCAAGCTGAGCTGCGGGCTGCCGTGAACGCCCCCATTCAGGGATCCGCTTCAGACATCATCAAAGTGGCCATGGTTCGCCTGCAGGAAAAGCTGCAGAACTTTCGCTCGCGTTTGCTTTTGCAAGTTCACGACGAGCTGGTGTTTGAAGTAGAGCCCTCAGAATGGCAGGACTTACAGCCACTCATTCAAAGAGAAATGGAAGGGGCAGTGCCCCTCTCCATACCGCTGGTGGTGGATATCCAAATCGGCCACAACTGGAAGGAGGCCAACTGAAATGTTAAGCTATGTGAAAGCGTTCGTTCTCTCCCTATGGCTGTTGAGATCTACACATGGCGTTTTTGTCCCTTCTGCATTCGCGCCAAGCAACTGCTAGACCGTAAGGGAGTCAAGTACATCGAATACGCCATCGATGGGGACGAGGCAGCGCGAGCGGAGATGGCCAAGCGGGCCAACGGGCGCCGGTCAGTGCCCCAGATTTTCATCAACAACCAGCACATCGGCGGCTGCGACGACCTCTACGCCCTTGAGGCCCAGGGCAAGCTAGATCTGCTCCTGCAGCAGGCTACCTAGACCCGTCCCTTGCTCGGGGCCTCGGCTAGCTACTTGAGGCAGACGGATGCACGGGCAAGGAGACTCAGCCTAGACACTGCCCTGCTTAACCCGAGCGCGTGCTTGTTTCAACATGGCAATCAGGGTGTGGTGGGCATCTTCGGAATCCTTGAGAGGGTGATCAAAGGGAATGCGCAGCGTTTGTACGGCTCCGTCAACCTCTACCTGCAAGTCCATCCCTTCCGAGTCGATAGCCTGCATGCGGGCCTGGGTCACCCCTTCCACCTGACCGAAGACTCTGGCATAGAGCGCTAGGGCATCGGCGTGGTCTTCGTTCATGTGCTTGCAGATGCGCTCGCTAACCTGAGGGGTGAGAGGGTCGGCCATAGAAGTGAGAGTTGCAAAAGGGATGTCCAGGTTTTAGTCTAGCGGACTCTTGGCTCAAACGAATCTTTTCACAGGCAAGGCCCAGCAGCTGAAACCAGACGGGGGTGGACATGCAGCTTTACGAGCGTGACTTCTATGCCTGGACCCAGGAGCAGGCGACGCTGCTGCGCACGGGCCGACTGGAGCAGCTAGATACTGAGCACTTGGCAGAGGAAATCGAGGCTTTGGGCAGACAGGAGCGCCGCGAATTGGTCAATCGACTGGGGATCCTGCTGGGACACCTCCTCAAGTGGCAGTTTCAGCCCCAGCTTCGCGGTAAAAGCTGGCAGGCTACGATCATCGAACAGCGGCAGGATATCCAGGAACTCATTGCGGAGAGTCCCAGCCTCAAATCTTATCTAGCTGAAGCGATGGAGAAGGCCTATCGCAAAGGACTGCTCCTGGTGGTGAGAGAAACGCCCCTCTCTCTACAGGATTTGCCTGATCAGTGTCCCTACACGTTTGAGCAAGTGATGGATCCCAGCTTTTACCCTGAAAAATAGGAGTGAGTATGCAGCTTTACGAGCGCGACTTCTATGCCTGGACCCAGGAGCAGGCGGCACTGCTGAGGTCGGGGCAGTTGGAGCGACTGGACAGAGTTCATTTGGCAGAGGAAATTGAGGCTTTGGGCAGGCAGGAGCGCCGGGAACTGGTCAATCGACTGGGGATCCTGCTAGGCCATTTGCTGAAATGGCAGTTCCAACCTCACTTGCGAGGTAAAAGCTGGCGAGCAACCCTTAGCGAGCAACGCCGCCAAATTCAGCGACTCCTCAAAGAGAGTCCTAGCCTCAAACCGGAGCTGGCGGCAGCTCTGGCAGAGGCTTACCAAGACGGGATCCTGCTCGTAGTAAAGGAAACACCGCTTGCTGAAGACGACCTGCCCGCCGAGTGCCCCTACACTCTTGAGCAAGTGGTAAATCTCGGCTTTTATCCGGGATGAGAACAGCTCAAAGGGCTTTGCTCGCCCTCGAGAAATGCCGCCTCTTGCAACCTGACAGAGAAAGCTGGGTTGTCCAGACCAATCTGTCCCCCAAGAGCTGCAACCAGAGCTTTGGGAGGGCCGACACCAGCAGGCCGAGAAGCTTATCACTGCTCATGCCAACACACTGAGAATCTTAATAACAACGGCAGGCCTCAAGGCTCACGAAAGCTGAAGTGAATTCCTCCTCGTGCTAGCGGGACAGGGTTCCTCTAGGGGGCAAGTGCTGCTAGGCTTTGCGCTCCGCGCCGCTAACGCGAGCAAGACTGAGCTCAGGCTCAACAACAAACAGCGGACACTGACAGCCCAACATGCCGGTGTAGCCCGCCGTGCCTACAACTAGGGCCTGGCCATCTGCCAACAGGCCATTGAGGCCAAGCCGAAACTACCCACGGCCAAAGTGCTCCGCACCGCTGTCGCGAACGACCTGCACAAGCGGCTGGTGGTGGGGGTCAAGAAGGCCAACCCCTGGTACTACCAAGTCTCCAAGTGCGCCCCGCAGCAGGCACTCCGCAGCTTAGAGCAAGCCTGCGCGCTACGCGCCGCTGACGCGAACAAACGCTGGCGGAGTGGACTGGGCCGGTTTCCCCGCTTCAAGCGCAAGGGGGTACGGGACAGCTTTTATCTCGAAGGCAACATCCACATCTCCGGCAACCGCATCAAGGTACCTATCTAAGGCCTCCGGCCCGCTTGGTGAGTGGCTGGTTACGCTGTGCGGAGATCCCCCCTACTGCCACCCCCCAGAACGTCGTGATCAGCCTGCGGGCTGGGCGGTGGTACATCTCTTAAGTGCTACGCACCGCTGAAGCGAACAAGTACGAGGCCCTGTCTCCGCAGGTTGAGGAGACGGGGGATGGGGTGGGGGTGGGCTCGGGCGTGAACCAGCTGGCCACCTGCGCCAGTGGGGAAATGTTTGATAACCCCAAGCCCTACCGCAAAGCCCAGAAGCGCTTGGTGAGGCTGCATCGGCGGCTGAGTCGCAAGCAAAAGGGATCCGCCAGCCGCAAGAAGGCAGTGGTGCAGCTTGCTAGGGCCCACAAACGGGTGGCGGACATACGACTAGACAACTTGCACAAGCTGACCAGCTACTTGGCCAAGAAGTACCGGGTGGTGGTGATTGAGGACTTGCAGGTAAAAAACCTCCTCAAGAATCACCGCCTGGCCGGATCTTTAGCCGATTGTGGCTTCTATGAGTTAAGGACTCCGTCCCGCTATCGCGAACGGCGACAGCTAGAGTACAAGGCCCAACTCTACGGCTGTCAGTTGGTGGTGGTGAATAGGTTTTATCCATCCAGCCAACTGTGTTCACGGTGTGGGCACCGACAGAAGATGCCACTTTGCCAGCGGGTGTTTCGGTGTGAAAGGTGCGGCCTGGAGATCGACAGGGATCTGAATGCTGCTCGAAAGCTACATGCTGCGGCACCTAAGCCGCTGCAAAGATCAAGCCAGGAGAGCTGAATAGGATAGAGATCCGCAGGAGCTAGTTAGCCAGCAGGTGCGCTATTTCCAGCGGCTTTATGTTTGGCGCCTGCCGAGGCAGAGTTGACCTGGCTGCAAGCCCCAGCGCGCTTGACCGATGAAGAAATTCTCACGCTGGTTCGAGAGGTGTTTTTGCCCTTGGGGATCGATGGTTTTCGCCTCACCAACGGCGAACCTCTGCTCAGGCTGGGCTCAGATGTGGCCCTCACACCAACAGCTTCAACCTCAGTCAAAAAGCCCAACTTCTCTATGGGGCGGGGCTACGCTGCATCAATGATCACAGATTGGGATCGCTGGCAGCAGATCTAGGCCAGAATCCAAGTTGCCCACCAAGTGGGGTTCGATGTTTCAGATTAGCGACTAGCCAGGATAGGGGATCCGCAGAAGCTGGTTAACAGGGGGGTTGACCACTTGCACTTCTTTCCCGTCCGGCCACTGGATCTGGATTTCCTTGACCACCGTCTCGGATCCTAGGCCAAAGTGGGCCACCGGCTCCATTTGGCAGAGGTAGCCGCTGCCGGCATCGATGGGCCGAATCTGCAGGCGGCCAGGAGTTACTAGCCGCACCAGAGCGCCGCGGGCTGGGGATCCCTGGCGAGTTAGAGGCAAGACCCTCAGCCAGTTATTGGCATTAGCCAGGGGCCGGTAAAAGCTTAGAGGCTGGGCGCCCGATTCCCCGTGGGCAATGAGCAGCTCCAGGCGCCCATCCCCATCCACATCCGCCACCGCCGCGCCTGTCCCCAGTCCCTGGGGCTCAGCCGCCTCCCCAATATCGATGGCCTGCCAGGAGCCAGAGCGCCAGCCAAACAGGCGGTTGGGCTCGCCGATGTTGTTAAAAAACAGCTCCGGGTAGCCGTCGTTGTCGAAGTCGGCAGCGATGACCGTGCGGATGCGGGAGGGCCTGGCCAGCTCGGGGGGAGCCACGTTTTTGAAAATGCCACTGGGGGTTTGGATCCAGAGGCGATGCGGCCCTTCCCAATTGCCGTACACCAAGTCCAGCCGCCCGTCCTCATCCAGATCCACTGCTGCCACGCCGCGCCCGTGCTCGTTGGGATCCGCCAGCCCCACCTCGGCGGCGATTTCCTCAAAGGTGCCATCCCCGCGGTTGCGGAACAAAAAATTGGGCCCCTGCTCGTTGACGGCGAAAATATCCATCCGCTGGGAGACCAGAGGCACGGCCACCAGCCCTCGCCCACCTGTAATCCGGTTCACCCCCGCCTCGGGCGCTACATCAGCGATCATCTGGTTGGAGCCCAGCTCGTAAAGCCGCATGGGGCCGCCGTAGTTGGCGACGAAGAACCCGTACTGTCCGCGGCCCAGGCGATCCACACAGGCCACCGAGCGTCCGGCAGTGAGGTTGAGGGCATCTTGGTTGTGGGGCAGCGAGAACAGATCCACCCAGCGGGAGCCCTGCCAGTCGAAGAGGCGATCCCCAAAGCGCTTGCGCCCGCCGAAAGTATCGGTATTCAAAACGTAGAGTTCTTCTTGGCCGTCACCGTCAAAGTCGCCAGCAGCTACCCCAATGGCCATGCGCCCCGCATCGGCCAGGGTGTCGTCCACCAGATCCACCAGCGCCTGCCCGTTCCACTTCAAAACCCGGTTCGGGCCGCGGAAGCCGCACACAAATAGCTCAAAAGCCCCGTCCCGATCCAAGTCGCAAACGGCAACCCCATAGAAAAGGGCAGGCGGGTTGAACTGGATGAGGGAGCTGCAATCGCAAAACATGGGGAGCCCGTCCGACGGCTGGGGGAGGAACTCGTGGGACTCTAGGCTCTGATGGTATGCTAGATCCTCGCTGTTCTTACCTTTCAACCATGCCACGTACCAAATCCGCTATCAAGCGCCTCAAGATTGCCGAGCGAAACCGACTGCGCAACAAGGCTACCAAGGCCATGGTGCGCGCGCTCATGAAGAAGGTGATCTCTCTCTCTTCTGCCTACGCGGCCAACCCTCAGCCGGAAACCCTGCAGGAGATCCAGGCGGCAATGAGCGCTGCCTTTAGCCGCATCGACAAGGCGGCCCAAAAAGGTGTGCTGCACAAAAACACCGCCGCTCGTCGTAAGGCTCGTCTGTCCCGGATTGTGCAACGCTCGATAGCTGCTGCTCCTAGCTCCTCCTAGGTCAGCATCTGGGAGGCCTTGCCAGCCGGGATGCCTTCTGTTAGCGGGGATCCAGGGTGCACACCAGCCAGCGCCGCAGAGGGTGCCAGGCAGGCAAAGACAGGATCCAGCGGGACTGTTGCTCGAGCATCTGGCGCTCGAAGGGGTAAAGCCCAAACAGCTCGTAGCGGCTTTGGGCAACTAGGATCCCTACGGTGAAACTGACGCAAAGCAACAGGCCAAAGGTGGGCCAGCTAGGGCGGTAAAAGAGGGCATAGCGCAGGCCCGTCCAGGTAAAGTGTTGCCAGAGGCGGAGGAAATCTGCCCGCAGCGCCCAAAGACTAGGGATCCCGACCAACAGCCACAGCAGGCCCAAAAAGACGAAACTGCCGCCGTGGTAGAGCCGCAGCAAGCGTCTAGCCGCCGGCGAGAGGGATTCCAGGCCGGGAGGGACGCGAACGGCTTTCTTCTCCTCAACGAAGCTAGGATCAGGGGGCAGTGGCATAGGGATCCCTCCTGTAGGCGTAGAAAGCACCTGTTGAAAGCAGGCCTTTGTCATCATAGGGCTAAAGGTTCTTTGACGATCCTTGGGGCAACCGACCTTCCGGTAGGCAAGCTTCCCAAGGCTATAATGACTCTGGATTCTGCCTTGCTAGCTCAATGGATAGAGCACCGACCTTCTAAGTCGATGGTTGCAGGTTCGAGTCCTGCGCAAGGCGCTAGGCAAAGTTCTCCACAAGCTGGAGCTGGCCTCTAGCCGTATTTGAAGAACGAGGGCTGGAGCAACGGTGCCTCCCAGGGGCAGTGGCCTCTGCCTAGGGCACCCCTATGCACTCCCTGTAGCTTGCCAAGAGGAAGGACTCCTACCCTCCAAGGCTGGGAAGAGCGTTAAGCCGCCTCCAGGGAAGAACCTGGCTCTGGTCTCCCCAATCCAACGCTGCTCAGAGCGGATGCGGAAGCCGAGGTGGCCTACAGGCTGCACCTCCTGGAACTAAAGGGCCCGCAGCACCTCTCGCGCTGCCTCCAGGGTTCTTTCCACATCCGCCTCCGTGTGGGCCAGGGAAGTAAAGCCCGCCTCAAACTGCGAGGGCGCCAGATACACCCCCCGCTCCAGCATGCCGCGGTGAAAACGGGCAAACTTTTGCAAGTCTGACTGCCTGGCTTCCTCGTAGTTGCGCACTGGGCCGGCAGTGAAAAAGAAGCCGAACATGCCCGGCAGATAACCTCCGCACATTTCGTGCCCAGTCTCCCGGGCAATCTCCAGCAGCCCTGTCAGCAGCTTCTCAGTAATGCGCTCCAGATACTCATAGGTGCCTGGGCGGCGCAAAATCTCGAGCGTCTTGATGCCGGCAGTCATGGCTAGAGGGTTGCCGGACAGCGTACCCGCCTGGTACATTGGCCCCGCAGGCGCTACCATCTCCATGATTTCCCGCCGACCGCCATAGGCGCCTACCGGCAGGCCACCGCCAATGACCTTACCCAGGGTGGTCAGGTCAGGGATGACGCCAAACTTGCCCTGGGCGCCACCGTAGCTGATGCGAAAGCCGGTCATCACCTCGTCAAACACCAGCAGAGCGCCATACTTTCGGGTGAGCTCGCGCAAGCCTTCCAAAAAGCCTGGCTGCGGTGGAATAAAGCCAGCATTGCCCACCACCGGCTCGAGGATCACGCCGGCAATCGAATCAGGATACTGCTCGAACAGCGCCTTGACCGCCTCTAGGTCGTTGTAGGGAGCCGTCAGCGTAGCACTAGTAGCCGCCTTGGGCACCCCTGGCGAGTCCGGTAGGCCCAGAGTAGCCACTCCCGAGCCAGCCTTGACCAAGAACATGTCCGCATGGCCGTGGTAGCAGCCCTCGAACTTGATCACCTTTTCCCGGCCCGTGTAGGCTCGCATCAGGCGCAGCGCTGCCATACAGGCTTCGGTGCCGGAGTTCACAAAGCGCACCATCTCCACGCTGGGCACCGCTTCGATCACCCGCTCCGCCAGCTCGTTTTCCAGAACAGAAGGAGCGCCAAAGCTGGTGCCTTTCTCCAGAGCCTGCCGCAATGCCTCAATGACTTCAGGATGAGCGTGGCCCACAATGGCTGGCCCCCAACTGCCGATGTAGTCGATGTACTGGTTGCCGTCCACATCCCAGGCGTAGGCCCCTGAGACTCGGTCAAACACGACGGGATCCCCGCCCACGGACTTGAAGGCGCGCACCGGTGAGCTAACCCCGCCGGGCATCAACTGCTGGGCGCGGGCGAAGATCTCTCTGGAGCGGGTGGTATTAAAAGTGGGACGAAGAGTGCTGGTCATAGTAGGGCGGCTACTCGAGGTACTTCCTAGGCTAACAGGAAGGGGAGCTGGCTAATTGTTGGGACTTCCAGGCGGATCCACCCAGCGACCATCGGCTTTGATGAGCTCGAGCAAAGCCTGGACAGCCTCCGATTCCGGTACTCTTTTCACTTCTTCTTTGCCGCGGTAGAGGGAAATTACTCCTGGCGTCCTGCCCACATAGCCGTAGTCGGCGTCGGCCATTTCCCCAGGCCCGTTGACAATGCAGCCCATGACGGCAATGTCGAGGCCCACCAGATGCTGGGTTGCCGCCCGCACCTTCTGCAGCACTTCCTCCAGGTTGAAGAGGGTACGCCCACAGGAAGGACAGGCCACGTATTCCACCATGGTCTTGCGCAGGTTGAGAGCCTGCAAAATACCGTAGGCCACCGGGATCTCTTTTTCCGGCGCTTCCGTGAGAGAGACGCGGATGGTGTCGCCAATCCCTTCGGCCAAGAGCGTCCCGATCCCTACCGCTGACTTGATGCGGCCGTACTCTCCATCCCCAGCCTCGGTTACACCCAGATGGAAGGGATAGTTTAGCCCTAGGGCGTCGAAGCGGCGAGCTGCCAAGCGGTAGGCGGCCAACATCACCTGGGGACGGGAAGCCTTGAACGAGAGAACCACATTGTGGAAGTCTTGCTCAGCGCAGATCTCGGCATACTCCAGGGCCGATTCCACCATCCCCTCAGGCGTGTCACCGTAGAGAAAGAGCATCCGCTCCGCAAGGGATCCGTGGTTGACGCCAATGCGCAGGGCTTTGTTCTGGGCCTTGAGGGCTTGTACAAGGGGGACAAAAGCCTCGCGGATCTCGCTGCGGATGGCCTCTAGTTCAGCTTTTGTGTACTCCGTGCGCCCCGGCTGCGGCTTCTCCACAACGAACAAGCCAGGATTGATGCGCACTTTGTCAACGTACTTGGCCACTTCCAGGGCCACCTTGAGACCGTTGTGGTGGACGTCAGCCACCAGCGGCACTGGCTTGTAGGTTTGAATCAGCCTCTCCCGAATGACCTCCATGGCCTTGGCGTGGGCCAGGCTAGGAACGGCAACCCGCACGATTTCCGAGCCCGCTTCGTGCAGCCGGCGAATTGCAGCCACCGCCGCGTCGATATTGAGCACGTCTTCGTTGATCATCGACTGCACCACCACTGGGTGCTGGCTGCCGATCAACACCTCGCCAACTGCCACCGTGCGGGTGGGGCGACGGGGGTAGACCGGTTCTGGGTAGGGCTGCTGGGGGTTGGGCCGCTCCAGAGTTGGCATAGCTTGCTCAAAAGGGCTGCTCTAGCTTGATTGTAGGCGGAAACGTCCCCCTAGCGGCTACCCTTAGAAAGGCTTTCCAGGCAGCCCACCGCCTGCCCTACCCAGCTCAACTCCAGCAGACGGAGGAAGAAAGACAGTGACTTAGCTGTCTGCCTCTGTGGGGGAATCCGTCGGGTAGTCTGGGAGGGGTCGGTTGCGAATAAAGTCTCTGGGCGTTACGTTTTCCACAAACTTGCGGAAGGCCTCCCGCTCCGCTTCATCGGCATCCTGATTCATGGGGATCGAGGCTTCGGCAATGACCTCCTCTACCGTCCAGATGGGGGCGTGGGCTCGCAGAGCCAGGGCAATACCATCGCTGGGACGGCAGTCGATCTCCTGCTTTTTGTCACCGCTAACGGTAACCAGCACCGCATAAAAAGTGTTGTCCAGCAAGGCGTGGATAATGACCCGCTCCAGCTTGATTCCCCAGGCCTTCCAGGAGTTGAGGATAAGATCGTGGGTCATGGGACGGAGCGGCTTCTGATCATCCAACGCTTGCAAAATGGCATTGGCTTCTGCTTTTCCTACCCAGATAGGCAGAGCACGACGCCCATGGGTATCGCGCAGGATGACAATGGGGCTCTGGTTAACGGCATCAACCGCAATCCCAGCCACCTCCATCTCAATCATGGTCAACTGCCTCCAGCCTTTGGATCTCGATCGTATCTACGGGCAGAAAACTTTGGCAACACGGCATGAGCTTAATCGGGAAATCAAGGGCGGTAGCTCTCCTTGGCGGCACCCGTGAAAGCCGCTGCCTAGCCCTGGCCCTTAGCCAAGAAGGGATCCCCTGGATAGCCACGGTTACCACGGAAAGGGGCAGCCGGCTCTACCAGGGTTTGCCGGGTCAGGTGATGGTCACCCGCTTCTCGGCTGCATCTTTGGAACAATTCCTGCGAGAGTACCGGATTGGCGTGCTGGTGGATGCCTCTCATCCCTTTGCCCAGCAGATCTCGCAACTGGCCATTCAGGTAACAGCCCAAGTGGGGATCCCCTACCTGCGCTACGAACGCCCTTCGGAAAATCTAGAGCCCTGGGTGCAGGTAGTGCCGGACTGGCAGGCAGTCCTAGCCGAGAGCGTGCTGGCGGGACGGCGGGTGCTCTTGACGGTGGGAGTGAAGCCGTTGCCCTTGTTTGTCCCCTGGCAGAATCGCTGCCAGTTGTACGCGCGGGTGCTGCCGGAGTCAGTTTCCCAGGCAGTGCAGGCTGGGATTGCTGCTGAGCGGGTGATTGGCAGGCGTTTGCCCCTTAGCTTTGAGGAGGAACTGCAGCTTTGGCGGAAGCTAGAGCCCCAAGTGGTTATCAGTAAGAACTCTGGAGAAGCCGGCGGTCTTCTCATTAAGCAGGCCGTGGCCAAAACCCTGGAGATCCCCCTCTTGGTGATCCAGCGGCCTTCCTTAAGCTACCCCTGGTGTAGCCAGGATTTGGCTGAGGTGGTGCGGGAGTGCAAGCGTCGGTTGGAGAGGACTTAGAACGGCTCCTCTACTGGTAGGTCAGGCTCACAATCCTGACGGGATCCCAGCAGCTCCAGCCGCTCCACGGCAATAACGGGCCGCTGGCGCTCCTCACCTGTGGATCTATCTTTCCAGCGCTCAAACTTAAGACTGCCCGTCACCCCGACGAGGCTGCCTTTACGCACATACTCTCCGGCCACTTCAGCGGTGCGCCCCCACAGCTCCAGGTTAAACCAATCGGGCTTGTCTTCACCTTTGCGGAAGCGGTTTACCGCCAGGCTAAAGGTACACATCACCTTGCCCGACTCGAAGTAGCGCACTTCCGGATCCATACCCGCCCGGCCCACTAGGGTCACCAGGTTTAGGCTCATGGGCTTTTCTCCAGACCACTGACCGCCTTTGGCTCTAGTTGTAGCGCCTGCAAGGGCATCTTGTTGCAGGAGAGGCGTTGATTGTGTTGCAAAGATTTACAATGTCAGAAGCCCCAGAGCAACTGCCAGCCTCTATCCCGTAGGCAGATGCTCACCGGCCAGCAGGGAGGGTTTACTCCGGCAAGAGGACGCATTCAGCACCGTTGGCTATGGAATTTATCTACGCATACGCCTGGTTGATCCCTGTCTATCCCTTGGTGGCAGCTTTTCTACTTGGCTTGGGCATTTTGGTGTTCAACGCCTGGACAAGGGCCAACCGGGCTCTGGCTGCCTTTTTGAGTGTATTTGCGACGGGGACGGCAATGGTCCACGCCTTTGCCCTCTTGGCCAGCCAACTCCAAGGCCATGAGACTGTCCTCAAGACCATTAGCTGGGCTCAGGCGGGCTCCTTCTCCCTCGACATGGGCTTTGTGGTGGATCACCTGAGCGCCATGATGCTGGTGGTGGTGACCACGGTGGCCTTCTTGGTGCAGATCTACTCCGACGGCTACATGGCTCAGGATCCCGGCTATGTGCGTTTCTACGCCTACCTGAGCCTATTTGCTTCCTCGATGCTGGGTCTGGTTCTTAGCCCCAACCTGGTGCAGATCTACATTTTCTGGGAGCTGGTGGGGATGTGCTCCTACCTGCTGATTGGGTTTTGGTACGACCGGCAGACGGCAGCGGAGGCAGCCCAGAAGGCATTTGTCGTCAACCGGGTGGGGGACTTTGGACTGCTGCTAGGCATTTTGGGCTTTTACTGGGTCTCCGGCACTTTTGGGTTTGAGGAGCTGGCCCACAATCTAGAACAGAGGGTGGCCAGTGGAGCGGTAAGCAGCAGCCTAGTGGCCCTCTTTGCCGTGTTGGTGTTCTTGGGGCCGGTGGCCAAGTCGGCTCAGTTTCCGCTGCACGTGTGGCTGCCGGATGCCATGGAAGGTCCCACGCCCATTTCCGCCCTCATCCACGCGGCCACGATGGTGGCAGCAGGGGTATTCCTGTTGGCGCGCATGTTCCCAGTGCTGGAAGGGATCCCGCTGGCCATGGATCTCATTGCCTGGACGGGGGCAGGCACGGCTTTCTTGGGGGCCAGCATTGCCATCACCCAAAACGACATCAAAAAGGGCCTGGCCTACTCCACCATTTCCCAACTGGGCTACATGGTCATGGCCATGGGATCCGGTGCCTATGGGGCTAGCTTGTTTCACCTAGTGACCCACGCCTACTTCAAGGCGCTGCTCTTTCTGTGCTCTGGCTCGGTCATCCACGGCATGGAGGCAGTGGTGGGCCACGACCCGGTTTTGGCCCAGGACATGCGTTTGATGGGGGGCCTGCGCAAATACATGCCGGTTACGGCCATTACGTTCTTAATTGGCACGCTGGCCATCTGTGGGATCCCGCCCTTTGCCGGCTTTTGGTCTAAGGATGAGATCTTGGCTTCAGTTTTTGAGCACAACCCGGCCCTCTGGGGGGTGGGCTTCCTCACGGCAGGGATCACTGCCTTCTACATGTTCCGCATCTACTTCCTCACCTTTGAAGGGGAGTTCCGCGGCACCAACCTGAGACTGCGGCAGGAGGTAGCCGTCAGCCAAGGTCGACCGGTGCCAGCTTTTGCCTATGCGTTTGCCGGGAAGGAGGCAGCCTTTGGGCCTGGAGCCATGAACATCCACGAAAAGCCCCAGCCCAGCAGCCACCCTGAAGCTGTGGAAGACGGACACGATAGGCACGATCACGCCACCAAGCCGCATGAGTCTCCTCTGTCGATGACGATTCCGCTGGTGGCGCTGGCTGTTCCCTCGGTGCTGATTGGCTTGGTGGGTACTCCCTTTGCCAACTTCTTCGAGGCGTTCATCCATCCGCCCAGCGAGTCGGCAACAGAGGTCAGCTCCCCCTGGGCCCAGGTGGCAGCCGAGTGGCAGGGGGTGCTCGGCGGTCACTTCAACTGGACGGAGTTTGCCATCATGGCGGGCAGCTCGGTGGGCGTTGGGCTAATCGGCATCGCCCTGGCCGGTCTCATCTACTGGCAGAAGCGCCTTGATCCCAGCACTTTCCCCCGCAGCCTGCAGCCGCTGTACTACTTCTCCCTCAACAAGTGGTACCTCGACGACCTCTACGAGCGCGTCTTTGTGCGGGGCACCCGCTTTGTGGCACGGGAGGCGCTGGAAGTGGACAGCCGCATTGTGGACGGGGTGGTCAACCTGACGGGACTGGTGGCGATGGTCGGCGGCGAGGTGATGAAATACCTGGAGAATGGTAAGGCCCAGTTCTATGCCTTGATCATCTTCGCGGCGGTGGTGGTGATGGTGGTACTTGCTGGGGTTGGAATTTAGGCTGGGGCAGCGCTGCCCACACTAAAAGGATCCCCTGGCCGGGGATCCTAGCTGGGGAAGAGATCACAGCCTCCAGCAAAGAAGGGATCCCTTCCTGCCAAGTGGGTTGGACTTACTTATTGGGCTGAGGGGTGACCCGCAAGTAGGGTTTGAGCTCCTTGTAGCCCTTCGGGAACTTTTCTTTCAGCACCTCTGGATCTTGCAGGGAAGGCGGGATGATGACGTCGTCGCCATCTTTCCAGTCAGCAGGCGTAACGACGTTGTACTTATCCGACAACTGCAGAGCATCAATGACCCGCAAGATCTCATCAAAATTGCGGCCTGTGCTGGCTGGGTAGGTGATGATTAGGCGTATCTTCTTGTTGGGATCGATGATAAATACCGACCGGACGGTTAGGGGCAGCCCCTCTTGGTTAAGGTTGGTCTGATCCAGCATGCCGTAGAGCTGGGAGACCTTGCGGTCGGCATCCGCCAAAATGGGATAGGTCACCTGGGCATTCTGGGTTTCCTCAATGTCTTTCACCCAGCCAACGTGGGAGTCCACGTCGTCCACACTGAGGCCCAGCACTTTCACGCCCCGCTTCTCAAATTCGGGCATTAGCTTGGCAACCCTGCCCAGTTCGGTGGTGCAGACCGGCGTGTAGTCGGCAGGGTGCGAGAACAACACCACCCAGCTATCCCCAGCCCAAGAATAGAAGTCGATGTCGCCATGGGTGGACTTTTGCGTAAAGTTAGGGGCAGTGTCCCCAAGTCGGAGAGACATACGCTCTATCCTCCCTAAGATGCAGTGCGGTAAGACAGGGATCCGAAACCCTTCAATCCCATTTCTTTTGATCTTGCCACACAAACCCCACTTTTCCGAGCGGATTTAGGTAATTTTAAGATCGTCGTCACCTTGCCGGCAGCAGGAAGGGCTCTTTGCTGCTAGGTTGCGTTTCAAACAGAACGCGCGGATCTTGACGTCCCCTTAAGTTCTTTTAAGTTCTTCGCGGGCTGCAACGAGAAGGGGTAGCATTCTAAACAAGTAAAGCAGTGGCATTCCAGGAGTATGCTGGATAACCTAGTTCCCCCCAGTAGGAGAACTAATGGAAAACGCGGAGACAGGCACAATCTATAGCTTGGCCACTCTGTGGGCCCAAAAATATGTAGACAAGCTGAGGGCGCAGGTGGCTGGGGGTGGGCCGCTAGGCCTGCAACTAGCCGACAAGGTGAAGGGATCCCTGCGCTTTGCCAGCTCCCAGGCCTGGGCGAAAACGGAAAAGCTCTTGGCTTCCGAAATACCACGGCAGGGACTGGATCCGGACTTAATCGATCCCTGGAAAATTGCGGAGGACTCTCAAAGTCTCTTTGAGCAGGCAGCCCAGAGCTGCGAGGAGGGCATCCCTCCCTCCCGCTTTTCGGTGAAGATCGCGCCCCTCTGCGGTCAACTGCGGGCTCGTTACAGCGAGCGGGATCCGCGAGTGCTCGGCTTCTTGAGCATGCAGTTCCACTACACCGGACAAATGCTGCTGCAGGCCCTGTTGCCTGAGGAGCGCAGCCTCTTCTACCCCTACTTGAAGGTGATGGACGACCACCTGTACATGCCGCTGCAGAAGATGGTCAAGGCTGCTGCCGACCAGGCGGGGGACAGTCCTTCTGTTTCTCTAGTGGCCATTCAGGAACTGTTACCCATTGTTACCAGCGTAGCTGAGTTCATCTGTGCCGAGGTGGCAGAACGTTTCAGCGGCTACTGCTGCGAGAGTGGCCCCCTGACAGATCTTGGAGTGCGGGCTTCCAGCATCCGTGATGTGGAGATGTTTCAGGTGTACCTGGGCCTCTGTGCTCTAGAAGGCAGCCTCGCCTCTGTGCAGCAGGAGCTGTTTCCCCTTTGCGTAATGCTTTATCCCCCTCTGAAGGTGGGCTGGGAGCTGGTGCGGCAGATGTTGGAGCTGCTGGACAAGTCTCTGCAATCTCGTCTGACCCCGCCTAGCTATGCCGTCTTGTTGCCTTACCTGAAAGCTGTGCAGGGCATGTTCTCGCTGGAGGTTTTCCCTGAAAACGACCCCATCTGGAGCTATCACCCCGACGTGGTGCGCTTTCTGGAGCCGGCGCGGCAGCTCTTGCAAGAACTTCTGAATCAAAAGGCCGGCTGAGTATTCCCTACTTCCCCGAGAAGCGGCTAGGCTCCACCAGCTCGGCCACAAATTGGTGCAAAAGGGGCAGGTAGCGCTCTCCGGCCACCTGCAGCAGGTTGTTGTGATCTGCTCCCTTAATGGCCACTAAGCGCTTGGGATCCCGTGCTGCTTGGTAAAGAGCTTCGGCATGCCAGAAGGGGATCAGGCGATCCTGGGTGCCGTGCAAGATCAGCAGCGGACAGTTGATGTGGGCAATGCGGCTGAGGTTGTCGAAGCGATCAAAGGGCAGCAGCGGGATGCGGGTCAAGACGCGAAAGGCGCTTACAAAGGTCGATTCCAGGATCAGGCCCCCCACCGGCTTTTGGGTTGCCAAGTAAACCGAGGGCCCGCCTCCCACCGAGCGCCCGTAGACCAAAATTCGCTCCGGCGGGATCCCTTGGGCAATGAGATAGGCGTAGGCTGCCTCAATGTCCCTATAGGCGCCGGCCTCGGAAGGGATCCCTTCGCTGGTGCCGTAGCCCCGGTAGTCGTAGGCTAGGACGGCAAATCCTCCCTGCTGCAGGCCCACTAGGCGAGGCAAGATATCTCCCAAGTCCTCAGCGTTGCCGTGGCTGTAGAGAAGGGTATAGGTGGCCTGGGGATTGGGCAGGTACACCGCCGAAATCTGCAGGCCATCAGAGGTGGTGAGCTTGAGAATGGCATCCCCATCCTGGTAGCTGGCGGGGCGGGGCAGAAAGATCAGCCGCTCTGACTGAAACCAGCCCAGCCAGAGCAGGTAGCCGTACACCACTAAGCCAACAAGCAGCAGGGATCGCCCCAGCCGCAGCCACGGGAAGAACCCGAAACTCAAAGGCTTGCCCATCGCTCGACTTGGCCTCCAGACCATTCCCCTCACCCTCAGACCCTCTAGGAGAGGGGGGACGGGTGGCGTGCCGGCAGCGGCGACGTCGGGCACTTCAGGATTCGGCTGGCAGGGCAGAACATTTCCAGAGGCAAACCCCAATCCAGTTGACCAGGGTGTGGGCGACGATGGTTACCAACAAGTTTCCCGACAGCCACACCCCCATCCCCAGCAGAATGCCCACGGCGCTGGCCCAGAGGGCATAGGGCCAACCCTGCCACTCTAGCCAATGCAAAACCCCAAACAAGAAGCCGCTCAAGAGGATTCCACCCGTCCACCCCAAGGGGCTGGCCGCTAGGGCTGCCATCAGCACGCCGCGAAATAGCCATTCCTCGCTCCAGCCCGGCAGCACCCCCACCCAGAAGATATCCCGCCACTGCAAGGGATCCGCCACGAGGTGCAAGTAGCTAGAGGCCGCCCGGCGATAGGCTGGCCAAAGCCAGTAAGCCCCGCCGCTAAGCAGCGCCACCCCCAGACCCAGGGCTGCCCCCCAGGCCAAAGCCAGGGGATCCCAGCGAAAGGGTACCGATAGGGATCCTAGCCAGATCCAGAGGCCAGCGATGAGCGCCAGGAGCAGGCTGGTGAGACCCATCCCCATCAAGATCTGTTGGCGCGTGCAGGGCTGAATCTCGGCACTCATGGGAAGAGACTTGCTCGGGCACCCTATTCCCAGCGTAGAGCGAATCCCGACGAGAACGGCTATGCTCTCCCCAACCCTCGAGGGCGGAGCTTGGGATTCCCCCTTTTTTCAAGACAAGTGCTGCCTTAGCAACTGGGCGTGCTGGGCCGATCGCTCTACCCAAACGGCCACCTGGTCAGGGCTGAGGGCTGGCCCGTCGGCATAGCAGGCTAGCCAAGCCTGGTGCAGCGCCTTGGGATCTTCCGGGATCTCCTCTAGATCCCAGCCGGGCATGCCCAATTCCTCAAGCAGCGTTTTCACTTTGGGATCGTAGCTGAGGCCAAAGCAGGCACAGCCCTCGGCTGCCGCCATCACCAAGCCGTGGTAGCGCATAACAATGGCCAATCTCACCCCCCGAAAGACCCCCTTTAAGAGATAGGGATCCCGGATTTCCACCACCTGGCTGTGGTGGGGCAGGCGATGGTAAAGCTGCTGGGCCAAGTGGTAGTCTGGCCCTAGGTCAAGGGATCCGGGAGGAGCTAGCTGAAAGGGCACGAAAAGAAGATAGGCCCCCGTGGCAGCCTGGAGGCGTCGCAAGGCTTCCGCCAAAGTTTCCAGTCGCGCTGGAGTAAGCTGGGGATGCTGCCGCAGGACCACAGCAATGCGGGGCTGAGGCCACGTCTCCCATTCGGGCAAAGTTTTGGCAGGCAGGCCCCAAACCGGATCCGGGGCTACTTGGTGGGGGATCCCCCACTCCTGGAGGTAGCGGGAGGCCACTCCGTCACGCACGCTGATGGCTGTACAGCTTGCTAGAGAGTGGCGGGCCAGCTTGCGGATCCAGCGCCGCTCCAAGGGGCCGATCCCCTGCGCCCAAGCCAAGGTTTTCAGCCCCCGCCGCTGGGCCCAGAGCATCAGTCCCAGGTAGTAGAGGGGGCTGCGCCAACTGGTGCGATCCTGCAGCAGGCTACCCCCGCCCCAGATGAAAGCCTGAGCCTGGGCCAAACAGCGCTGCAAAGCCCAGGCATCAAAGCGTGGACAGGCCAGCACCCCATAGGTGGCAGCGGTTGCTGCAGGGGAGGGAGAAAGCACCACCGGCTGTACAGGGTTGGGCAACTGCCGGAGCTGCTGCAGCAGAGCCAACAACAAGGCCTCGTCGCCGGCATTGCCGTAGCCGTAGTAGCCACAGATCAAAACCTGTGGCCGTTTCATCGCGCCTTTGCCCCAGACGGAATCCTCTCTCTTGGGAACAAAAGAGTTTGCTGGAGAGCCCTGGGGATCCCAGCAGCCAGCGGGCAAGGGACTCGGGAAACTGCTCTACCCACTATCAGCCGTAGTAGCCTTGGTTGATGCGGTTTTCCAGCTGGCTAGCCCCTTCGCGGTACTCTCCAAACACAAAGTTCTCCGCATTGGCCCTAATCAGCGCCTTTTGCTGCTCTGTCAGCTCCGGGATCTTCAGCATGTCCTCTAGGCTCTTATAGGGAGCGTTTTTCACCAGGATGCGAGCCAGAGTAGGGTAGAAGCCAGGCAACTGGCGGTAGTTGCGCAGGATGGTGTTGTTGACGTCAATGGGAGTGTCAAGGTGTCTTACCGGCGGCAGCTCCGCCGCCACGGCAGGGATCCCCAAGGAGGCCAAGCCCAGGCAAAGCAGCAAGAGGAAGGGCAACCAAGTCGACAGCAGCCGGCGCATAGCACCACCTCTCCAGACAGGGTTGAAAGCAGCCATACCAACGCTCACGGGATAGATTTTAGTGTCTCATCCTCGCTACCTTGCATCGAGCCTCAAACTCGGATTTGTATACCGGCGGAAATAATTTTTAACAACTATGATCAGGAAACAGCCCGCTTGCAGCTGGCTGACTTCCTCTTGCCCTTGGCTTGTCCTATGTCCAACTCCACACAGCTCCACCCCCATCCCCTTGGCTCCTCTGGGCAGCACGCTCTTCAACCTCCCCTTGCCCCCGATCCTGAGCTAGAGCTGCTAGAGCAGCGGGAACTCTTCGTCTGGCGGCACCTCGGGCCGGATGCCGGGCAGATCCGCCAGATGCTGCAGGCCCTGGGGCTGAGCTCCCTCCGCGAGCTGGTGGAAAAGGCAGTGCCAGCAACCCTTCGCAGCAGCCGGCCCTTGCAGTTGGGATCCCCCTGCAGCGAGCAGGAGGTGTTGGCGGAGCTGAGGGCAATGGCGGCCCAGAACCAGGTGTGGCGCTCTTTTTTGGGCATGGGCTATTCCAACTGCCTGACGCCGCCGGTAATTCAGCGCAACATCCTGGAAAACCCTGCCTGGTACACGCCCTACACTCCCTACCAGGCGGAGATCGCCCAGGGGCGGCTAGAAGCCCTGCTCAACTTCCAGACGATGGTTGTGGATCTAACAGGAATGGAGATCGCCAACGCCTCTCTACTGGACGAGGCGACTGCGGCTGCCGAAGCCATGAGCCTGGCCTACACCTTGGCGGGCAAGCGATCTCCAGTTTTTTGGGTGGACTGTGGCTGCCATCCCCAGACCATTGCCGTAGTGCAGACACGGGCAGAGCCCTTGGGGATCCAGGTGCGCGTGGCGGATCCTTTGCAGTTTGAGCTTGAGCATGGCTTTGGCGTGCTCTTACAGTATCCCAACACCTACGGGGAGATCCGGGATTACCGCGACCTGGTGGAGCGGGCCCACCAAAGAGAGATGGTGGTAACGGTAGCCGCCGACTTGCTCAGCCTAACTCTCTTGCAACCGCCAGGAGAATGGGGGGCGGACGTTGTGGTGGGAACCACCCAGCGCTTCGGGGTGCCCCTGGGCTACGGCGGCCCCCATGCGGCTTACTTTGCCACCCGTGAGGCCCACAAACGGCTGCTGCCGGGGCGCCTGGTGGGGATCTCCCAAGATGCCCAGGGAAGGCCGGCCCTACGCTTGGCCTTGCAAACCCGAGAGCAGCACATCCGTCGCGACAAGGCCACCAGCAACATCTGCACCGCCCAGGTGCTCTTGGCCGTGGTAGCCTCCATGTATGCCGTCTACCACGGCCCGCGCGGCCTGCGGCAAATTGCCGAACGCATCCACCGCCAGGCCCATCAGCTAGCCGCCGCAATCCGCCAGTTGGGCTACAAGGTGGGGCCAGAGTATTTCTTTGACACCTTCTGGGTAAGGGCAGCCTCCCCAGAGCAGGTGCAGCAGCTCCAGGAGCGGGCCGCCCAGAAGCGCATTAACCTGCGGCGGATTAACGACGTCACCCTGGGGATCAGCTTGGACGAGGCCACCACCGATCAGGACCTGCGCGATCTCTGGCAGATCTTTGCCGGTTCTGAAGAGCCAGGCTGGGATCCCGAGGGCCTGGGTTTGGATCCCAACCAAAGCCTGCCGCCTCAGCTCTTGCGCTCCACTCCCTACCTCACCCATCCGGTGTTCAACCGCTACCACTCGGAAACAGAGCTGCAGCGCTATATCCACCGTCTGCAGAGCCGGGATCTCTCCCTCGTCCACGCGATGATCCCCCTCGGCTCCTGCACCATGAAGCTCAATGCCGCAGCAGAGATGCTGCCCATAACCTGGCCGGAGTTTGCCCAGCTCCACCCCTTTGTGCCCCTGGAGCAGGCGCGGGGCTATCAAACCCTCTTTGCCCAGCTGGAGCGGATGCTGGCGGAGATCACGGGCTTTGCCGGTGTCTCCCTGCAGCCCAACGCCGGCTCCCAGGGGGAATATGCCGGCTTGCTGGCCATTCGCCGCTATCACCAAGCCCGCGGGGAAAGCCAGCGCCAGGTGTGCCTGATCCCTACTTCCGCCCATGGCACCAACCCCGCTAGCGCCGTCATGGCGGGGATGCAGGTAGTGAGCGTGGCCTGCGACAGGGCCGGCAACATCGACCTCGAAGACCTGCGGGCCAAGGTGGAGCAGCATCGGGAACGCCTGGCAGCTTTGATGATCACCTACCCTTCCACCCATGGGGTGTTTGAGGAGGGGATCCGCGAGATTTGCCAGATGATCCACGAGGCGGGGGGTCAGGTGTACATGGATGGGGCCAACCTCAATGCCCAGGTGGGCCTCTGCCGTCCTGCGGAGCTGGGAGCCGATGTCTGCCACCTTAACCTGCACAAGACCTTCTGCATCCCCCACGGCGGGGGCGGGCCAGGGGTGGGGCCCATTGCGGTTGCCCATCATCTACTGCCCTATTTGCCTGGCCATCCCTTTTTGCGCGGCTGCAACGGCCCGGTCAGCGCCGCCCCTTGGGGCAGTGCCAGCATCCTGCCCATTGCCTGGGCCTACATCCGCCTCATGGGATCCGCTGGCCTCACCCTGGCCACCCAGGTGGCCATCCTCAACGCCAATTACATTGCCAGGCGGCTGGATCCCTACTACCCAGTGCTCTACAAAGGGCCGGGGGGGTGGGTGGCCCACGAGTGCATCTTGGACTTGCGCCCCCTCAAGAAAAGCGCCGGCATTGAGGTAGAAGATGTAGCCAAGCGGCTGATGGACTACGGCTTCCATGCCCCCACCATCTCTTGGCCGGTGCCGGGGACAATGATGGTGGAGCCCACCGAGAGCGAATCCCTGGAGGAACTGGATCGCTTCTGCGAGGCGATGATTGCCATTCGCCAAGAGATTGCTGCCATTGAGCGGGGCGAGATGGATCCCGTGCGCAATCCCCTTAAACTTGCCCCCCACACCGCCGAGGTGGTGGCCGCTGACTACTGGGATCGCCCCTACCCCCGCTCCCTGGCTGCCTACCCCCTTCCGTGGGTGAAAAGCCGAAAGTTTTGGCCCAGTGTCAGCCGCATCGACAACGCCTACGGGGATCGCCACCTAGTGTGCAGTTGTCAACCCTGGCTAGAAGGCTAACTCTGAATCAAGCCGCCTGCGGCTCCATCTGGGCCAGCTCTGAGCAAGAGGAGAGGAGTTGCTCGGCCTCTGGCACAAGGCGCTCATTCTCTTGCAGCGAGGCCAGCACCAGCGGCAGCACCTCCCTATCGGCCTCAACGGCCTTCTCTGTTTCTTGCAGGAGGTTTACCGAGTCCTCGGTAAGCAGGTCAGCCACCTGAGACAGCTGCGCCTTCAGCAAGGCATTCTCTTGCTCCAATTGAGCCAGCCGCTCCTGCAGGCTATCAATTTGCCGATCCCGCTCTCCCAGGGCTGCTTCTAGCTCACGGTTGCGGGCCTCCAACCCTTGGCGGGCTGCCTCTAGGTGGTTCAGCCGTTCTGTCAAGCTTGCTAGTTCACCCTCCAAGTTGGTGAGGCCACTCACTTGTTCCAGAAGTTGGGCATTCTCCGCCTTCAGTTTCTCAGTCAACGCCTGAGCGCTCACCAGATCTGCTTTGGTGGACTCCAGCTCGTGACAGACTTGGTCATGTCTGGCAATCAGCTCGCCCAGCCGAGCTTCTTTCTCCTGCAGGTCTCCTTGCAGGGAACGAATCAAGCGATCCCTCTGTTCGACACACTGCTGTAACTGTTCGATGTGCTGTTGTAAGATGGGCAGTTTAACCAAAGCCTTCTGGGCCGTGCCAAGAAGTTTCCTGAAGCTCTCCTGCAGGCGGCTGTGGGATTGATCCAGTTTGTCGAAAGCTTCGTTAAGGGAAAGGTAGGCCTCGCATAGTTTCATATAGCGCTGGGCCAGAGAAGGAGAGTAATCCATGGTGGGGGCTCCAGGTGGGACATTGCCTCTATTTTATCGATCCTTTTTTAAAAGCATTGTTTGCTACAAACACCTTGGGATTAATCTTGCTTTAACGTTTTCGCCTCAGTCTTCACCGGGATAAACTCCATGGCACTGCCTTCGGGCCAGCTTTGGATTCCAGGCTGACATGGGTTTAGGCCCTAGGAATCTGCCTGGGTCAGAAATCCTCCCCGGCTGGCAACAACTGCAAGAGAGGACTGACGCAACCCCCGTCGGCTAGAGAGTAGCGGCCAGCGCTGCGTCTTGGGAGGGCTAGCAGCGTTCAGGGGACAAGACAGGGCGGGTTACCGCTTGTCGCTCCCACTCCTCCATTTTGGTGCGACGGCTGTTGGCGGAACTTTGGAAGGTAGTGCTAGCCTGCAGCCGTTTGCGGAACAGGCGCAGTTGCTGCTCTTCCGCCTCGAGAGAAACATGTTGGGCAAAGAGCGGCTGTACAACTTTCTCCTCCTGCATAAACTGAGCCCGCAATTGCTGGTACAGATGCAGGGCTGCCCCCAGATCCAACCGCTGCGGGTCACGCTCCGCCTGGTGCAAAAAGCAAGTCAACTCCGGGATCTGATCCCGCATCTGCTGCTCCAACCCATCGAGCTGGCTGAGGCGGTCAGGATCCGCCCCTAGAGCCGCCCTAAGCAGGGGGTAGAGGGCGTGGCGCTCCAATTGAATGTGGCGGGAGAGGCGCTGCCGCAACTTTTGGACAAAGAGGCGCTGCTGCTCCAGATCCACCTGAGAAGCTCGGGACAGGTTCAGAAAGGCCTGCAGGATGACCCGGTGCTGATTGGCCCAAAGACCAACCAATGTACCGCCAGCGGGGGAGGAAGCCACGGCTACCTCAGGAAATCGCTCTCTTCATCGTAACTTTACTTCATCAAGACAAGATTAGGAAGCGAGGCAGTAGACTCCCGCCTCTTTCCTCCTGAATTAGGTTTGGCCAAGCCAGCGGCGTTTCCAGGCAGAAGTGGGCTCAAGGGGTGAAGTTTGCTGTTCTCGCTGGCGCTGCAGCCGGATTTGGGCTCTGTCTCCCCTCAAGGTGGGATCCCGGTAGGGCACAGCGGCGCGGGTTTTCAGGTGCTCCCACTCCATAGGCGAGAGAGGCGGTAGGTAGTCTGGCTGAGGTGAGGCCACCGTGCCCGGCCAGGGGCGGCCCAGCGGGGGCGTAGAGCCGATAAACAGCCCCGCCTCCAGGAGAGCTGCCCGCACTGCCGCTGCACAGGAATAGGTGGCCAAGATGCCGCTGGGGCGCATTCGCTCAGCCACCGCCCGCAAGAAGTCCACCGTCCACAACTCCGGGCAAACGGCAGGAGAAAAGGGATCCAAAAACACCGCGTCCGCCCATCCCCGCGGCACCTGGAATAGGGTTTGGCGGGCATCTCCCCACAGCAGAGTTCCGCGCCAGCGGGGTGATTGCCAGGATCCCTTCTCGATAAAGTGTTGCCACTCCTGGCTAAAGCTCCAAGTGGATCCCACCCCCACCTGCCAGGCCTGGCGGGGCACCTCTGGGGATCGCTCTAGGCCAATGACTTCCACGCGGCAGTCGGGCCGCACCTGCCAAATTGTCTCCAAGGCGAGGCCGGAGTTGTAGCCAAGGCCAAAGCAGATATCCAAAAGGCAGATGGGCTCCTTGGGGTCCCGCTCCAGGGGCAGCCGATCCAGCCGGCAAGGGCGGACGAACTTCTCCAGCGCCTCCTGGGCAGCGCCGCTGACGTTGTGGAAAGCCTGCCCGAACTCCTGAGAGAAAAAAGTCAGGGAACCATCCCCTGTGGTCAGTACCTGCCACTGGGTCTCTGGAGTCATGGTCTCTATCCAGTTTGGCGATTGCCTGAGGGCTTGAAGACGTTAAGATAAATTTCAAGGCTTACCAGCAGGGCCTGAGGATCTCAGCGCTTGCTATCCTCAGCCATGGGAGGAACCATGTCTCTACTGGATTGGTTTGCCGAGCGGCGCAAGCAGACTTCCCTTAACTTAACTGGCAGTAGCCCCTTTGACAAAGAGCGGCAAGTGCGGGAGATTGCCGACGGCCTCTGGCAGAAGTGTCCAGCTTGCGACGCCCTCACCTACACCAAGGATCTGCAGCAGAACTGGCAGGTTTGCCCGAGCTGCGGCCACCACTATCGCATTACCGCCCCAGAGCGGCTGCAACAGCTTTTGGATCCCGGCTCCTGGCAGCCCCTCGACGACCACCTGGCGCCTACCGATCCGCTCCACTTTTTTGACCAAAAGCCTTACAGCGAGCGTTTGGCCTCTTACCAAGAGCGCACCCAGCTCAAGGATGCCGTCCTGACCGGGCTGGGCACTTTGGAAGGCAGGAGGGTGGCCATTGGGGTCATGGATTTCCGCTTCATGGGCGGCAGCATGGGCTCGGTAGTCGGCGAGAAGATCACCCGCCTTACCGAACGGGCCACCTGCGATCACCTGCCCCTGATCATTTTCTCGGCCTCGGGGGGAGCCCGCATGCAGGAAGGGATCCTCAGCCTCATGCAGATGGCCAAGACAGCAGCCGCCCTGCAGAGGCACCGCGAAGCCGGGCAGTTGTTTATTTCGGTACTTACCCATCCCACCTACGGGGGAGTAACAGCCAGCTTTGCCATGTTGGGGGATTTGATCCTAGCTGAGCCTGGTGCCCAGGTGGGGTTTGCCGGGCCCAATGTTATCGAGCAAACCATCGGCAAGGGCAAGCTTCCAGAGGGTTTCCAGACTGCCGAATACCTGCTGGCTCACGGGCTTATCGACGCAATTGTGCCGCGGACCGAGCTGCGCAAGCGCTTGGCCCAGTTGCTGGCTATGCACCGCCCTCGCTTGCCCAGGTCCCTTCCCGCGTTCGATTCGACTTACGCCCTCGATCCGGCCAAAGTCTGAATAAAGTCCCATTGGAGAGGTGGATGACTGGGGAAGCCAGATCTAGCTAGCTCCCGTCTTCCCTTTTGGCTGCAAAAGAAGTTTCCAGCGCAAGCTGTATAGCGGAGTTTTCGCGGGATTTTCTGCAACCGAGGGTGCTAAGGTGGGGCATGAGGTTTTGACGGGAAACGATGAATTTTAAGCTGCGCATCCGTACCGCTGAAACTCCGCAAGGGCAAAAGCTAGCCATTGTGCCCCTGGAGGGTCGTTTTGATGCCAAGGCCGCTTCCGAAGCCCGGCAGTTGCTGCAGCAGGTTTTGGATTTTGGCTACACCAACCTGTTGATCGACATGTCAGCGGTTACTTTTATGGATAGCTCCGGCCTGGGGGTGCTGATCTCAGCCTTGCGCAAGTGCCGGGCTGCCGGTGGCAATCTCGGCCTCTGTGGCGTTCCCGAAAGCGTCGCCCTTGTCCTCCGCCTGACCTCAATGGAAAAGGTCTTGACCTGTTTTGACGACCTGGAAACGGGCATCGCCAACTTCCCCACCGCTTCCTCCGACCGCTAGCCGATACTTTTTCTATGCCTCTGACCTTGAGGCTCAGCCATGCAGCCGGCCTCGACACCTTGGGATCCGCTCGCTGGCCTGCACGTGGGCAAAGACCTGCACCTCGGTGCTCATTTTGCGAAGCTGGCGGGCCAACTTAATGGCCTTGTCGCGGGGGAGAGGGGGACTCACTACTGCCGGCAGACAGCGCAACAGTGGCTTCAGGGCCGTTTTGGGCAGCCGCGCATAAAACGCCAAGGTGGAGAGGATCTCGTCTTCAAAGTAGGGGTTGCGATATTCCAGGAGCCGCACTTGATAGAGCTCCGGCGGCAGGGGCCACCCCTGGGCCAGGCGAATCAGGGATCCCACCGTCCCCATCACGTACAAGCGATCCCCCCGTTTCAACACAGTCTCCCCCTCTTTCTGCCAGATCTTGGGAAAAACACAGGGCCGGTCCGGTCGGGAGTGATGCAGCAGGATCGCCAGGTCGTAATCCTGGGCCAGTTGTCGCAAGGATAGCCCCAGGTAAGGGTCATGGGCCGAGACCTCCAGCAGCGTCACCAGCAGCGTTTCCCCCTCCCAAGTCAAGGTGCCGTAAACGGCTCCCGCCAGCGCTGCAGTAGCAAAAGCGCGCGCCCCCAGGGCGGTGGGGCTGTAGCTGATCCCCAGGGCCTGCAGATGCCGCTGCATTCGCGCCGCCACCTCGGCATCGGTAACCCGTAAAATGGTGCGGATGCCGGGGTGTAGGCTGTGGGCAGTTAGGGCAGTCTCGAGGTTGGTGAGATCGTCAGGAGTCGTGCAGATCAGGCAGCGGCTGCTTTGGATGCGGGCCTGTTGCAGGGTGCTTGCTAGAGCGTAGTTGCCCCGGATCACCACCGCCCCCTCCCGTTCTGCCGCCCCCAGCAGGGGATTGTCGGCGTCGGGCTCCACCGCCACCACCTCATAGCCCATCTGCCGCAACAACTGCAGCACCAAGTAGCTCAGCCGTCCCAACCCCGCAATCACCCCATGATCCCCTTTGGGCATATGGGCAGCTCGGCCCAAGCCGAAGCGGCTGCTTACCAACTTGTCGGTCACCAACCCATAGAGCAACCCCACCAGAGCAGCCCCCACCAAGGTCATGACCACCGCCACTACCTTCACTCCTAGGGGAGTCTCCGCCTGCTGAAAAGCCTCGATGTCGCCATACCCCCCCGTCAACACCACGATGGTTAGCAACAGAGCGTCGAAGACCGGCTTGCCGATCGCCCTGAAATTGATCACCCCCAGCACCAGCATGGCCCCCAAGGTGAAGGCGAGGGTGCGCACGATGGGCTTGACCTGCAGCAGTCCTTGCAGGCTTCTGCGCAGCCAAGATAGGAGCCGGCCGAACGACTTGCCGCGCCGTCGTTGTCGTTTGTCTTGCACCTGTCCACTGGCCCAGCGTTGCGCCCGCGAAGAGCCGCGCCTTCCGTTGCGCTCCAACAGTTGCAGGTAGGCCCGGGGGTCACAGATAACCAAAATGCGATCCCCCTCCAGCAGCTTTGCTTCGTGGTCGAAGTCATCAAAAATCCGAGACTCGGAAAAGTTGGACAGCCCGTCCACCGGGTAGTGAAACAGCACCCGCGCCCGAAAGGTCTCCTCCAGTTCCGAGAGGGGCATGTGCAGCAGACGGGAGTTGTAGCCAATGGTCAGCTCCACCACGTTCCAGAGGGTGGTCTCTTGGGGGGCGCCAAAATAAAGCGGATCCGCCAGCTCCGGCGGCAGCGTGGCCGGCTGCGCCTCCAGCTGAGGCAGCTCGAAGTAGCCGACAAATTCGTCCGAGACAGCCTTGAGGGCAAAGGCCGGAGCCGCCAAGCCCGCAACCGACAGGGAAAAATGCTGCGGCAAAATCGAGTCCAGGTAGCGGGCAAGGCCAGTGTTAAACAGACGAGAGACAATGCGCGCCTGCGGGTTGAGATCTCGAATCAAGAGGGCCAGCTCGAAGTTGGCTTGGTCATTGTCCTCCAAAAGCAGCGCCACCTTGATCCGCTCAATCCCAGCCCGGCGCAACACCTCCGCCTGCTGGGGATCCCCCTCTAGGTATTGCCATTCCCCTTTCCGAGAAGGCGGCAGGCAGGGAGCCACCACCACTGCCCGCTGTCCAAACTCTTCCAGAATCTCGAGCGTCGACTCCGCTAAATCGTTGTAGCCACAGACCAGAATGGAAGCACCTGGGTTGCGGCCATTGTCCTGCAGTTGCCCAGCCAGCTCTTAGGAAAGGGAGTCCGCCATACCCTGTCACCTGCTCCGCTCCCTTTATACCCAGGACGGCAGGATCCCCCTCTTATCTGGCCGAGCTTGGGAAAGAGGCTGCTGCTAGTCCCGGCTCCCGACCAGAAAAAAAGGCAGCGCAAGCCCCGGCATTCATGGCAAGCACTCTGCGCCGCTGCCGCGAGGGGGATTAGGGCATGGCGTCCCCCACAGGCTCGTGGTATATCTGGCGCTGTGTAGCCCCCCAGCGAGTAGAAACCTAGCCGCTACAAGCCGTGAAAAAATCTCTATCCTCTAGAGCTGGGGAGAACGTCCAAGGAGAGCTGTAGGGGGTGTTTCATGGAATCTGTAGCCGACACTTGGTCCACTTCTAGGCTCTGCAGCCTAGCGGCCGTTGCTACCTCGGCAAGGGGTAGCGGAGCTTTGGTGCGGGTTATGGATGGCACTTCTAACTTGTAGTTCCGCCGCTGTAGGGTCTTGTCCTTTAGCCCACTCCCAAGATAAAACGGTGGTTCGCACTGCCTCCCTTAGCCGTATGCCTTCCCCCAAGGACGCTGTTTCTGTTGCCCCCGTCAAACAGCCTGCCGCCCAAGCCAGCTCTACCGCGGGCGACTCCTTTCTCCAAGGGTATGGAGACTTTCCCGCCCACCTCATCCCCCAGGGATCGCTGCAGCTCTACACCCAGCCCGGCCGGGGCATGTTCACTCCTGTGATGGTCCAGGCCCTGCGCTTGGCTGGTCAGGGAACGCGGGTGTTGATTGTGCAATTCCTCAAAGGCGGGATTAAGCAAGGGCCGGAGAACCGGGTTTTGCTGGGCAGTTCCCTGGAGTGGGTTCGCTGCCGTCTACACCGCTGCATTGATACGCCGCATCTGGAGCCAGAGGAGCGCGTAGCTCTAGACGAGTTGTGGCAATTTACCCAGGAGGCCGTTAGGAGTGGCCGGTATGGCTTGGTGGTGCTGGATGAGCTGAGCTTGGCCATCAAGCTGGGCTTGATCCCGGAAGAACAGGTGCTGGATTTGGTCGATCAGCGGCCGGTCTGGATGGATATGATCATCACCGGGCCCGAAATGCCGGCTTCCCTTTTGGAACGCGCTGATCTCATCACCCAGCTACGCCCCCGGCAGGAGTCCTCGCGGGCTCTGGGCAGGCGCCGGGATCCCTCGCAAGTCAGTAGTCCCTAGTACCTTCTGGTCTTGCCATCCTCTAGCCATGCTAAAGAGCGACCGCTGGATCCGTGAGCAAGCGCAGCGGGGGATGATTGAGCCGTTTTGCCCCGAATTGGTGCGGGCCGTGGAGTGGAATGGACAAATGCGCCCTGTTTTGAGCTATGGGCTTTCCTCCTATGGCTACGACATTCGTCTTTCCCCCGTGGAGTTTAAGATCTTCCGCCATGTGCCTGGTACTGTGGTAGATCCCAAGCGGTTTAACCCCAAGAACCTCGAGCCGGTGGAGCTCCACCACGACGAGATGGGGGACTACTTCATCATCCCTGCCCATTCCTACGGGCTGGGGGTGTCCCTCGAGCGGCTGCAGGTGCCCGACAACATCACTGTCCTCTGCATCGGCAAGTCTTCCTACGCCCGGGTGGGGCTAATTGCCAACCTGACTCCAGCGGAAGCGGGGTGGCGCGGCTACCTGACGCTAGAGTTTTCCAACGCCTCCAGCGCTGACTGCCGGGTGTATGCCAACGAAGGGGTGGTACAGCTGCTGTTTTTTGAGGGGGATCCCTGTCAAATTACCTATGCCGACCGTCAAGGCAAGTACCAGGATCAGCCGCAGCGGGTGGTGGTGGCTAGGGTTTAGCTGTCTGCACCAGTCTATCGTTCAGACTGGCCGCCCAGCAGGTGTTGGGCAATGAAATCCGTATGCACCTCACCCCGCAAAAAAGCCTCGTGGCGCAGGATCTGCTGGTGAAAAGGGATCGTGGTGGGCACGCCCGTGATGGCGCACTCTCCCAAAGCCCGCTGCATGCGGCGGATGGCCGCTGCTCGGTTGGGCCCCCAGACAATCAACTTGCCCAATAGCGAGTCGTAGTAAGGGGGAATGGTGTAGTCGGTGTAGATGTGGGAGTCCATGCGCACCCCTGGCCCACCGGGGGGCAAGTAGGCAGTGATGGTGCCCGTGCAAGGGCGAAACTGTTGCTTGGGATCCTCGGCATTGATGCGGCACTCAATGGCATGGCCTCGCAGTTGCACATCCTTCTGGCGAAAGGTGAGGGGCTGACCTTGGGCAATGCGAATTTGCTCGGCAATGAGATCCAGCCCCGTCACCATCTCGGTTACGGGGTGCTCTACCTGGATGCGGGTGTTCATCTCGATGAAGTAGAACTGGCCGTTTTTGTCCAGCAAAAACTCCACTGTGCCCGCCCCCACGTAGTTCACCGCCTTGGCTGCTTTCACTGCCGCAGCCCCCATGCGGGCGCGCAAGCTCGGGGTTAGAGCAGGGCTGGGGGCCTCCTCCAACAGCTTTTGGTGCCGCCGCTGGATAGAACAATCCCGTTCGTAGAGGTGCACCACATTGCCATGGCTGTCAGCCAAAATCTGAAACTCCACGTGGCGGGGGCGCTCGAGGTATTTCTCCAAATAGATGCCCCCATTGCCAAAGGCAGCCTGCGCCTCCCCCTGGGCGGTGCGCATCATCTTCCGCAATTCTTGGGGATCTCGGGCCACCCGCATACCCCGCCCCCCACCGCCGGCCGTGGCTTTGAGGATCACGGGGTAGCCGATTTTCTCAGCTAGCCGCAGCGCCTCCTCTTCAGAGGTGATCAACCCGCGGCTGCCGGGGACAGTCGGCACCCCCACCGCTTGCATGGTCTCCCGCGCGGTAGCCTTGTCACCCATCTTGCGCATGGCCTCTGGGGAAGGGCCAATGAAAATTAGGTTGTGGTCGGCACACATCTCGGCAAACTTGGCATTCTCCGCCAAGAAGCCGTAGCCCGGGTGAATGGCATTGGCCCCGCGGGTAAGGGCTGCCGAGATGATGTTGGGGATGTTGAGGTAACTTTTGGCCACAGGGGCTTCCCCGACACAGACTGCCTCATCCGCCAGTTGGACATGGAGCGAGTTCTGATCCGCAGTGGAGTAGACAGCCACTGTGCGGATCCCCATTTCCTGACAGGTGCGGATAATGCGCAGAGCAATCTCGCCCCGGTTGGCAATCAGGATCTTGGTGATGGGCGGCATAAACCCTGAGAGCCAGCAGCCTCAAGCCGACGGATACCACGATGCTAACGTACCCCAGAACGACGCCGGGCAAGAGGTTCTTGCGCCCCCCTACTTACCAATTGGGAGGTTGCTGCCCTGCCAGGCGTTCCATCTCACAGGCCGACGATCTGGGTATTTTCAAAGGTGGAGAGAATCCTGTCCAGATCGCAAGCCTGCCGCAAATAGGTGGCGGTGGCGTCGCTGCCCAACTGGATTTCGTCTCCATCTTCGAGTTCTCGAAACTCTACCCGCTCCCCCCGAACGTAGAGGCCGTTAGTGCTGGGGTTGCCGTGGATGTCTCCGTCGATGATCTGGTAGGTAAACCCGTCGGGAGAGGTGGGAGATTCAGTCTTCACCAAAAGGGCGTGGTGGCGGGAGACGTACTGGGAGTCGATGCGAATGCTGTTGCTTGGATCCCGCCCCAGGGAATAGAGCTCAGCTGTTAGCCAGTAAGCTTTAGGCCCTTGGCGATCCTTGACGATGAGCAGGTGATTGAGAGTAAGTTGACGAGGGGACGGAGTCATGGGGGAACAACCACTGGCATAACACGAAACGTAGCACGGGATCCCCGGCTAGGATCCCCTGACCGGTTGGGGGGCAACGCCAGCTCCCAAGCGGGCTAGACGTGTACAAAAGCATTGCGGAGAAAGCAAGTAGATTTTTGTAACAGATCCTCTCATAATAGGATCGAACAACGCAGGCCCTTCCTCAATCAATCCATGAATAGCGCCCCCTCGCCTCTTGTCGACCCGTCCAAAGCCACCAAGGCACCCAAGCTAATCGAGCTGCCGGAGGATGAAACCGAGGCTCAGCTTGGCGATCCCCAGAGCCTGCAGCGGTACGAATGCCGCGCTTGTGGCTATGTCTACGAGCCAACCCAGGGGGATCAGCTCAATCGCATCCCGGCAGGCGTGCCCTTTGAGGAGCTGCCCCCTACCTGGAGATGTCCAGTGTGCCGAGCCGATAAGCGCCTGTTCCAAGCGGTGGGCGCCAAGGGCAAGCCTTCCGGCTTTCAGGAAAACCTGCGCTACGGTTTTGGGGTTAACGTGATGACCCCTGCGCAAAAAAACCTCCTCATCTTCCTGGGGTTGGCGCTGGGGTTTCTGTTTTTGATGAGTTTTTATTTCGTCGAGTAACAAAATGGTGAAGCTCCTGAGACTAGTGCTGTTGGCTGCCTTCTCGCTCCTGCTGATGGCAGCGGGAATGCCAGAGATGAAGGTGGTGCCCTGGGAACAGGTGGAGGTGCCCACGCAGAGCATCCTGCTGGATATTGCCTTCACCGGCACTAACCCTTCTCATGGCTGGCTGGTGGGCGACAAGGCAACCCTGCTGGAGTCTCAAGATGGCGGTCTGCACTGGCAAGTGCGCCAGTTGTCGGCTCTAGAGCCCGAGGCTTACTTGAGATCGATTAGCTTTGCCGGGGCAGAAGGGTGGGTAGTGGGGCAGCCGAAGATCCTGCTGCACACCTTGAATGAGGGAGCGGACTGGACGTTGATTCGCCTTAGCAAGCAACTGCCAGGAGAGCCCCTCTTGATCCACGCCCTCGGCCCTGGCGCTGCCGAAATGGTAACCAATGTGGGAGCCATCTACCGCACAGAAGATGGGGGACAGACCTGGCACGCCCAGGTGGAGGAGCCGATTGGGGCAATCAAAAACATTGCCCGCGGTCCTGGAGGGGAGTACCTAGCCGTTTCCTCGCGCGGCAGCTTCTACTTTTTGTACACGCCTGCAACCCAAGCTTGGAAGCCCTATCTGCGGGAGAGCTCTCGCCGCATCCAGAACATGGGCTTTGGCCCCAACGGCAGTGCCTGGAAACTGAATCAGGGGGCAGAAATTGCCTTTACCGACGACTTTACCTCTGGCAAATGGTCTAAGCCTCTGCGACCCGGGCGAGCCCTTAGCTTTGGCTATCTCGATGCAGCCTACCAAAACGACCACGACCTCTGGGTGGTGGGGGGCGGCGGCACGCTGATCCACAGCCCTGATGGTGGCAAAACCTGGGAGGAGGCCAAAAAGTTGAGCAGCATTCCCGCCAATTTCTACAGCATCGAGTTTTTCGGCCCCGACCGAGGGTTTATCCTGGGGCAGCGAGGCACGCTTCTGCGCTACGTCGGCTACGGCAGCTCCTGATCCCAGGGCAAGGGTGAAGAGAACCGGCAGGGATCCCGCTTCCCCACCGCGGCTGCTGGTGGCAGCCAGTGGCACCGGAGGTCACATCTTTCCAGCCCTAGCTGTTGCTGAGCAGTTGCCCACCTGGCAGATCGAATGGCTGGGAGTGCCGCAGCGGCTGGAGGAGAAACTGGTGCCAGAGTGCTACCCGCTGCATCGGGTCACCATGTGGGGCTGGCAGGGATCCCCTTTGCAAAAGCTGGGCTCCCTAATCCAGTTGGCCCGAGCAACGCGGCAGGTGCAGCAGATCCTCCGGGAGGGACGGTTTGACGCTGTGTTGACCACCGGTGGCTACATCGCTGCCCCGGCCATCTTGGCAGCTCGCTCGCTGGGAGTGCCGGTGCTGCTGCACGAGTCTAACCGTATCCCGGGCAAGGTAACCCGCTGGCTGGGAAGGTTTTGCCAGGTAGTAGCCTTGGGCCTGGCGGAAGCAGCGGAGCATTTGCCAGGAGTAGCTACCCGGGTGGTTGGCACGCCGGTGCGGCCAGAGTTCTATCAGCCTCAGCCCTTGCCTGCAGATCTGCCCATTCCAGAGGGGGATCCTTTGATTGTGGTGATGGGGGGGAGCCAGGGAGCGCAGGGCCTGAACCGCCTGGTGGCCGCCTGTGCCCCGGCCTGGTTGGAGGCAGGGGCCTGGATTGTGCATTTGACCGGCGGCAGTGAGGTCGGGATCCCTTCCCACCCCCGCTACCGCGCTTTTCCTTTCCGCACCGATGTGGCCGCTCTGCTGCAGCGGGCAACTTTTGCCATCAGCCGAGCTGGCGCCCTCAGCCTGGCAGAGTTGTGGGCCACCGCCACCCCCGCCATCTTGATCCCCTATCCGTTTGCCGCCGAAGACCATCAGTATCACAACGCCCTGGCTTTTGTGGAGCGAGGTGGGGGAGTGGTCCTGCGAGAGTCTGAAGAGAATTTGGACTTGCTGCGGCAAACGGCGCTGAGCTGGCTGGATCAGCCCCAGGTGGTTGCCCAAATGGCCGCTAACTTGAAGGCGACAGCTCCTCCCCCTGCCAGCAAGGCAGTTGCCGGCCTGCTTCAGGAGATCTGCCGAGATTCCGCCCGTTAACTTTCCCAGGAGGCCAGCCGTGGTACAGCCGAGATGGGATCGGGACCCTTCTGCCGCAGCCGTCGACACCTCAGCCCAGCTGGAGCCTCGTCCTCCCAGCACCATCGCGGTGGAATTGCTGTTGGCGCGCCTGGAACAGTGCTTTGGCGTCCCCCAACGTCCTTGCAGCCCCGACGGCCTGCCTCTCTATCCCGACCTCTTGGACGAATTGGTGGGCACAATCCTCTCCCAAAACACCACCGACCACAACAGCAGCCGCGCCTTTCGCGCCCTCAAAGCCGCTTTTCCCTCCTGGGAAGCTGTCTTGGCTGCCAACCCGGCCGAGGTGGCCCAGGTGATCCGTCCTGGCGGCCTGGCCCAACTCAAAGCAGCCCGCATTCGGGAGATTCTGGCTGCCATTGTCCAGCGCCAGGGATCCCTGAGCCTCGACTTTTTGCGGGATCTCGACGACGCGGACGCTCTGGCCTATCTCCTCTCCCTGAAGGGGGTGGGACTGAAGACAGCCGCCTGTGTGCTGTTGTTTGGCCTGGGCCGAGATCTCTGCCCGGTGGATACCCATGTGCATCGGGTGGCCAACCGTCTTGACTTGGTGCGGGCCAGACATCCCGACGACACCTTTGCCCAACTGTTGCCGCGGATCCCGACAGGCAAGGCTTATTCCCTACACGTCAACCTCATCCGGCTGGGCAAACGCCTCTGTAAGGCGCGCCTGCCCGACTGCGGTCACTGCCCCCTGCACCACGAATGCCCCTCCGCCCTGCTGCAGCAGCGCTGATCCCTACTCTGCCGGCCTAGGGGAAGAAGGGATCCCGTTTTCGCTCCCCTCTGAGGCAGGAACTTCCGGCTCGAGGACTTGCCGCACAGATTCAATCTCTTGGGAGAGCAACACCCGCTCCCGATCCAGGAGGCCAACCACATGCTCCGGATCCTCCCGCGAAACCACCGGCAACTGGCGCAGATCGTACTCGTACATCGGCTCGGCAGCCACCGCCACCGCCTCGTCGGGGAAAGTGGTGAGCACAGGCGACTGGCTGACCTGCTCTACCGTCAGTTCGGCCACTTCTCCAGCTCCCCTGTGGGCTAAGGCCCGCTCGAGGTCTTCCAGGGTGAGGATGCCCCGCAGCCGATCTTGCCTGTCCACCACCAAAGCGCTGTGGCACTTTTGCTGCAGCAAACGCTCCAGGGCCTCTCGCAGAGGCGTATCCTGTTGCAGCAGCAGAGAAGGAGGCACCATGACCTCTTGAACTGTTAGGCCCTTGGGCTCCTGCCTGCGGCGGGCGGAAGGGTAAACAACTGGCGGGTGCAAATGCTCCGTTAGCCAAATGCTCAAGCCCACCGCCGCCATCACCGGCAGGGCAATGTGGTAGTCCCGCGTCATCTCAAACAGCAGCAGAATTGCCGTCAGGGGAGCCCGCACGCTGGCTGCCAGTACCGCCCCCATGCCCACCATGGCGTAGGCGGCAGGGGGAGAGAGGGCAAAAGCAGGCAAGACCCTTCCCACCACCTGGCCATAGCCTGCTCCCAACACCGCCCCCAGGAACAGAGCCGGGGCAAAGGTGCCCCCGACAAAGCCGCTGCCCAAGCTCACCGCGCTGAGGAATACCTTGCCCAACAACAGCAAGCCCAACTGGCCAAGGGAAAAGGGCACCCCTTGCAAGATCGACTCAATGGTCTCGTAGCCCACCCCCAGCGCTAACGGGATCCAGAGGCCAACACCGCCGAGGATAGCACCGCCCAGAATGGGCTTGCTCCAGGTTGGCCAGGCCGCCATGCGGCTAAATAGCTGCTTGCCCCCCTCCAGGGCATAGCTAAAGGCCAGGGAGACCAAGCTGGCCAAAAAGCCCAAGCCCAAATAAAGCGGCACCTCCAGCAGACTGTGAAGCTCGTAGGCAGGCAAGACAAAAGCCGGCTGCGTAATGGTTGGCAGCAGAAAGGCCGGCTGCGCTCCCAGCCCCACTTGAGCAATTAGAGCGGAGACCACTGCCGCCAGAACCACCACGCTGACCGCAGAGGTGGTAAAAGAGCGGGCCAGGGCCAGCTCCAAAGCCAAGAACACCCCTGCAATCGGTGCGTTAAACCCCGCCGCCAAGCCCGCTGCCGCCCCGGCAGCCATCAATAGCTGCACCCGCTCCCGCGCAAGACGGAGGTTCTGCCCTACCAGGGATCCCAGCAGGGCGCCGCTTTCCACACTAGGAGCCTCCGGACCCAGAGAGGCTCCCGCCCCCAAGGAGATGGCAGCAGCCACGAGCTTAAGAGGGATCCAGCTTGGCCGAGGGCGGAAGGCTTGGCTAGGACTTACCAAGCTGGAGAGGCTGAAGTTGGGAAGAGGCAGAGCCACCTTCAGCACGCCAATCAAGAGGCCTCCCAAGAGCGGTGCCAAAGCCGGGACCCAGGATCCCAACTGCTCCAGGCCATAGGGTTGGACAGCCTTGGCAAGGTTGCCGAGCAGAAGCTCTTGGAAGAGATGGCGACACCAGCCAATCAAATAGCGAAACCCAACCACCCCTAGGCCCGTGCCCAGGCCCACGGCTGCTGCCAACAGCAGCACCAGATTCTCAGAGGAGAGGCGCAGGCGGGGATCCGCACTCATAGGGAGCCTAACTGGAGGAAGGCAACGTCAGGATCTCCACGCCGGTTTCAGTGACAGCAACAGTATGCTCAAACTGGGCAGAAAGCTTGCCGTCTGCCGTTACCACTGTCCACCCGTCGGAGAGCACCCTCACCTCCCAAGTGCCCTCGTTGATCATTGGCTCAATGGTAAACACCATGCCCGGGCGGAGCTTTTCCCCCTTTCCTCGCTCGCCGTAGTGAGGGATCTGGGGGGCGGTGTGGAACTGCCGTCCCACCCCGTGGCCGACAAAGTCCCGCACCACGCTGTAGCCCTGGGACTCGGCGTACTCCTGGATGGCTGCTCCAATGTCCCCCACGCGGCCCCCGGGTCTTACCGCAGCAATGCCTCGCCGCAGGCATTCTTCGGCCACCTCCACCAGGCGCCGGGCTCGCTCGGAGGGCTTGCCCACAAAGAAGGTTTTGGAGGCATCGCCGTGGTAGCCATCCAAAACGGGAGTGACATCGATATTAATAATGTCCCCTTCGCGCAGGATTTGCTTGGGGCTAGGAATGCCGTGGCAGACAACGTGGTTGACACTGGTGCAGATGGACTTGGGAAAGCCGTGGTAGCCCAGTGGGGCGCTTCTAGCACCCTGGGCCCGCGTCCAGCGCTCGGCCTCGTCGTTGAGCTCTTGCGTGGTTACTCCCGGCTGCACCATCGGCTCCAGGTGCTTGAGCAAATCCGCCGCCAGGCGGCAGGCCCGCCGCATCTTCTCCAGCTCCCGCGGCGAGAGCAATACAATTGGCTGTGCAGCTTGGGCAAGCTGGCTCATGCCTGTCTGGAGGGCAGATCCCAACTGTTGCCTCCAGCGCTGAGAGCGGCGGCCCAGGTTGGTTAACAGCGACCGCATATCTTCCATCGTCAAACCCTTCCCTTCTCTAACACTCCCTCAATTCCTAGGCTGGGACAGGCAGGGATCTCTGCCTGACTTAGCATTGACCGCCTTCTAGCCCCTCACAGACTCTGCCCCCATCGGCTTATTCTCCGCCGCTGGCGGATCCGGCGTACCAGCCACAGCCCAAGAAAATAGCTGGCCAAAGCTCCCCAAAACCCAACAAAGGCGCAGCCAACAAAAAGCGTGCCCGACACCTCCAGGCCCCACTGCATCCAGTTTTGGGGTGCCGCCAGTTCCGCAGGGGCAAAGGCCGTCGTGGATCCCAGTAGCCATTGCCCAACCCGGTAGTTAAACGCATAGATGGGCACATAGGTAAGAGGGTTGCTCACCCAGGTTCCTGCAGCCGCTACCAGCTTGTTGCCCCGCAGGGGAACTGCCAGCAGCAGGGCAGCTAGGGTTTGGAAGCCGAAGATGGGAAAACAACCGGCAAAGACCCCTGCCGCCAGGCCCCGGGCAATTTCTTCGGGAGAAGATTGCATCCGCAGCAGGCGCAAATACAGGTAGCGCAACCAGCGCCTCCAGCCCGCCTCTTGGCGGGGCAAAGTCAGCCTAGGGGGAGATTCCAGATAGGGCATGGCGGATCCCGCTGAACTGGCAAACCAAAAAGGGGGGCTCATGGACAGTCACTGAGAAAAGGTGTTAAGCCTTGTAAATCCAGTGTATCTTTCCCAGTGCCCAAGACAAAAGGCTCTTGGAGAGTCTGCTAGCTGAGCTTGCTCACCAAAGCCAGGAGGAAGTTAAGGCTTAAGTAGGAAACCAGCACCAACAAAAAGAAAAACAGGGCAAGGTTCAACGCAGCTCGCAGGGATCCCAAGTTAGGCTTTTCAGGCGGAGGGGTCATGTCAGCTTAAGGTGTAGGGGTTGGTGTAGCTGCTTGGGGGGAAGCTGAGGATCTTTTTTGTTGGAGGAGCTCTTGCAGGCGCACCCGCACTCGCTGATTTAGGGTGGGATCCTCGTTGGCCAAGGTCATCAGCTCACGGTATTTGGCCACCGTCAGCCCCTGCTTCTCGACAATGCGGCTGGCCTGGGCCTCAGTACGCTGCATAATCTTCTCATACTCAGCTTCGTTTTGGGTTTCTCGCAGCTGGGCGCTAGCTTCGCGAATCAGAGGATCCAGCTCCAACAAAATGCGCGCCAACTGCTCCACCTGCGCGTCAGTGACCTGAGCTGCAGTCAAAGAGGGAGAAACCTGCGGGCTGGGAGCCGCTCCTCTAGCCGGGGTAGCTGTTGCAGTAGGACTGGGGATCGGGGTAGAGCCTTTGGATCCCTGGGCCCAAACGGTCAGGGCACCAAAGCTGAGTCCCAAACCCACTAGAAACGTCAATTTCCTCATGGCCAAAATTCCTTAGTAACTAAAGACAGCCCGAAACCCTACTGGCACAGTCCTGCCTGGAGACAGGGTAGCAGGAGGTTTGGTCTCTGCACTAAGGGTTTAGCGCAAGGCAGGAGACCTGGACTAGTATCTTGTATAAAGTAGGGGATTGGTTGTAGAATCGTGAGGAAGTCCGCCAAGGATTACTCCTTTCGGCGAAGCTAGGTTTGCCGGTCTACAGTCAGCTGCTCCCCTTCTAAGCTGGGGAGTTGCCCATAGTGGGGCTTGGCTATTTGCTCTGCTGGGGTTGTTCTTTGCATTTTAGGGCTCTTGGGCAGCAATGAAGGTAGGTTGCTGTACAAGACCTCTTAGTGCAAGCTTTTTGCCTCTGCAAAAGATGACGGCAAAAAACGGCGAGGACTATTGATTTTCTTAAGCAATCTTGATATATTCTTTGCGACTGTTTCGTAATCTTTCTGTGGGAGGCTTACATTGGTCAGGAAAAGAAAGCGTAAGAGCCGCCGCCGCTTGGAAGGGCGCAAAATTTTAGATCTTGTTCCTCAGTATAAGCTAGACAGTGGTGAAGAAAAGTCTGTTACTGCCGCTCGAAGGTACATTCAGGAAAACTCTATTCAGCCGCCAGCGCTTATCTTGGTTCGACGAAATGAACATACCGTTGACCGCTTCTTTTGGGCAGAGAAAGGACTATTTGGTGCCCAGTACGTTGAAGAAAATCACTTTCTTTTTCCCAGCTTGCGCTCTCTCTTAGCAAAAGTTGCAGCGGAGAAACCAGAGAGGAAGTCTTCTAAAGCTCTAGCCGCTGCCCCTCAGTAGCCTCTCTAGAAGCTGAGATCCCCCTTTTGGGGGGTTTGTTTTTCAGATCCCTTCTGTTCCTGGCCTGGCAAGGTCTCAAGGTTCTGCAGCGTTAACCTTTTTTGCGGCAGGGCAGCCAAGTGTTTTCTTGATTGAGCTAGCAGTAGACCTTTGCCCAACTAACTTTGAAGATCTGGGCGGCTACGGTGGGGCTGCTCGGCAGAGCTGACAACCTTGAGCTGGAGCGCCGTCTCATTGTGAGAATAGGAGCTAGAGGGCTAGTCTCGCCTCTCACCTAGAAAGCCAATCCTGGGGTAGTAAAGTCAGAACACGGGAACCCGGAGGAGGGACAAAGGCATGAAAGCCATGATCCTGGCAGCCGGCAAGGGAACGCGGGTACGGCCCATTACCTACATGATGCCGAAGCCGATGATTCCCATTTTGCACAAGCCTGTCATGGAGTTTTTGGTGGAGCTGCTGCGGGAACATGGCTTTGACCAGATCATGATCAACACTAGCCACCTCGCCCACCAAATTGAGGACTACTTCCGGGATGGCCAGCAGTGGGGAGTACACATTGGCTTTTCCTTCGAGGGCCATTTTGAGAACGGCCAGCCGGTGGCCGAGCCTCTAGGATCCGCTGGCGGTATGCGCAAGATCCAGGATTTCTCCGGCTTTTTCGACAGCACCTTCGTGGTGCTCTGCGGCGATGCCTTGATTGACCTCAACCTGACCGAGGTGGTCAATTTCCACAAGTCCAAGGGGGCGCTGGCCACGGTAGTGCTGCGGGAGGTGGATCCCAGCCAGGTCTCCAGCTATGGGGTGGTGGTTACTGATGAAACGGGTCGGGTTACGGCTTTCCAGGAAAAGCCAAGGCGAGAAGAGGCCCTTAGCAACACCATCAACACGGGCATCTATGTTTTTGAGCCAGAGGTGTTTGACTATATTCCTCCTGGCCGTCCCTACGACATCGGCAGCGATCTCTTCCCTACTTTGGTTAAAGTCGGTGCCCCCTTCTACGGCGTCAAGGCTGACTTCCAATGGGTGGACATTGGCCGTACCCACGATTACTGGCTGGCTGTGCAAAAGGTGCTGCGCGGGGAGATCAAGGGCGTCAAGGTACCGGGGATCCAGATTCGGCCCGGCGTCTGGACAGGGATCAACATCCGTGCCAACTGGGATCGCATCCACATCGAGCCGCCAGTCTACATCGGGGCCAGCACCTACCTGGCAGACGGGGTAAAGCTCATCGGCCCCACGGCCATTGGCTACGGCTGTGTCTTAAACGAGGGGTGTACGCTGGATGCCAGCCTCATCTTCAACTACACCCAAATTGCTGCAGGGGTAACCCTGCGCCACCAGATGGTGATGGGCCGCTACTGCATTTCCTCAGACGGCAATGCCATCGACACGGAGGAGTCCAATCTTACCTGGCTCATTGGAGATGCCCGCAGCCATGGCAACGGCAAGTCCCAACCCCGCTAGCGCCCTCTACCTCTACGGGATCGTTGCCGCCCCTGGCCCGCGCCACCTGAATGTAGTCGGCTTGGACGGGCAGCCGGTGCGGGTTCACGTGCTCGGATCCCTGGCCTTCCTCTATTCCCAAACCTGCCAGGAGCGTTACCTGGCTAGCCGGGCCAACCTGCTGGCTCATGAGGCCGTTTTGGAAAGCGTCATGAATGAGGGCCATCGCACCCTACTGCCACTGCAGTTTGGCCTAGTAGTGAGCAGTTGGGATCAGGTGGAGCAGGATCTGGTCAAGCCACGCCTGGCCGAGCTCTTGGCCTTGCTGCAGCGCCTAGAGGGCAAGCGGGAGGTGGGGGTAAAAGTCTTCTGGGATCCCGAGCGAGAGCTCCAGTTGGGGTTAGAAGAAAACCCCGCCCTGAAAGCCCGCCGCGACGAGCTGGCTGGCACTCCGCTGGGACTGGAGGCCGTCGTGGAAATGGGACGGGCTTTGGAGCAACTTTTGGAGCAGCGACGCCAGCATATTGCCCACACCTTCACGGCTGCCCTTGCTCCCCTTGCCAGCGATTGTGTGGAAGGAAAGCTGCTTACCGAGAACATGGCCTACAACAGCGCTTTTCTCATTAACTGGGAAGATGAGCCGGCTTTTGCCCAAAAAGTGGAGGAGCTGGATCAAGCTTTTCAGGGACGGCTGCGCATCCGCTACAACAATTTCACTGCTCCCTACAATTTCGTCAAGCTTTGACCGGCCTGTATTCCTCCCCAGGATTGATAACATGGGCTTGCAATTTAGGGCGGAGCCATTTCAGGCCAGATTCATATCGGCATCTGGGGAAGGCTATTCAACATCGTTGCCCAGAGTGATCACTCCCAAGGAGTCTTTCGATGGCCGCAGTAACCGAAGCCAAAAAAGAAGTCCAACAGGAAAAAAAGGTTTGGGCTGATGAGGAACTCATGGCGCTGCCTAAAGATGGGCACCGCTATGAGGTTGTCAATGGAAAACTGGTAGACATGGGAAGTGCAGGGGCACTGCATGGAAATCTTACTATCACTCTAAGTTCAGCTCTTTTTGCAGTTGTCAAGGCCAAGAAGCTAGGCGCCCTGTTCGATTCCAGCACCGCTTTCAGGATGAAGAGTGGAAATCTGCGATCGCCCGATATTTCCTTCTTTGCCAGGGAACGCTTACAAGGGATGGCCGAGCTGCCCACTGGCTTTTTGGAAGGGGCTCCGGATCTGGCCGTTGAAGTGCTATCTCCTAGCAACACCGTAGAGGAAATCGAGGGGAAAATTGCCGACTATTTCGAGAACGGTGCCCGCTTGGTCTGGGTCATCAGCCCAACTCAGCGCTACGTGTTGGTCTATCGCTCTGCTCACGAGCCAGATCGCCTGCTAAAGTCCGCAGATATCCTCGATGGGGAGGAGGTGATCCCTGGCTTCCAGTTGCCGCTTGCCGAGCTCTTCCAGAAGCTGTCTTTCTAGCCTGCCCTTAGATTGTCCCAAAATTAAGAGGTGGCGATGGCCACCCCAAGAAAAAGACTTTCCCAGCAATGTCAAACCAGCGCTGGCACCCGCGCGCCAGCCAGAGCCTCCTTGAGCGCCCGCACCTGGGCCACCATGGCCACCTCGTCCTGGAGGCGGCTGACAGCTTTGCCCACCCCCACCGCCGAGGCCCCAGCAGCGATGGCTAGGGGCACCGTTACCGTCGAGAGGCCGGAGGCGCAGATGACCGGCACGGAAACTACTCGGCTAATCTCATAGGTGGCAGCTAGGGTGGGGGCAGCCTTCTCAATGAGGCCCAGGGATCCGCTATGGCGCGGCTCAGCGCTGGTGCTGCCCTCGGTTTGGATGAAGTCAGCTCCCAGGTCTTCCAGTTTCTCCGCCAGCTCCGCCTGCTGATCCAAAGGCAGCGTGTGGGGAACGGTTACCGATAGGAGGGTGCGCGGCAGGAGGGAGCGGGTTTGGCGAGTGAGCTCCAAAACCTCTTCTGCGGAGAAGACGCGGCCTGAGGGGTAAAAGCTGTCGTAGTTGCCAATTTCGGCCATGTCAGCCCCTGCTTGCACCGCAACAGCCAACTGCTGCGGATTCACTGCCGACACGCAGATGGGCAGATCTACTTGAGCCCGCACCGCCTGCACCAACTCGGGACTGGCAGCAATATCTACCCAGGTGGCCCCTCCCTGCTGGGCAGCACGGGCAATTTTCAGCACGGACTCCAGGTCAAAGTTCTGCAGGCCGCTGATGATCTTGAGGGCACGGCGCTGGGCAAGAGCGTCAAAAAGAGCAGCTTGAGAGGCAGGTGTCATAGAAGCGTCAGGTCAGTTTGTCCAAAGAGACAGAATGGAGAGAGAGCCAAGGAGCCGCTGTCTAGCCACTAGTGTAGGGGTTTTGTCTTCATCCCACAAGGGATCTTCGTTCAATACAATAGGAATCCCTTCCTGTACCTTTGCTATGTATCGCTCCCCCCTGCCTTTTCTGGGCCTGCCCGAGTCGGATCCAGAGGTAGCCCACGCCATTCTCTTGCCTGTCCCCTACGAGGCCACCACCTCCTACGGAAAAGGCACCGCCAAGGGCCCCCAAGCGCTCCTAGAGGCTTCGGCCTACGTGGAGATCTACGACGAGCTGAGGGACTGCCAGCCGGCCCTCCGCCCCGACTGTCGCGAAGAGATCTCCCGCTACTGGACGGCGCCGCCGGTAGAGTTCGAGGGGCTGGATACCCACGAGCTGGCCATGGCCGAAATTCAGCGCCGCGCTGCCGAGTGGGTTAGGCCGGGGCGGTTTTTGCTCTCCATTGGCGGCGAGCACTCCATCACTGGCCCCTTGATTGCTGCCCACTTGGTGCATTACCCCGAGCTGCACGTGCTGCAGATCGACGCCCACTGCGACCTTAGAGATAGCTACGAGGGATCCCGCTACTCCCACGCCTCGGCCATGGCTCGGGTAGTCGAGCAAGTGGGCAGCCGCCTTACCCAGGTGGGGATCCGTTCTATCTGCGCCGAAGACCGCCAGGCCATCCGCAAGTACCGCCTGCACACCTTCTTTGCCCACAGCCTGCACAGCAAGCCAGCTCAGGAGTGGATCCCAGAGGTGATTGCCACGCTGGGAGCCCAGGTTTACCTGACGGTGGATGTAGACGGCCTCGATCCCGCGGTCGTGCCGGCCACCGGCACCCCTGAGCCCGGTGGGCTGAGCTGGTGGGAAACCGTGGAGCTGATCCGGGCGCTGGGGCAGCAGCGGCAGATTGTTGGCGCCGACGTGGTGGAGCTGGCCGTTACCGGGGAGCGAGAAACCGACCGCCGCAGCGCTTTTACTGTCGCCAAGCTGGCCTATCAGATCCTAGCCGCCGCTTTGGGTTAAGCTCCCCTAAAGACTGGACTCTCGGTGTTGCCAGCTTCCTAATGCCCCCAGCCATGTCCTCGCCTTCTTTGCCGCCGCCCCTAGTTGACGAGGAGCTCATCCACAGCCGCATTCAGGCTGTCCGAGCCCAGATCCCAGAGCAGGTGGAGATCATGGCGGTGAGCAAGGGCTACAGCGTCAACCACATCCGCGCCGCCTATCGAGCCGGGATCCGCCACTTCGGCGAGAGTCGGGTGCAAGAGGCAGCCGTCAAACAGGCGCAGCTGCAGGATTTGACCGACATTGTCTGGCACCTGATTGGACACCTCCAGACCAATAAAGTAAAGCCAGCCCTCAAGCAATTTGCCTGGATTGACAGCGTCGACAGCCTGCGCCTGGCCAAGCTGATTGACCAAAAAGCGGGGGAGCTCCACCTCACCCCCAAGCTTTGCCTGCAAGTGAAATTGGCACCGGATCCCAACAAATTCGGCTGGCTTGTCCCCGACCTGCTGCAGAGCCTGCCTCAGCTCAATCAGCTGCTGCAGGTGGAAATTGTGGGCCTGATGACCATTCTGCCGCTCGGCCTTAGCTCAGAGGCCGCCTTGGAACTGTTTCGTAAACTCGCTGAGCTTGCTGAGTCCATTCGGCAAAGCGGCTACGAGCGCCTGCAGCTACGCACCCTCTCCATGGGGATGTCCGACGACTACCTGCTGGCAGTGGCGGCAGGCTCCAACTTGATTCGGCTGGGACGCGCTCTGTTTGCCAATGCCGAGCGTCGGTAGATGCAAACTTTATGAAGCCCTTGAGTTGTGATTAAATTTTTCTGAAGCTGTGCCCCTCTAGGATTGCTCTGCAGGGCTCTTTAGAGGGGGAGACCTGCGTTACTTGGCTGGCGTTGGCAGCTTCTTGCCCAAAGGCCTCCTTAGTCTCTTGAAAGAGAATATGAAGGACGTTTCCTAGCTTGGGCCTCTGCTCAACAAGATCGCGGGTCTAAACGCCGAGCTTGCTGTAGATGTAGGGTAGGTAGTGAGGATGCAAGGGATGAATGTCAGTGGAATCTGGAGCAGGGTAAAGGACTTTGTGGGCTTAAATGATCCCGCGGATAACCTGGAGGAGTACTCTGAATCGGAGATGGATGGGCAGGACGACTACCAACTTCTCTACGAAAGACACCGTTCTGCATCGGCCACCTCTAGTGAGGAGGAGGTAGAGCACCCCTGGCGGGGACGGCGGCAGCGCTCAGTAGAAGCTGGCGAAGGGCCTGTCCATCGGGAAGAGTCGCGTGGCCATCGGCGCAGTCAGCCTCCTCGGGAGCGCTCAGGAGGGAGTGGTATGGGGAGCAAGGTGATTGGATTGCCTGGCGTCAGCCAGCCGACCAATGAAGTAGTGGTGCTGGAGCCGCGCAGCTTTGATGAAATGGCCCAGGTTATCCAATACCTGCGCGAGCGCAAAACGGTGATCATGAACTTAAGCCTGATGGATCCCGCCGAGGCGCAGCGTTCGGTGGACTTTGTTGCCGGCGGCACCTACGCTATTGACGGCCATCAGGAGCGTATTGGGGAGAATATTTTTTTATTCACCCCCAGCACCGTCACCATCTCCACCCCCAGTAGCCAAGTTATGCAGCCGCTGCAGCGCCCTTTGCAAAGCCCTACCCCTCTCTGGCCCAGCGGCTATGAGCACCTGCAGGCGGTAGGCCAGCACTAGCTGCGATGGAGCAACCGCTGCTGAGTGTCATTGGGGGCGGAGCTATGGGATCTGCCCTGCTGCGCCGCTGGGTGGCGGCAGGGGTTTATTCTCCAAAGCAGATGGCGCTGCGGGAGGTCGATAAGGACAGGGCCACCGCTCTCCAGCAAGAGCTTGGCATTCGTCTATTGGCCGATCCCTCGGAGGCGGGGGAGGCCGAGATTTTATTTTTGGCCGTCAAGCCCCAGGTCTTTCCGCAGGTAGTGGCAGAGATAGGGCAGCCGGCGGCCACAGAGTTGGTCATTTCTATTATGGCCGGGATCCCTTTGCAGCAGTTGCAGCAGGCTTTTCCCCGGCAAAAGGTGGTGCGCACCATGCCCAACACACCGGCACTGGTGGGGGCAGGGATCACGGCTATCTGCTACGGGCCAGGGGTGACGCCTCAGCAAAGGGATCTGGTGGAAAGGTTGTTTCGGGCTGTAGGCCAGGTGGTGACGGTGCCGGAGAGCCAGATGGATGCGGTAACCGCCCTGTCAGGATCGGGGCCAGGGTATTTGGCAGTGATCCTGGAAGCGCTCATCGACGGCGGCGTAGGGGTGGGCCTACCGCGCCCCATCGCCACCCAACTGGCGGTGCAGACCCTGGCAGGCACTGCTGCCCTCCTGCAGCAGGAGCAGCTGCACCCCGCCCTGCTCAAAGACCAGGTCACTAGCCCCGGCGGCACCACCATTGCCGGCCTCCAAGTCCTGGAACAGGCAGGGGTGCGAGGGGCCCTAATGCAGGCGGTGCGGGCGGCCTACGAGCGCTCCCGTCAGCTCCAGGGATCCTAGCGCCTGCCACAGCGGGCGGGTCATCCAGCTCCACCCCACCCTGAGCTGGTGCTCTAGAGTGGGCAGGCGGAAGAGGTAGGCAACTCGCCGCGCTAGGTAGCCCAGGGGGCCGGTTAGGGTAAGGCCGCCCAAGGCCGAGACTACTGCCGTATCCGCCCCTAGGCTGAGCATCTCCCCCAGCGAAAAGTAGCGAAACGGCAACAGCGGCCGCTCCTGGGTGAGCAGAGCCCACAGGTTCCAAGCGCAGTAGCCCGCTTCTTGGAAAGCTGCCTGTGCAGTTGCAGGTACGGGCTGTCCTGTGGCATCCACCACCGCTGCTCCGTCGCCCAGGGCAAATACTTCGGGAAAGGTGGGCGTTTGGAGAGTGGGCAGAACCTGCAGGCGGCCCCGCTCGTTTTTGGGCAAATCCAAGTTAGCAATGGCCGCCGCTGGTTGGGTGCCGACTGTCCAAAGCACAGCATCGACCAAGTCAACAGCCATCTCCTGAGTTGCCAGGCGCTGCCGCTGCAGACGAAAGGGAGGAGCGCCGTTTTCTCCCGTAGCCTCGATCCCAAGTACCTTGGTCTGCAGCTCCACCTGCACCCGCCGTTGGGCCAGCGCCGCCTGGGCTGCCTTCCGGCTTGAGGGAGCAAAACCCGGCAAAATCTGGGATCCCACCTCAATAAGACGGATCTGGCCGCGCGATCCCAGCCGGTCAGCCAATTTGCAGGCTAGCTCTACGCCGCTGGCCCCTGCCCCCACAATAGCTAGGTAAATGGCCTGAGCCGGATCCCGCGCTTCTAGGGTCTGCAAGTGGGCCCGCAGCCGTTGGGCATCGGCTAGGGTGCGGAAGGGAAAGACAAACTCCGCTGCTCCCGGCACGCCCTGCAGGGGAGTTTCCCCTCCCAGCGCCAGCACCAGGGCGTCGTACTCCAAGGTCTGCCCCTCTGCCAGGAAGACGCGGTGCTCTTGGAGGTCAACCGACTGCACCGCGCCGCGGCAAAACGCTACCCCTTCCGGCAGCAGATCCTGGAAACGGGGGGCCACCTCCCACTCTTCCATCTCGCCGGTGAGCAACTCGTAGAGCAAAGGAGCAAAAACAAAGCGCTCCTGACGATCCACCAGGGTAATCTGCGGCGGCTCCGGCCAAGGCCGGCGGATGAGCTCCAGGGCTGTATACAGCCCGCCAAAGCCGCCCCCAAGGATGCAAATGCGACGCATGCTTCGAGGGTTGAAGGTAACATCAGCTTAACAAACCGACCGGGATCCAGCCTCAGGGCTCTGCGTTGTGTAGGGGAACAGCCGCTGGCGGCGGAGAGACCGTTGCCGCATTGACTCTGCAGGGTAGGATGCTGTCCAAAAAGCTAAGGATTCCCCAAACTAGGCCGACGCTGGCCACCCAAAAGAGCCACAGCCCACCCGCCCAAGGAGGTGGCAGATCCAGAGCCACCCCCCCGATTAGCGGCCCAACGGCAAAGCCTGCTGCCCAGCAGAGGGAGTTGATCGATAGATAAACCCCCCGCAGATGCTCTGGGGCCAAATCTGCCACCAGCGCCGAAGCTGAGGGGTTGTAGCTCGCCAGGGCCAAGGAGAGCACCGCCAAGGCCAAGGCCGCCATCCCTATGGCCGGCATCGCTCCCAACTGTGCTGCTGGGCCGCTGAGCCAAACCAACCCAAATCCCAGCCCCCACATCAGGGCGGATCCCTGTAAACCCTGGATGCGGGTGAGGCGGTTCAGCCGGCGGGCCACTGGTATCTGCAGCAGGGCAACGATGGCTCCGTGCAGAGCAAACAACGGGCCAATCTGCACCTCAGGGATCCCAGCTCCCTTGCGCAAGTAAAGGGGCAAGCTGCTGCTGAGTTGGGCAATGTAGGTGGTGAAGAAAATGTTGGCCAGGGCGAACACCCATAGGGGGCGATCCCGCAGGGCAACTTTCCAGCCTGCCAACAGAGGCTCTGCCGCCGGCTGAGCTACTCGAGTCTCCTGAACGCAAAGCCAGAGCAGGGCTAGAAAAGCCAAGTACGTGAGGCCCTCGATAACAAACAGGAGGCGGTAGTTCTTCGTCAGAGCTACCAGGACGCTGGCCATGGCGGCGCCAAGGCTCAGGCCCAAGTTATCCCCCAGGCGGTTTAGGGCATAGGCTTCGTTGCGCTGCTCGCGCGTGGTTAGATCCGCTACCACTGCCTCCACCGGCGGCCAATAGAGGCCCTGCCCAAACCCTGCCGCCAGGTTGGCCAGGGCAAAGCTCCAGAAGCCATGGGAAAGGGCAAAGCCAAAGGAGCCCAGAGCGGAAATGGCCAGCGAGAGGATCAAAGTGGAGCGGCGGCCCCAAGCTCCGTCTGCCATGGATCCCCCGAGGAGGCGGCCAAGCACGCCAGCAAAGGCCATCATGCCCCGGCCCAAACCTACCTGAGTGGCCGTTAGCCCTACCTGGTTGACGAAAAAGAGGGTGGTGTAGAACAGAGTAAAACCGGTTCCAGTTTGGGAGAGCAGCCGACCAATAAAGATCAGCCAGAACTGAAAGCCGAGCTGTGGCCACCAGTAAGGGATCCGCATAGGGGAGGCAACGGGAGACAGGTTACCTAGCCTAGGGGATCCCGGTCGCTGACGCCAGATCCGGTTCAGCAGGCAGAAAACTGAGTGGGAGCCAGCGGCTCCTCTTCCAGGGATCCGGTGGAAACCGCAACCAACTCCCCCAAATTCAGGTATTCGCTCAGCAGCCGCGCCAGCCGGTACACCCAGTAGTCGAGCTGGGCCAAGTCATTTCCCATCGCCTTCGTCACCACCAAACACCTGCTTTCCCAAACTGCCCGGCAGCCCTCTCTCGACCTAAACCCCGCCGGCTCGCCTTTTCTTTTGGTCGGCCCACCCATCGGCACTGAGACAGACCTTGGGGGCCAGGGCTTGGAGGGCTGGCTGCAACAAACTGTAGCAAAAATTAAACAAGCATTGAGAACCAAGACCCGCCGGCCAGCAAGGCGGCTTGCCAACCCCTAGCATCCGTGGGCCAGCAGGAGAGGATCCAACTGGCTGTTACCTGACAGCCACTGGCGACTTGGCTGCCACAGCGCGCTCTTCCTCTTCTTCCTCAGGAGGAACAGCCACAAACTCGATGTGGTTGAGCAATGTTGTCACGAAGGCAAAGAGCAGAAAAGGCAGGGAGATGACCAAGATCAACGCGATGGTGAGGAAGGCGTAGAGAGGGCTATTCATCAGAGAGAGGGCGGCGCCCAGGCCAGCAAAAATCACGATTAGCCAAACAATGATCTGGCCGTAGATATCCCCAAAGGAGAGGGTACAGATAAAGCGGTAGCGGGTGTGGGTGTTCATGGCGATTCCTCGGGATAGCCTGGCTGGCTTGATCCTGACCGGGAACCAAGCCTTAGCCTTACGGGTGGATATGAGTATCTTGAGATTTTAGACGAGAGAAGGGGAGACGCCTCTCTTTCCTAAGAAATGTCTCAAGAATCGGCTGAGGAAGCCGGATCCTCCGTCTTCCCGAAGACAGGATGCTATCGTCGAGATCGCAGACGCTTTCTGGTAGGCAGCAGCCATGTGTATTTGTATTCACTGCTACTACGTGGATCGCTGCACCACCTATCACGCCGTGGAAGCGCAGCACCAACAGCCCCACCTCACCCTGACGCCAGATTTTGAGCCGCAAGGACCCCAGATCAACGTCAACATCCGCAACGGCGGCACTGAGATGGAGTGGGATGTGGTGGCCTGCCAGAGCTTTCGTGAGGAGCGGAACAAGTGGGCAAGGCTCCGCCCCCACGAGGTCGTTCCCACTTAAAATCTAGAGATGGCCTAGATGCCAAAAGGGTTCTCCGCGCCTGGGGGCTTGAGACTTAGGTCTGCTGCAGGCAAAAGCCTTAGTTCGTCTATTTCGAGAGATTGGGAAGACTACGATGCTAACCGCAAGCCCGACAGCACCACCAACGGATGCTCGTCAACGGGTAGGCCAGTTTATGCGGTATCTCCAGGACGAGATCTGTGCTCGTCTGGAAGCGCTGGATGGCAAAGCCAAGTTTCGGGAAGACAGCTGGGAACGCCCTGGAGGGGGAGGCGGTCGCTCGCGGGTCATCCAGCAAGGAGGCGTGTTCGAGCAAGGAGGGGTCAATTTTTCCGAGGTATTTGGCTCCCAGCTGCCCCCTTCGATTTTGAAACATCGCCCCGAGGCAGCGGGGCATCCCTTTTACGCCACCGGTACCTCCATGGTGTTGCATCCCCGCAACCCCTATGTGCCGACGGTTCACCTCAACTACCGCTATTTCGAGGCGGGGCCGGTTTGGTGGTTTGGCGGCGGCATGGATCTCACCCCCTACTACTTGTTTGAGGAGGATGCGGCTCATTTTCACCGCACCGCCAAAGCGGCCTGCGACCGTCTGGATCCGGTCTACTACCCAACTTTCAAGATCTGGTGCGACCGCTACTTCTTCTTGCCCCATCGGGGCGAGGCCCGCGGCGTTGGCGGCATTTTCTTTGACTATCAAGACGACCGGCCCGGGCTGCTCTACCGCCCTGAGGGTGAGGCAGAGGCGGATCCCGAACAGCTTGTGGCTGAGCCGCTGCCACTCCAGGCGCGGGTGGGATCCCGCAGTTGGGAGCATCTCTTTGAGCTGGTGCAAGCCTGTGCCGAGGCGTTCTTGCCTGCCTATGTGCCGATTGTGGAGCGGCGGCAGGGGATGGAATGGGGGGAACGGGAGCGACAGTTCCAACTCTACCGGCGCGGGCGCTATGTGGAGTTTAACCTCGTCTACGACCGGGGCACGGTCTTTGGTCTCCAGACCCAAGGTCGTGCCGAGTCGATCCTGATGTCGTTGCCGCCATTGGTGTGCTGGGAATACGGCTACGAGCCGCCGCCCGATAGCTGGGAAGCCAAGCTCTACGAAGTGCTGCGCCAGCCTCGGGATTGGGCCTAGGCGGTATTGGTCTCAATTTTTGAGGATCGCGTTGTCTTCCCCTCTGCCCCTTGTCTACCGCCTTCAACCGCCCCGCCAGGCCGGGCCGGGATCTGCTCCTGTGTTGGTGATGCTGCACGGGATCGGCAGCCATGAGGGGGATCTCCTCCAGTTGGCCCCTTACTTGGATCCCCGCCTAGCGGTGATTAGCCTAAGGGCGCCGCTTCCCTGGGGGGCGGGTGGCTTTGCCTGGTTTGAAATGGCCTGGACGCCGGAAGGGCTGGCGGGGGATCCCGAGCAAGCCCGCCGCAGCCGGGAGCTTGTCAGCCACTTTCTGGAGCAGGTTCTGTCCCAGGGGATGGCCGACATTTCTCTAGATCCGGCCCGGGTCTATTTGCTGGGGTTTAGCCAGGGGGCGATCATGAGCCTATATCTGGCTCTAACCCGGCCGGAGAAGCTGGCTGGCGTAGTGGCCATAAGCGGTCGCCTTTCACCGGAGATCCTAGCCGAGGCGGTGGAGCCAGCCCGGATGCAACACTTGAGCGTCCTCGTGGTTCACGGCACCGCCGATACCGTTTTGCCTGTGGCTTTCGGCCGCCAGATCCGCGACTACTTTGCCTTGCTGCCCCTGCGCTTGACCTATCGGGAGTACGAAATGGGCCACGAGGTTTCCCCAGAAAGTTTGCGGGATATCCAAGGGTGGTTGCAAAGTCAGCTGGACAAAAGCTGTGGCCCTCCTTGGAGTTGAACCCTGGGCAAGGGCTGGGAGCCGTTGGGATCCCCTACAATAGCGGCAAAGTTTTTGCCCCCTGAGGGTCTCAGTGAACGGCGGCCAGCCTCCCTACGACATCCTCATCCTCTCCAACGGCCCCGGCGAGCTGCTCACCTGGGTGCGGCCAGTTGTCCTAGAGTTGCGTCAGCAACTGCCCCAGGCGCGTCTTTCCCTGGTGCTCTCTCCTTGTCCGCACGCTTCTGGGCAAGAGGTGAAGATAGCAGAGGAATTTATCCAGGTCGATCGGGTTCAGGATCCCGATTTTTTTCTAGCTTTTTTGCTCACGGGTCAGACCGAAGAAGCCTGGGATTGGGCCAAGCGGGGGGTGGTGCTGTTCCTAGGAGGGGATCAGTTTTTTGCACTCTGGATTGCCCGCCGTCTGCGCTACCGTCTGGTGGTGTATGCGGAGCGTCGGCCCCGCTGGCGACCCTGGGTAGACGTTTTTGCGGTGCGGACGGAGGAGATCAAACGCCGCTACGACGGGGGACGCCTCTTGGGCCACCGCTGGGCTGCCAAGATGCAGGTGGTCGGGGATCTGATGGCCGATGGAGTGGCCAGTGCTGTCTACTTGCCGGGGATCCCTCTTCCCGGCTGGCTCAGCAGTCGCTTTCTCCCCCCGCCGGCTTCTAGCGTTGCTCCTGAAGCGACGGCAGGCTTTTCCACCCTCCTCCAGCCCCTCCCCGATCCCATCGAGGAGCCGGAATCGGGGCAAACGGCACCGGAAAGGGTGGAACCCCCCCCTGCCGACGAAGCCTTGCTGCCGCGTGGCTGGCAACGTCTTGGCGACCGCAACCGCACCCACTACCAGGTGGGGCTGCTCCCCGGCTCCAAGCCAGCCAAGCTCTCCCTGGGAGTGCCGCTGGTGCTGGCGGTGGCCGATGAGTTGCGCCAGTTGTTGCCCAACGTCCGCTTCGTGATCCCAGTGGCTCCTGGCCAGACCCCTCAGTCGCTGGCGGCTTACGCCCATCCCAAGCTCAACCCCGATATGGCCGTGATCTACGGCACCTCCGCCACCCTGGAACAAACCAACCTAGGCTCCCACTTCGTCACTCCCTTTGGCACCACGGTACAGCTGTGGACCCGTTTCCCCGCCTATTCTGTGCTAGCCAATTGCGACCTCTGCCTGACTACAGTTGGAGCCAACACCGCTGAACTGGCCTATCTGGGGGTGCCCATGGTGGTGGCGATCCCCACCAACAAGCTGGAGGCGATGCGCGCCTGGGACGGGATCCCTGGCCTGTTGGCCCGCTTGCCTGGCCTGGGCACTTGGATAGCTCGCCTCATCAACACAATTGCCCTGCGGTGGCTGGGTTACCTGGCTTGGCCAAACATCTGGGCAGGACGGGAGGTGGTGCCGGAGCTGCGAGGCCATTTGCGCCCGATCCAGGTAGCCGAACAGATGCGAACCTTGCTGGCAGACCCCCAACGGCGCCAGCGGATGCAGAGGGAATTGCAACAGCTAGGGGGCAGACCGGGTGCGGCCCAGGCCATCGTGCAACTCGTGGCCCAGCAGTTGAGCAAAAGCTAAATGAGGCGACCGAGGCGCTCCCGCAGCTCGGCGGCAGCCTGCTCTAGATGCTCGGGAGTATAGCCGGTGGTCTCTACCCGGACGGCAAGGTGGGTGCCCTGGCTCTCGTGCAGATGGATCCACAGAATGTGGCGGCCATCTTCGGTTTTGCGGTTGGCGGCTTTGACGCCGTTTTTGGGGGCAGCGTAGGCGTTTGGGTCGTAGCGAACCAGATCCACCCAGGGAAGGTCGCGCAGGAGCTTTTCCACCTTGGCCCAGCTGCGAGGGCGGTGGTGGCTACTCTCGCTTCGCAATTGGATGACCTCGGCGCGATCGCGGCCAGAATCTGGCAAGCTTGCCCGCGGGATCCGAGGCTGGACTGGCGGTTGCAGATGGGGCAGATACACCAAAGACTTGTATTGCTCGTGGATGTAGCAGACCGGGATCCCCAGTTGGCTGCCCACCACGGCCATAACCATGGCCTGGGCTTTGAACCCCCCAGTGGCGGCGAAGGTGACGAGCCCTCTAGCGCTCTCCGCCAACTGTTTCAACAGCTCGGCCATCCGCTCTAGGGAGGATTCCTCCAGCTCGTAGTTGATGCCGGGGAGGGGCACCAGGGAAACCCCTTGTTGGCCCAGGGCTTCCTCAAAAAAGAGCTTCAAAATCTGGGCACACTCTTGGCCTTCAGGAGTTTCTGAGTAAAGCAAAATCAAGGCATCCTGGGGGGTGGGGTCCAGCCGGTAGTAGGTGTTGGTTTCGGCGCTGATCAGTTCCAGGTCGGTCTTTCTCATCCAGGCTAAGGCCCGTTCTGGATCCCCAATGGTCTTTTGCCCTAGCCACGGCCGCGGCGGCTGTAGGTTTTTGTCCGGGTTGGTGAGCAAAGAGGTGCCCACGGTCATGATGATGGTCTGCATGAGTTCCCCGCAAATGAAGCCCAAAGCTATAGCTCTTAGCGCCGGCGGGAGTAGGGACGAGGATAGGGCTGACGCATTTGCCGAGCCAGGTACACCTGAAAGGTCTGCGCCACTGCACCCGCCCGCCGCAGAGGGATCTCGGCCACCGGTTCAATGTGTTCAAAATAGTTGCCGTAGGTGGCTGGGATCCCTGCTTTTGGCTGGAACAGCGTGGAGGTGACTAGCAGTCCGTCTTTTCCCAGCCAGTCTTCCGGCTGAGACCAAAAGGCAAAGCCCCGCGGATCTTCATCTAGGCAGGTGAGGGGCTTCTCCGTCAGCGGTGCCAAGGCCATGCCGATCTGCCCGCCCAGGAAGTAGGTATTGGTGAAGATGAAGTCTACTGCCTCCAGGGCCTGAGTCAGGCGGGGATCCGTCTGAAACTGGCGGCGCAACTGCTCAATTTCAATGAGCTGAGTGGAGGGATCCCGTTCCACTGGCCACAGGCCCAAGCCGCCGGGCGCCTGCAGCAACCCGTAGCGCACATGGGCTAGCCCCACCCCCACCAACAGACCCACCGCCACCGCCGTCCCCGCCAAGAGCCGCTTTGCTCCTGGCCATCCTTCCCAGCGGGATCCTAAAAGCAGGCTCAGCACCCAAAACCCCGGCATGGGCCAGGTGGGGAGGATGGGGCGGTAGCCCCCCATCAAGGTAAAAGCCAGCACTAGCGGCAGCCCACAGGCCAGGATTAAAAGGTGCCTCAGCTCCTGATCCGCGAGGCGTCTTCTCTGGAAGAGAGCTAGCCCCAGCCGCCCGCCCTCAGCCAAGCTCAGCCCCAGCAGAGGGATCCCCAAGGTTGGGAAAAGATAAAAAACTTCCTGCAGCACCGTCAGAGCCAGATCCTGCAGGCGGTAGCCTGTCTCCGGCACCGCTCGCCCCCCTTGGAAGCGAAAGGAGATCCAATCCTGCTGGGCGTTCCAGAGCAACACTGGGCTAAAGACTGCCAAGAACCCCAGCGCCGCCAAAAGCGCCCAGCCGGATCTAAAGGCACAGCGGTGGGCTGGGCTGAGCAGGCAAAAGAGCGCCAGGCCAAACCCCAACGCCAGGCCGTGGTATTTGCCCAGAGAGGCCAGCCCCACCAAAAGGCCCATTAGCGCCAGCCGCGGCCCTGGACGGTAGCGAGCCGACCCGTAGACCCCCGGTTTGGGAGCCGGAAAAAACTCCTGGGCAGCCACCCACAGCGTTGCCGCCGTAAACAACGTCAGCGGGCTGTCCGGCAGGGTTAGCACCCCAAACCCAATCCAGAAAATGGGTGCGATGCTAACGGTTGCCAGGCTAATCAGCCCCGCCTGCACCGAAAAGAGCCGCGCTCCGGTGAGGTAAAGCAACAGCGAAGAGCCGCTGTAGGCCAATAGGGATCCCAGTCGGATGGAAAAAGCCGACACCTGACCTGTCAAAACAGGCCCCAAACCCGTCGTCCAGGCCACCAGCGGCGGATGGTCAAAATAGCTCCAGTCCAGATGACGAGTGTAGAGGTAGTAGTAGGCTTCGTCAAAGCCTGGCGGCAACAGAGCCGCGACCAGACAGCGCAGAAGCAGGCTCAGCCCCAGAATCCACAGAACAGCCCGCGGCAGCACAGGGGATCGCTTTGAGCGCGTGGGCAGATGCCATTATCTCAGCTTTGGCAAATCTTGCCTCCCCCACCTTCCCCAAAAACCAAGGGGGGTCTAGTCTAGGCCTAAGGCGTTGTCTCCGGCAGCCTTACTGGACACCTCAAAAGCTGGCCCAATTGTTCTGCTTCCGCCCTTGCCTTGCTATCGTCAGTACCAAAACTCAGGTACAACAAGGGTTCTCCTGCTTGCAACTGCACCTCCACCGAAAAAAGGTATCGCCATCAGAGTCTGTTGTGCTCTGAACCACAACTTGCTGCACGTCTCTGAAGGAGTAAGTTTTCCTCCTCCTTATCCCAAAGGGAGTGAGGTACTCCTCCAAGATCTGGTCTAGGGAGCGGTCAAAGGTCAGCCGGCATCTCGGCAGCGCAACTGTTCGCAATAGACCTAAAAGAAATAACATTCCTGAGAGAAAAAGCACAATCAGAAGTACAGACAAACTTCCTAAGTTGAGAGTATTGCCGTCCACCAATAGCTGACTCTCTGCACTCACCCGAAACGATTGGATCTTTGTTGCCAGTTGTCGGGCTTTGCTCTCGCTGGCGGTTGACTAGGCTTCCTTTTCTCCTGCAGAAGTTATGAGAGTGACGTAGTAATAGGTTCTCTTGTCTCCCTCAAAGTCTATTTGAACTTCAGTTTTGGTTCTGGCCCCTCTTACGTTATAGTAAGACCTGACCCATTTTGGTAAGAGCAGTGGCTGGAAGACCACTTCGCAGTTGACCATATCCTGATCAAGGCGATAGCAGGTGAAGCTGCGATCTACCAGAAAACGCCAAGTCAGGGAACAAAGACACAGCACCAAAAAGAGAGCAAAGATAGCACTAACCGACAAAACTCCAAGCCCCCTTAGATAAACACGCTTGCTGGGGGTCTGCTCCACACACCTCATCCCCATAGGCTTACCTCCGTCGGGATCCTAGGCTTTGCCCTCATTATTGCTTGCTGCCGTGATACCTGACCGTTTCCCACAATTTTGAGAGCGGAGTTTGGTTTTTTATGCCCAAATTAGACTGAGATCCAGGGCAAAGCCAGGGAGGAGAGGATCCCCCTGCAGGTAAGCTGGGCGCTCCAGGACTTGTAATGGCTGGCTAGGACGATAGACACGGGTCAATTAGCCAGCCCAGTTAGTGCAGCTTGACTTGCAAAGCAACTAGATCGCTCGGAGGGATCGCAACTCCAAAACAAAGCTCCCTAAGCGCTCCCGGCAGCATCCAGCAAGAGGTGAAGGGTCGAAGACCAAGCGATTTTCCTTTTCAGCTTTTGGGGATCAGCCGCTTCGGACAGGCGGCGCGGATATGGGACTTGCTCAGGTCAGGCATGAGGGCCAAGGCTCGTTCGGCATCAATTTGTGCTTCGCACACTGCCTCCAGCACCTGCTCTGCCAGCAGGGAAAGGGGCATGTCAGCAGTCTCCTCTGGATTGGTTTTTTCAGAGATTTGCCGAACTCCCTGGGGCGGAGGGGGTAAGGTCGGCTCTGCTCGGGGAGGCAAGGTAGTGGAGGTGCCCACTGTCAGTTGGGTTTCGGCAAAGGTTGCGCCAATCCTCCCCAGCAGTAGGGATCCCAGCAGCAACACCAGCCCAGCCATCCCCTGTGCTGGCCAACGCCTTGGTCTCTGGGCAAGGCTACGGCTGCCCACCCCCTTGTCCAAGCTCCTACCGAGCCCCCGGCTGCTCATTTCACCCCTCCAAGACCACCTTCTTCCTCAAGCCTCAGGATATCCAACAGACTCAGAATTTGCAGTAGGCTAGGCCTTGGTCAACCTTTCCTGCTATGGCACGTCTATCCCAAGAGCTAGCCCGCTTAGCCGGCCTTGCTAACAGCTCGGAGCAGGCCGAGGGATCCCCACCAGAGGCGATCCGCATTGAAGAGATTCTCAAACTGGCGCGCGAGCGCAGCTTTGGCTTGTTTTTGGCAGTGCTGTCTTTTCCCTCGGCTTTGCCTCTGCCCGCTCCTGGCTATTCCACTCCCTTTGGCGTGGTTATTCTGCTGCTGGCCCTACAAATGCTGTCAGGGCGAGCTACTCCCTGGCTGCCGCCATGGGTGCTGCAGACATCCATTGAACGGAAGCAATTTCAAAAATGGGTGCAGGTCGGGATCCCTTGGTTGCAGCGCCTTGAACAAGTCGCCCGCCCCCGTTGGAACCCAGTCTGCACCAGTCGCCTGGGCCAGGTCTGGCTAGGCACCTGGATTGGTTTGATGGGCATTTCCATGATCATCCCTGTGCCCGGCACCAACACCCTGCCAGCGATGGGGGTATTCGTCACCGCCTTCGGCCTCCTGGAAGAAGATGGGATCCTCTGCAGCTTGGGATCCCTGATCTGTGTGGCAGCGGGGCTGCTGACCACTTCCATTTTGGTAGGCTTGGGGCTGGGGGGAACGACCTTGTTGAATTGGCTGCGAAGATAGCGCCCTACCAGCCTCTCTCTCAGAGGGAGTTGGGGATCCCAGCTTCACTGACAAGCTGTATCGCCTACACCTTGCTGCAATCTAGAGCTCCGCGCCGCTAGCGGGAGATCCTGGCTGAGGTGTTCAACACCCCTACCTCTGGCGGCGTGACATTGCCGCAGCCCCCAGCACTGCTTCTGTAGCAATGGGGCGGGATTGAGGGATCCAAAAAGCTCGGCCTGGAGCGCCTCGGCAGGCGGCATGGGTTAAATGACCTCGCCCTCGGACGTGATTCTCCCCTTGAGTTTGCCGGCTCGTTTTTCAGCTTCCTCAAGAACAAGAGGCAGTTGCTCCAACACCTCGCCAGGGTACTTCTCCAACACTCTCAAGGAGAGGGCGACCCGCCCCTTGGTCTCATCCACATCGATGACCACGGCTTTGAGGGGCTGCCCAGGCTGGAACAAGTCGGAGAGAGAGGCAACAAAGCGTTGGCTGACCTGCTTGATGGGCAACAGCCCGCTGGCCCCTTCCTCCAGCTCTACAAAGACGCCAAAGGGCTTGAGGGCGCTGACCTTGCCCCGCACCACTTGGCCGGTGGTATAGCTCCCCAAGCTCTCCACTTGTCGGGCCACTCGCTGGGAGAGCACCAGCTTGTTGGCTGCGGGGTTGACCTCCAGCAAACTGGCAGTGAGGAATTGGCCCACTAGCTCCTCCAGAGCTTCCCGCTGGATGAGATGGGAGCGCGGAATGAAGCCGCGCAGGCCCTGCACATCCACCACCACCCCGCCCTTGTTGATGCCAATCACCGGCGCTGTGACCACCTCGCCTCTGGCTTGCTTTTCGGCCAGCTCTTCCCAGAGCCGCTTCAGCCGCAGCCGCCGCACCGAGAGCAGGATCTGCCCTTCTGCGTCTTCTCGCAAGATGAGAAACTCGGCTTCGCTTTTGAGGGGAAACACCTGGCTTAAGTCTTCCTCTGAGCCAATCCCAGCTTCCTTGAGAGGCAAAAAGGCTGGCGACTTGGCGCCAATATCCACCAAAACGCCGTCGCTCTGGTGCTGGAAGATGCGACCTCGCACTACCTGGCCCGGTCGGAAGTCAAGGCTTTGGGCCGCTAGAGCCTGGGCAAAGTCTTCTGCGGAAAAGATCTCGGCAGCGGGCGGGCGGGGGGAGTGCAAGGTCATGGCCAGGGTAGCGATGTGAAGCAGTGCGCTCTAGAATAACCCAAAACAGAGTCAGGATCCCAGCCCTTCCCGCCCACCGTGGACTTTGCTGGCTGCAGCTTAGATGTAGTACATCAGCCTGGCCTGTTGCCCTTGGTTCTGCCGGTCACAGAGATCTTGCAAGGTTGTCTTTTGGAGAATGTCCACTGCCGCTGCTTGGGCCTCTTGCCAAGCCTGCAGAAGCACCTGGCGCTCTGGAGTGAGATCGCTGCTGGGCAAGGTGCGGGAGCGGCTCAGCTCCTCGCCCTCGATGGCCTGAATGACGTCTAATAGGGAAATCTGCCAGGGCGGTCGAGCCAGAAAATAACCCCCTTTGGCCCCCCGCTGGCTGCGCACCAGCCCCTGCCGGCGCAAGGTGGCCAACAGTTGCTCCAGGTAGCGGTCGGGAATGGACTGATGGGCTGCAATCTCCCTAATCTGCAACACCCGGCCGTCGTTGTAGTGCTGGGCCAATTCCAGCAGCGCCAGGAGCGCGTACTCGCTTTTGCAGGACAGCTCCAAAATACCCATCCTTAGCTGTAGGGATGAGATCTATGATATTCCGGTTTTCCGCCGGGGTTTTGTGGGATCCTGCTCTGGGCTGGGATTGGGCTTGTATGGTGGAATAGGCCTCTTTGGATCGATCTATGGTGGGTGCGGGCACCCGGATCCCGGCGGAGCGACTGCAAACTTTGCAGCAGCAGATCGGCAGGCTGATGGCCAACGTCGAATCGGTATTCCAGGGCAAGTCGCAGGTGGTGCAGGCGGTGGTGACAGCCCTGGTGGCAGAAGGTCATGTCCTGCTAGAGGATGTGCCGGGAGTGGGCAAGACCACGTTGGCGCGGGCCATAGCCCGCAGTTTGGGGGCCAAGTTTCAGCGAATTCAATTTACCAGCGACCTCTTGCCGACTGACATTCTTGGCCTCACTCTTTTCAACAAGGAAAAAGGGGAGTTTGAGTTTCGCCCCGGCCCTATTTTTGCCCATGTCATCCTAGCCGACGAGATTAACCGCACCTCGCCCCGCACCCAGAGCGCCCTGCTAGAGGCGATGGCGGAAAAGCAGGTTTCGCTGGACGACCGCACCTACCCGCTGCCCCGCCCCTTCATCGTGCTAGCCACCCAAAACCCTTTGGAGTACCACGGCACCTATCCCCTGCCAGAAAGCCAGTTGGATCGGTTCTTGGTGCGGCTGTCGATTGGCTACCCCAGCCCTGAAGTTGAGCGATCCCTCCTGTTGCATCGGCAACAGGCGGATCCCGTGGAGGCTCTGCAGCCCGTGCTTTCACTGGCCGAGTTACGGGAGATTCAGGCGGCGGTGGATCAGGTGTACTTGGAGGGATCCCTGGCCGACTACCTTCTCCAGGTAGTCCAGGCTACACGCACCTCCAAGCTGCTGCGGGCTGGGGTCTCCACTCGAGGAGCGTTGGCTTTGGCAAGGGCAGCGCGAGCCAGGGCCCTCGTAAAGGGACGCGGCTTCTGCCTGCCCGAGGATCTACAGGCCTTGTTCGTGCCGGTGCTGGCCCATCGTGTTTCCCTAGCTGGAGGGGGAGAGATGGCAAGTAACCGCCGGCAGGAAGCCGAAGCCATCATCCGCGACATTGTGGCCACGGTCGAGCCCCCGGTTTGATATTCCAGAAGACAGTCGAGGGGGTTGCCCTGCCTGAGGCTTGCGCTTCTCTGGCCCAGGGGCTGGCTAAATTGGGGGCTGGCAGAGCTAGGGGGCCTTTGCGCCGCTTTTCCGGTAATGGAGAATAGGGGATAGATTCTCACGGCTTCAGGATGAGCCAGCTACCTCAGACCACTGCCCATGTGCAGATTACCCGCCGCTCCTGGCAGGAGGGTGCCATTGAAGGGGAAGTCAGCGCTAACGGCTGGGTTTGGCACTTTTGCTGGCGCTTTCGAGGTGGAGGGCTTAGGGTGGAGCCCTCAGTGGGGCGAGCCTTGATTTGCGATCCCTTGAGCCGTTTTTTGGAGAAGTCGGATTACCTGCTAGAGCCCGGCAGCAACTACTCATTTGTTATTCGTAGCCGCCTCTAAATAGCCGTTTGGAATCCTCACGCGGGAGAGGCTGGCGCTGAGCAGACCTCCCTTTCCTCGTCATGTCGGCTACCTCTGTGCTGCCGGCGGACAGGTTCTAATATTGGGATGGTCGTTCTAGGAGCTGCCTTCATGACCTCTTCCTCCCACCTAACGGCTGCAGAGCAGGCCAGTGGTTCTGCTAACGGCCTGAAGGAGACCTCTCTCCTGGCGCAACGGGATTCCTTGGACCGGGCCCTCCCTAGGGACGAGGTGCTCGATCGCCGGAACACCTTGTTGAACCAGCGCCTGCAACTTGTTGAAGAACTTTGGGAATCGGTAATCCTGCGGGAGTGTGGGCAGCCGTTGGTGGATCTGCTGCGGCGGCTGCGTTCCCTGTGTTCTCCTGAAGGGCAGACTCTAGAATATCCAATCCCAGAAGTCTTCCAAATTGTTGAGAACCTTAGCCTTGAGGAAGCCATTCAAGCAGCGCGCGCCTTTGCCTTGTTCTTTCAGCTCATCAACATTGTTGAACAAAATTACGAGCGAGCAGAAGACTCGGATATGCGCATGGTGGACAGCCAACAGCGCACCGTGCGGGAAAACGAAAAATTTGAACGGCTCTTCCCCTACCTCCGGGCTCAGGGAGTGCCGCCTGGCTTGCTGCGCCGCCTGCTGGAGCGGCTGCACATCCGCTTGGTGTTTACCGCCCACCCCACTGAGATTGTCCGCCACACCATCCGCGAAAAACAACGGGTCTTCTCCCGTCTGCTCAGCCAACTGGACTGGGCAGAGCAGTTCGACCCTCTGCAAGCTCAGATGTTGAGAGAACAGCTGGCAGAGGAAGTTTTGCTCTGGTGGCGCACCGACGAGTTGCACCAAACCAAGCCGACGGTGCTCAACGAAGTCGATTACACCCTGCACTATTTTGAAGAGGTACTGTTTCAGGCTATCCCTCTACTGCACGAGCGCCTCAGGCGCAGCCTGAAAAAGTCCTTTCCCACCGTCGAGCCGCCCCCTGCAGGATTTTGCAACTTCGGCTCCTGGGTGGGCGGGGATCGCGACGGCAACCCTTCAGTGACTGCCGACGTAACCTGGCAAACAGCCCGCTACCAGCGCAACCTCATTTTGGGCAAATACATTGAGTCGGTGAAAGCGCTCACCAAAACCCTAAGCGTCTCTTTGCACTGGGGAGATGTGGACAGCCAACTGCTGGACGCCCTCGAGCAGGATCGCCGCCTCATGCCTGAGGTTTACGAGACCTTTTCCTTGCAATACCGCCAGGAGCCCTACCGACTGAAGCTCAGCTACATCCTGCGGCGGCTAGAGTTGACGCGGGAGCGCAACCGCAACTTGGCTGATTCCGCCTGTCTGCCCGCTCCTCCTTCCTTGGGCAACGCTTACGCCAGCGCCGAGGAGTTTTTGGCCGACTTGCAACTCATCCAAAGAAGCTTGAAAAACAGCGGCCTTTCCTGCCGCCAGTTGGACTACCTCATCGAACAGGTACAGGTCTTTGGCTTTCACCTGGCTCACCTAGATATCCGCCAAGACAGCAGCTACCACGAGGCCGCGCTCACGGAGATCTGCGAGTACTTGCGCATCTTGCCGCGGCCTTATAGCCAGATGACGGAGGAGGAAAAAACGGCTTTTCTCCTGCAGGAGCTGCAAACCCGGCGGCCCCTGATTCCGCTGGAGGCTCCTTTTTCTGAGAAAACGGCGGAGCTGATTGCCACCTTGCGTACCCTGCGCCGCCTGCAGCAGGAGTTTGGTCGAGACATCTGCCAGACCTACATCATCAGCATGAGCCGCCAGCTGAGCGATCTGCTAGAAGTTTTACTGCTGGCCAAGGAGGTGGGCCTTTATGATCCCATTAGCGGGCGCGGGTCTCTAGCGGTAGTGCCGCTGTTTGAGACGGTGGAAGACCTGCAGCGGGCGCCGGAGATCTTGCGGCAGTTGCTGGAGATCCCCTTCTATCGCCAGTACCTGGCCCAGCAGGAGAATTTACAGGAGGTGATGCTGGGCTACTCCGATAGCAACAAGGATGCCGGCTTTTTGAGCAGCAACTGGGAGATCTACAAAGCCCAGCAGCGGCTCCAGGCGGTGGCCGAGGCGTGTGGGGTAAAGTTGCAGATCTTCCATGGGCGGGGTGGCTCGGTGGGTCGCGGCGGCGGGCCGGCTTACGAGGCCATCTTGGCCCAGCCTGGGCGCAGCGTGGGGGGCCGCATCAAGATTACCGAACAGGGAGAGGTGCTGGCTTCTAAGTATTCCCTCCAGGATCTGGCCCTTTTCAACCTAGAGACGGTTACTAGCGCTGTCATTGAGGCCAGCCTGCTGCGCACTTACCCCAATGACCTGCACGAGTGGTCGCGCCTGATGGAGTCCCTAGCGGAGCGCTCGCGGCAGGTGTACCGCAACCTGGTCTACGAGCAGGAGGGCTTTGAGGAGTTTTTCCACGAGGTCACTCCTATCGAAGAGATTAGCCAACTGCAGATTAGCTCTCGCCCAGCCCGCCGTAGCGATGGCTCAAAGGATATCCGATCCCTGCGGGCCATCCCTTGGGTATTTAGCTGGACGCAAAGCCGTTTTCTCCTGCCAGCCTGGTATGGAGTGGGCACTGCCCTCCAGGAATACGCCGCCCAAGGCGAGCACCATCTCACCCACCTGCAACACCTCTACCGCGAGTGGCCCTTCTTCCGCATGGTGATCTCCAAGGTGGAGATGACTCTGGCTAAAGCGGATTTGCAGATTGCTCGCCACTATGTCCAGGAAATGAGCTCCCCCGAGCGTTTGCTGCGGGCAATGGAGCTGTTTGAGCTCATTGCCCAAGAAATGCACCGCACCCGCGAGATGGTTTTAAAAATTACCGGCCATAGGGAGCTGTTGGAAAGTGACCCCTACCTAAGACGCTCAATCCAGTTGCGCAACCGCTCCATTGTGCCCCTGGGCTTTATTCAGATCTCGCTGCTCAAGCGCCTGCGCGGCAAGCAAAGACCCCCCCTTCACCCCAGCCAGCACAGCCGCGCTGAGCTGCTGCGCGGAGCCCTTCTCACCATCAATGGCATTGCCGCTGGCATGCGCAATACCGGCTAAAGGCTTCTAGGGGTCTGCTGGGTCAGCTAAAACAAGTCATCCTCGGATTCGTCCGGATCTACCTCCTGAACCTCCACTGACTCCACCTCGACGACGCGGCGAGAGGAAGGGCGAGGCTTTTCTTCAGCGTAGCTCTCCTCTTGAGTTTGGGGTAGACGGGGAGGGCGACGTCGGCTACCGACGTCAGTGCTTTGCTCCTCCTGGGTATCGTCCCGATACTCCTCAGGGGTTGGGCGACGAGGGCGACGGGCGGAAGGCGGAGGGGAAGACTCAGCCTCCTGCTGCAAGGTTGTCTCTAGCTCTTCCTCGTCATCTTCCGAACGACGACGCGGGCGCACCTGCGTACTGCTGGTCAACTGTGGCCGCGGGCGGCGCGCTGGTTCCTCGCTGCGCTCAGGAATGGAGCGGCTAGAGGAGGAGGCATCGCGAATGCGGGATCCGCTGGCCGCGCTGGCAACGGCACGTCCTTGGCCATAGCCATCGGGCGGATAGGTGCGGCTAAAGCCTTGGCGCCGCATAGCTGGACGAACTCCAGTTATCTGGCGCACCTTCTCGTTTAGGAGAATGCGCAGGCGGAAGGTCTGGATGGCAAACCAGCCCGCCATCACCGCCAACAGCACCTGGGCAAAAAACAGCAAGGGGATTAGGCGCTGACCTTCCAGGAGCAGAGAGATGGAGTAGATCAGGCCCATCGTAGCGAAGATTACATCTGACTCTTCCGAGGCTTCGGGCTTGACAAAGCGGACGGCAAAGATGGCTCCACTGGCAATTGCCACCAGGGCTGCCATCAAAAAGTAGGGGCTTTGGGTGAGAAACATGCCAGGGATCCCCAAACGATAGGAGCGGGAAAGCTGTAAGCTTTACCCCTTTCAGAGCCGATCCTAACACCAATCCTTCTGCTGGCACGGCCCAGGATCGGGATGCTTTGGTAGGGAGGGGTTGGTGCTAGAATCGACGGCAGCTCCCAGTAGGCTCCATGCTGTACCTGGCACGGGTAGACAAGAAAAGTCTTTTTGGCCCAGCGGAGTTACAGCTTCTAGCCCAACAGGGCGAGAAGGGGATTTGGACACCGCTGCCTCAGCCGGAGCGGATTACTCTCAAGGAGGCAGCCCCTTACAACGTTGGGGTGTTGCTGCTGGTCGAGCTGGGAGAAAACCGGCAGGTGCAGCAGGTGGAAGAGGCGGCGATGAAGCTGGTGGAGATGCTGCACAGTCTCTCCCAAGCCTACAGCCTAGTTGACTGGACGGAGATTGAAAACTGGCGTTTTTCCCTAACTCGGCAAAGCCAAGAGTTAAGCCGTCGCGAAGCGGAGATAGCTGCCCGTCAGGAGCAGCTGCAACAGTGGGAAGCTCAACTGCGGCAAAAGCAATCTTCCTAGACGGGGCTGAGATCGGGCCGTAACTCGCGAGCGCCTCTTAGATAAACGTGGTGCATCTCCGCCTGGGTCAGGGGAGTGTTCAGTTGGATTAAAACACGGATGCAGCGGGGCAAAGCGCCATTGACCTCCATCTGTTGCACGTCCAGCAGAGGCACTGCCTCCCAGCCAGGACGGCGGCGGGCAAATTGGGCAGGAAAGGCGGCATCTAGGTCAGGGGTAACGGAGAAAATGACGCTCACTACCTCTGCCGGATCAATGGCGTTGCGATGTTCTAGGGCATCCAGCAGCTCGTTGACTGCCGCACCAATGGCCTCGGCAGTGTTGGCCGGCACGGTGATGGCTCCTCGAATTGCTCTCACCCGCCACCCCAATGGCTTGGCCCTCGTGCCCTTGAGCTCGTCTTGCTTTCACAAGATTATACAGTTTGTCTCTTTGGGATCCCACCCCCTCCTTGCAAGCTAGGGGGCAGGCTGCAACACCTTCTCTAGGATCTGCTCGTGGCTAAGGCCCGCGTCCACCCAGGTTTCTGCCTCCTTGAGGCGGTTGGCAGCCGTCAAGATAAACAAGTTGCTTTTTGCCCCCAGAGCCTCGCTGGTGGTTTGCACGCAGGCCAAGTCCTGGCCAGTCAATTGGCTAAACCAAGTGGCCAATAGCCCTGCCTCCAAGAAGCCCATTGGGCGCTTAAAGTGGGAAGGCGTGGCAGCGGCGAAGGGAGAGTTGCGAATCGACACCACCACTACCCCCTGGTCTTTGTAGGTCCAGTCGAGGTCGATCAACCCCCAGCCGTGGGTTTTCCAAGCCTGTTTGAGATTCTGGAGAAAAAGGCCCATCTCCAGCTCAGCTAGGGGCTTTTGGTAGTAGTCGGAGAGCTCCTGGGCAAAGCGGCGGAAAAACTCCTTGCCCCACATGCGGCCACAGTGGCGCAGCACCAGACGGGCCGCTTGTCCTGTCTCGTATTCCAGGCCAGTGTAGATGGCTCGCAATAAGGTTTCTGGAAGGGCTAGGAGACGGTCGCCGTGGCGACTCTCTAGCAAACCCGACTCCAGATCGCTTTGCAGGTAGAGGCTGGGCGCGTAGTAGTTGGCCAAAACCGGCGTGTAGGGATCAAAGCCGGCAGAGCTGTTGGCAAGGGAAACGGTGTCAGCCATAGGGGATCCCTGGGTTGGCGAATGGAAGCCACCGCTAGGCGGCTGGGAGGCCGCTTAAAGCTAGCAAAGCTGCCTGCACGCGGGTAATCAAGGGACGGATGAACTCCAGTTCGCCAGGTTGTAGGCAGTCTTTGAGCTCCTGCTGGAAAAGCCGATGGGCAACTTCGTAGACGTTCTGCAGCCCATACAGGCGCACTTCCTCTTCCATCCAGTCGATGAGCCGCTCTTTGAGGAGGTTTTCGTCCTGCAGCAACATGGCCAGGGCGCTGTGCCGCAGCAACAGCGACAGGTGCCGACGGCACAGATCCACGACCTGGGGGGAGAGGTTGGGCATCTCCTTCTGCAGAGCCTCCAAGGTGCGGCCCACCATCTGAGCCTCCCCCTCCCGCAGAGCCCGGTACACGTGCTGCCGTTTTGGCCAGCCGAGGACATAGGCTTTAAGCTGATCCAGCTGCTCCGAGGTGAGGTAGCGAGCCTCTGCCTCGATTAGCATTTGCTCCAAGGGGCTGACCATCTCGCTTCTCCTAGAAGGCTGGCGTTCAAAACAGGCTGAATAGGTTGTCCAAGGTGATCTGCTCTTCCTCTGGCCCAGCTTCCGGTACCGACCCCAGGGATTGCCAAGAACGGGCCGCCAAGGCCAGGGGATCCCCGGGCCAGGGGATGGAGTTAAGGTACTCCCGCACTTGTAAGAAGGGCATTGGCAGCAAGCGGCTTTGCCGTGGACGGTTATCCCAGTTCAAGCGGGCAAAAAAGCTCTGCACCGACTCCCCTAGAAAGCTCTCTGGCGTCATGCCTTGGCCACCCCTTGACCAGAGCGCAACTTTTGGGCAATTTCACTAGCCGTGGCCCCCTCGTTGAGCCAAAAGGCAGCCGCGTCAATGCGCTCCTTGCTGCCGAGCAAAAACTTGCAGTAGCTTTCCCCCATGGAGTAGCACTGGATCTCGATGCAGTTGAGCTGTCGCTCTACCATCGTGCTGAAAAAACCGGCAAATAAGCCGGCGTAGAGGTGGCAAACGGGTTTGCCCACATCCCCCAAGGTGCGGGCCACAGCCGAGTCGAACAGGTTGATGAAAATAAATCCCTGCCGCCGGCTTTCGAGCTCGACTTCCCAGCGCCCCCAGCCTTGCGAGGTCAGAGGCCACCACCAGGTTTCCAGGAGAAACATGAGGTGGGTCTGCTTGGGCTTGCGCCGGTACTCCTCCTCGAACCAGCGGGAGAAGTGGAGAGCATCGTTGCGCCCCCACTCGCGGCCAATGGTATACATCAAAGAAGCAGAGGCATCCCCCACCTCTTCTTCCAGCCCCTGCTGCAAGCCGAGGATAAAGTCTTCGCTGACCAAGACATTGCGCGCGCCCGTCCAGTCCACTAGAGATCCCCGCGAGGGGTCGAAGCGGTAGAAGTCCTCACGGCTGTAGTGGTTGTGTCGCTGGGCAGCGGGCTGCAGGGCGAGCTCTAGGGTGCCGGTTGTCATGGCTGGAGGCGAGGAAGGTCAAGTTTTTCACTCTTCTTGTTGCTGAATCATAACCTTTCTGCTAGGAGCTTTGGCTAGAGCTGTCGATGGATGCGCCAAAAGGCCCCTGCCGCTGGGAAGCCAGCGACAACAAAGAGGCTAGGGGGATTTGGGTTTAGGGGTGAGGTCGGACTTTGACAAAGGCGATAGCGGAGCGCCACAGCAGCGACTCTTGCCCCTCCGCATCTGCTAGGCAGAGACAGTCGGGATCCTGCCAGCGTAGCTGGCCGATGAAGACATCTCCCGTATTGAGCTTAACCTCCAGGATTTCTCCATCCCGAATCACCTGCTGTAGGCGACGCACACTCGGGATCCCAGTGTCAAAGTCGGTCACGGCAGTCCTCTTGGCCAGTGAACGGACGGCGTATCGGCAGGCGCACTGCTCTCAGTATAGGGGATCCCTGCCGGCCCGCACCTTGGCTTAGCCAACGCTAAAAAGCGCTCTCGCCCTTTGACCCACTTTTTCTGCCAGCGGCTACTATGTAGGGGGGTGCGCTTAGAGAAGACGGCAAGCCTTGTCGACCTGCCGTGTTCTTCTGTTCTCCCCGGAAAAAGCTAGCGGAATAGCGCTGGGGTGGCAGAACGTGCACCTGTCGCCCTAGAGAGGGCCAATCCCGTTTGGGATCCCTTCTATCTACCGCTTTGCCACCGAATTGTTGTCCTTTTCAACCATCATCCTTGCAGGAGAGAGGCTATGGCAGTTGAGAAAGTGAACTCTTCTTCGAGCTTGGCCGAGGTGATCGATCGCATCTTGGACAAGGGCATTGTGGTCGATGCCTGGGTGCGGGTTTCGCTGGTGGGGATCGAGCTGTTGGCCATTGAAGCGCGCGTCGTCGTGGCTTCGGTGGAGACCTACCTGAAGTACGCCGAGGCTGTGGGCCTAACGGCTACTGCTGCCGCTCCCGCTGTCCAAACCTCCTAATCGACTTCCCAGCTCCCAACAAAGCCTCAGCCTTTAACTAAGAGAAATGCAGTCGGCAAGTGAGGCAGGGGTTCAAAAGAATCTCTGCCTCCTCCCCCTTCAAGCGATTGGCTTGCGGTTTGAGGGGAAGTAAAAAACTGCCAAGGAGAGAACGCCATGAGTTTGCAGGAGCAGTGGGCCGAAGCCCGCAGCCGACGGGTGGCTCAAAACCTAAGTTTGTTGAGCGGATCCCGGCAGCAGCGCCTGGAGCAGCACCGCGCTCTGATGGCCGAGCTGAGACAACGTCGCCAGGAACGCCAAGAGGCAGTACGGCAGCGGAGGGAGCAAACCCGCAGCCAACTGCGCAGCCTGGAGCAGAACCGAGCGGCGCAGCGGGCTTTGGACAAACATGCCCGTTTAGAGGCTGCAGCGCAGCGGGCCCAAGGAGTGGCGGTGCTTCTCTCTCGCCTGGCCCAAGAACGGGCCGCCCAATCGCAGGCGCAGCGGCAGGAGCTAGAGACTTTTCAAGCCGACTTGACAGCGATGGTGAAGAGCTTGCTAGCCACCTATGCCCAGGCGCGGCAGGCCATGGCCAACCAAACCCGACAAGTGCGGCAGGCTTTCTATGCCGACTTGCGGCAACGGGTACGGCAGGAGCTGGCTCGGATTGCCCAAGAACAGCGGGCAGAAGCCCAAGCGCTCCGCCAGGCTTTGGCAGCTTTCCGCAGGGCGTTGCGCGAGCAGGTGTGGGGGGATGGGATCCCTGTCCTCCTACCTGAAGATTCTGGGGCTGTTGAGAAGCAGTTTGAGTGTTGGGACAAACCCCCAGAAATAGCTCCAGGCGAAGCTCCTCAGCCAGAGGCTACAAGCAAGAGCGAACCCCCAGGGGATACTCCTGTAGCGCCGCCACCCCCTGAGCCCTCTCAAGATCGAGTTGCACCCCCACTTGCTGGCGAGGAGCAGCCGGATCCAATCCTGAACTACGTCAACAACTATGTGGTAGCCCTGCAGGCGCAGGATCCCAACCTAACCTTGCTGCAGGTGATTGGCGATCGGGAGCGGGTGCGGGATCTGCTGGCCCGCGGTGCCGTGGATCTGGGGGTGGATCCCTCGGAAATCTTGGCCACCTTGCGGCGTATGGTGTCAGCGACGGCTGTGATCTCAGCTCCGCCCCCGTCTCCGTAAGCGCAAGAAGACGGTTACGGCTTACGGCTATAGTCCAGGCAAGTTAAGCGTTGGGTATTGAATATGGCTACGGTTTTGCAAGCGCGTCCCCGCCAGTTTGTAAGCACTCCCTACATTGAGCGGATTACCCGCCGCGCCTTGCGCTATCTGCAATCCGGTTTTGCCGTGCATCTGCGGGGGCCTTCGGGCACAGGCAAGACCACCCTGGCAATGCATTTGGCCAGCCTTCTAGGTCGCCCCATCATGCTGATCTACGGCGACGATCGCTTTGATTCTTCCGACCTCATCGGGGGGCGCACTGGCTTTACCCATCGGCGGGTGGTGGATAACTTCATCCATTCAGTGGTGAAGGTAGAGGAAGATGTGCAGCAGCGCTGGGTAGATGCCCGCCTCACCTTGGCCTGCCGGGAGGGGTTTACCCTCATCTACGACGAGTTCAACCGCTCCCGCCCCGAGGCCAACAACGCCCTCCTAAGTGCCTTGGAAGAAAGGCTGCTGGTTTTGCCGCCGGGCAGCCACCGCTCCGAATATCTGCGGGTGCATCCCCAGTTTCGGGCCATCTTCACCTCCAACCCCGAGGAATACACGGGGGTTCACAGGGCTCAGGATGCGCTGTTGGATCGGATGATTACCATCGATATTGGGGAGCCCGACATCGAGACGGAAAAGGAGATCCTCATTTCCCGCATTGGCCTATCGGCTTCCGACGCGCTTAAGATTGTCCACCTTGTCCGTACCTTCCGCCGCAGGTTGGATCTGACTCGCCAACCCAGCCTGCGCAGTTGTCTGATGATTGGACGCATCGTCAGGGAGCACGAGCTGGCGGTGAGTAAGAACGATGCCGATTTTCGTGCTCTGTGTGCCGACGTGCTGTTGCCTAGGGCCGGCAAGCGCTACGAGGAAGGAGCCCAGGTGCTCAACTACTTGCTGGATCAACTGCCCAACTGATATTGGTTTGCACGCTTTGGAGGAGAATTCCCAGTGCCCATTGCCTCTCAACCCCTGGCCACGGCAACGCATGGCTCTTCTCTGGCCGATGTCCTGGAGCGGGTTCTGGACAAGGGCATTGTCATCGCCGGAGATATCACCGTTTCCGTGGGCAATGTGGAGCTGCTCAGGGTGCGCATTCGGCTGCTGATCTCTTCGGTGGACAAGGCCAAGGAGATTGGGATCAACTGGTGGGAATCGGATCCCTATCTCAGCAGCCAGGCGCGGGAGCTGCTGGAGACCAACCGCCAGTTGCTGCAGCGGGTTAGCGAGTTGGAAAAGCAACTGGCTCAAGTCCTGCCCAGGGGAGGGGATGGCAAGGGCTAACAGGCTGCCCCAGCAGCGGGATCAGGGATCCCAGGCTAGACTGGCTGCTGGAGTGGTTTAACCAGGGGAGGGAATGGCGAGGGGGATCGACCTTGACCAAAGGAGCTTGGGCCGCCAGAGGAAGGTGGGTTGGGCGGTGGGCATAGGGTTGGCCCTTGCGATCCCCGGCCCAGCGTGGGGGCAAAATCCACGCGCCATCAGCATTAGCGCCGATGTTCAGGAGGCCAACGCCAATACAGGGGTGTTCGTAGCCACTGGCAATGTTACCCTCCGCTTCCCTGCTGAGCGCCTCACGGCCCGCGCTCACAAGGCGGTCTACTACAGCCAAGAGCAGCGGATTGAGCTGGAAGGCCGGGTCACCGTCCGCCAAGGAGAAAATCAACTCCAGGCCGAGAAAGTCATCTATCACATTGGAAAAGGGATCATTCAAGCTGTCCCCTCGCCAGGCCAGCAGGTGGAGTCTATCTACGTGTTGCCAGCGCCCACCGCCAGCCCTTGACCCAATCCCGACTAACGCCCACGAAAGGATTCGAACCTCCGACCCCTGGGACCGGAACCCAGTGCTCTAGTCCGCTGAGCTACGTGGGCAGCCTTCAGACCTTATCCTACCCTCCCACTGGCCTGCTTGCAAGTCCCGAACGGGGGCAAAGCTATGGCGATGCTGGGGGCTTGGCCCCAAGCGCTGCAGCGCTAGCCAGTGCTCCCGTGTCCCATAGCCGACGTTGGTGCGCCAGCCGTAGCCGGGGTACTGGGAGTCCCAGCTCTGCATCAGGGCATCCCGCCAGACCTTGGCCACGATGGAGGCAGCGGCGATGGAGAGGCAGAGCTGATCCCCTTTGACCAGCGCCGTCTGCTGGGATCCCAGCTCCGCCAGCGGCAGTCCATCCAGCAGGATGTGCTCCACTTCCCCCACTTGGGCCAGAGCTCGCTGCATGGCTAGCAACGTCGCCTGTCGAATGTTGAGTTGGTCAATTTCGGCAGCAGAAGCACTGCCAATGCCTACAGCCAGGGCCACTTGGCAAATCCGCTCTGCCCATTGGGCACGCTGCCGTGGGCGCAGTTGCTTGCCATCCTTCACCCCTGCCAGCACCTCGGGATCAAGGTGGGGTGGCAGGATGACTGCCGCTGCCACTACCGGCCCCGCCAAGGCTCCTCGCCCCACTTCATCCACGCCTGCTACCCGCAGGATCCCCTCTTGCCACAGGGATCCCTCGCACCTTAAGCTTGGCTTCGTTGCTCTGTCCATACGGCCTCAGCGCTGTCTCAAGCAAGAGCGCTAACCGGCTTGGCTAGCTGCTGCGAGAGCGCCGTCGTCTGGAGGCTGCTGGAGACTGGTGAGAGGGATCAATGACCACTTCTGGCGGCGCCCCTGTTGCCGGTGGCTCTGCTATTGATTCTGTAGGCAACCGTTCAGGCTGGGTAACTTCCGCCGAAGGCGCGCCGTTGGCAGAAGTGGTGTCGGTTTTTGCCTCCACCGGGCTGTCCACCTTGGCCGTGCCTGGCAAAATGACCCTAACCACCGTGTCTCGGCCCGCCGGCGGCGGCTGATCCAGAAGCAACAGGGGTGACAGCCCCAGCTCCGAATAGACCCGCTGCTGGAGAGGAGTCATCTCCACAGTGATGGTTTGTCGAGCTGGCTGGCTCTCTGGGGACTCTATCCCACTGGCGCGCCCAGCATCCTCCCCCCGGCCAGGGCGATGGACTTCCTTGCGCTTCTGCTCTGCCCCTGCCACTGGCAGTGGCTGCGGGCTTTCCTCTTCTACTGCTCCCTCTTCGCGAGGCCGTTTGCGCACCGGCTCAGCCCTGGCTTCCTCTGGCTCCAGTCGCTCTCCTTGAGCCAGCCGAGAGCGGTCTAGACTTGGTGGCAATGCCCCATTGCTTCCTAGCTGCAGGCGCGCCCGCTGGGAATCACCATTCCGGGGCAGAATTGGGCTAGCGCTCTCCTCTTCGCCCTCCTCAACCTCGCCAGGCAGCGTTACCGGTCGTCCACTTTCGACAGTTAACAGCCGCCCCGGCTCGGATCCCGGCAGTCGGGCCAGGATCCCTAGCCCCTCACAGGTGGGGCAGGGGTGGCCAAAGATCTCATAGAGGCTCTGCCCCTGCCGCTTGCGGGTGAGTTCCACTAGCCCCAACTCTGAGAGCTGAACCACCTGGGGTCGGGCCTTGTCATGGGCAAGGGCTTTGTTGAAGTGTTCCAAGACCAGCAGCTGATCCTGGCGGGAGTCCATGTCGATGAAATCCACCACGATCACGCCGGCAATGTTGCGCAGCCTCAGTTGGCGGGCAATCTCGGTGGCAGCCTCGCAGTTGGTCCACAGCACCGTCTCGCGGGAAGTGGCCGACTGGGTGAAAGAGCCAGAGTTGACATCGATCACGGTCAGGGCCTCCGTGGGCTCGATGACGATATAGCCCCCGGAGGGTAGATCCACCCGCGGCCGCAGCGCCTGGCGAATAACCGCATTGACCCGGAAATACTCCAAGATGGGGGTGGGCTCACGGTGAACCTCGACCACAACGCCGGGCGGCATTTTTCCTTTGTTCCAGCCTTGCAGATAGCTGCGCACCCGCTTCGCACCGGCCGCCGAGTCAGTAACGATGCGGTTGACATCGTCTGAGTAGACGTCCCGCAGCACCCGCTGGATAAAATCCTCGTCTCGTCTCAGTAGACCCGGCCCCCGTGCCGCCTGGTACTGCTGTTGAATCTCTTCCCAGAGCTTTTTCAATTGCTCCAGGTCATCGATCATCGCCTCTTCAGCGACTCCCTCGGCCTCAGTGCGCACCAACAGGCCCATTTGGGGGGGCTTAATCAAGATGGCTAGCGATTTCAGGCGATTGCGTTCTTCTCGATCCTCGATGCGGCGAGACAAATACACCCCTTTGCCGTAAGGTCGCAGCACCAGGTAGCGCCCTGGAAGAGCCAGGTCTCCCGTAAGACGCGGCCCTTTGTTGCCAGTGGGCTCTTTCATGACCTGCACCAGCACTTTCTGTTGCGGCAGGACCAGTTCGGAAATGGGAGCCTGGTTGCGTTTGAGGCGCAGCGGGCCTAGGTCACTGACGTGAATAAACCCGTTGCGTTCTCCAGAGCCGATGTTGACAAAGGCGGCATCGATGCTGGGCAGGACGTTCTCGATGACACCCACGTAGATATCCCCCACCTGGTGGGTGCCACTGGCGATGATCAGCTCTTGGACTTGGTCTTCGGCAAAGACAGCGGCAATGCGGTGTTGCTCAGCAATAACGATCTGCCTAGGCATGCATTTCCCTCCCCGCCCCCACGGCCTGCGGTTTTGGATTTGCCCTCGTCTCGGAGAAGTGGTGTTCTAGGATTGGCTCGATTTGACAACAAAATTGACTCATCGTGCAGCTGTCCATTACCCTAAGCTCTGCTCCAATGGCCAACGACGAACTTTATAGACAGGCAGCAGGAAAAAAGTAGCCCAGCAGAGGAGCCTGTGGCAGCCTAGCCACCTCTTGCCCGTAACTTGCCTGCAGGAAAGAAGCCTGTCCTCGGGAGAAATGAAAAGCTAGGCCTAACTGGAAGAGGCACACCTCTCTGTAGCACCTGGCGCCTGGGCCCTGTTGCGGCTGCTGCCTGCTCTGGATAGTGAGCTCAAATTTGGCCCGACTTTTGCTGGCTGCTCATCTTGCCTTGGGTTAGGTTGAGGGCTAGCAAGGGTGGCAGCGGCAGAAGCCAGGGGTAGCAAAATTATAGCGCTTGCGGGATCCCTCAGCCCAGCTAACCCTGATACCGCAGCCTGACTGGGGATTTGTCCAGGGGATCCTGCCACCCGTCCTCAGTCGGAATTCAAGGTGCCGTCCTCCCACAACAAGCGCAGCCGTTTGGCCGCCTGCAGCGTCCAGCGAGGCAAGCCCAGGGCCTCGGCCATTTGCAGCAGTTGGTTGGGCCGCAGGTAGGCGCCGTTGTTGCGGCAACTGCCACAGTAGAGGAGGCAGGCGCTGCCGTCGGGGGCCAAGCCCTGAAACTCCAGGTAGTATAGCAGGGGACGGGCATTGAAGAGAGAAGCTTTGCCCGACTTGGAGACTTTTTCAATCCAGATCTCGCGCGCATCCAGGATCTGGGTGACCCAGGCTGGCCAGTCGGCAGTGGGCGACTCGCAACTTACAGTGAGCTGATACTCAGCGGCATAGACGGCTTCGGTAGCCGAGGGATCTCGTAGGCCAATCTCTTGGATGGCCCGGATGGAGATTTCTGGCGGCAGTTGTTCGACAAGCAGGGCGCGCAGTTCGTCAGGGGTAACGGGCCCCTCGGGGCGCTTTAGCAACTCCAGATCGAGGACTTCGCCGTAGCCTTCCTGGCCGATGGGTAGGGCGTTGGCGTTGGCTAGTCGAGGCATGGGGTGGTAGCCGCCGCTGAAGGCTAGGGGCAAGCCGGCGCGCCGACAGGCCCGCTCCCATAGGCGCATGAGATCCAGGTGGCCTAGCCAACGCAGATCCCCGGCTTTGCTGTAGGTGATGCGGAAACGCTGGGCAGGCGGCTCTGGCTCGAGAGGATCGGGGGTGGGGGTGGGGCGGCGTTGCAAGG